>NHBH01000009.1:0-300000 GCA_002168225.1 Micavibrio sp. TMED2
CTGCCGCCCTCAGCGCACTTCACGCAGAAATAGACGGTCTCCCGAGGCTCGGGGCGTAGCCCTGCGCCCGCCGTCGATTTCTCGTGCCGTTTGCACACCTGCTTCTCGGCGAAGGCCAAGGTTGCATGAGCAACCCAAACCTAACCAAAGAGGAGCAAAGCACATGACAACAACCTTCTATGCCCAACCCTATGACATCTCAGCCAGTGGCTTCTATTTCGACAGCGAGGAAAGCTATTTGGCGAAGATCGGCACGATCCGCAACGACTATGGCCAGCCGGTCGAGGAATTTGAAATCCAGTTCATTGATGGCGATGCGATGGACTGCGCCTTTGCCAAAGCCTGGGGCCTGAATCAGGCAAATATCCTGCGCTTCATGGACGCGACGGACGAGTGGGACGATGACGAAAAGCGGAGCTTCATCATTGCCGTTGGCGAATGCGGCTACAGCTTCGATCCTGCGACGGTTGAGCCATCGGATTATGACGTGACCTTGTACGAGGTCGACACGTTGGCCGAGCTGGCCATGCAGTTTGTCGATGAGGGCTTCTATGGGGACATCCCCGAGCATCTGAGTTTCTATATCGACTATGCCGCCATGGCCCGCGATCTGGCCTTTGATTACACCATGATCGAGATCGCCGGGGAGCGGTGGGCCTATCACTGCCCGTAATCCGCTGGTTTCTGCGCTTTATGATTTTAAGATCATAAACGGCATACGGGGGAAGCCCAATCCCTCCCGACTGAATATCTATAGATATTCAGGCCAGGCCATTTTGATAATCTATATATATGCAAGCACATGGCTTGTGATCGGGCGCGGTCCTAGGCTCTCGCCCCGGCAATCGGCACGATCTGCAACTGCCGGTCGATGACCTCAACGATCTTCGCACTCAGCGGCAGATTGGTTTTCTCCCGGCTCCATACCTCATGGAAGCGCTCAACCGCTTCCCGCGCGCTATCCAGCAGCAGCTTTTCCGGTAGACGGGCCTTGGCCGCAAGGTGGGACAGCTCATCCTCGGAAAACTCATCGAACCGCTTGGTGCGGCTGACATTCAGCGCCGCATTGCGGTCCGGGATATAGGGCACAGTCGATACGAAATCATAGGCAGGCGCCAGTGCTGCCCGCCGCCGGTCCGGATAGATCAGCGACCAGTTTTTCAGGTGCATATCGGCATTGCCGATCAGCATGTTGAAGGTCAGGCGGCGGATGAACTCGGCAATGTCGGCCTCATCGCCTTCCACGCCAAGGACGGTGGCGATATTGCGCGCACTAGCCTTCTGATATTTCTCCTGCGGATAGACGCCGAAGACCTGGGCAAAATCCTCGATATGCACGGCCTGTCCATCCGGCAGTCGGTCAAAGCGTTCGATAGCGAGTGCCTGCCCAGACAGCGCGCCGATGCCTTCGGGCAGATTACGGATCGCCGCCAGATCGACCAGTTGGATCTGCGGCACATTGATGCCGATGAGCCGGGCCAGCGTCATCATCGAGAATTCATTCTCGGGCACGCCCGCAAACTCGCGGGATGGCAGCTTGACGATCCACGACCCACCAACCCCCTTGGCCGGAATGGTCAGGCCGCCGCGCGCCTCATGCACAGCCGAGAATTTGAGCTGCACCCCGGCAAGCGAGAAGCGCAAGGCATTCTCGCGCCGATCATCGCCATCATGATCCGGATCATTGGCCCCGTCCGGCCAGGCTTCACCACCGGCGGGCCGGATTGTGATGGCACCCGGCAGATCGCGTCCCAAAACCCATAGCAGGAAAAACTCACGGGCAGGGTTGATCCCGGCGCGCGCGGCCAGATAATCGCGCATATGCCCTTCGGGCAGCAGATTGGCGAAGAAGGGCGTAACCCGCGTTTGCGTCGGTCTGAATTCGGTAATCAGCTCGCCGAACTGATCCTTGAAGCCCAGCCCCAGCGTTGGCCGGTTCTGATCGACGATATAGGCATCGTTGAAGGCAAACAGAACCCTGTCCCCGCCAACCCGCGTCAGGGTGCCGATGGGGCGGTCATACAGCAGGACATCAAGGACGGAAACATCAGTCATGATCATCCTCGTCCAGGCTATAGGCGGGCCGTATGGCCTCATCGTCTTGGCCAGTCCCCCCAGCACTGCGCATGATCGCCTGAACTGCGGGCAACGCCTTACGTGGCACCAGGGTCAATTCCAGATCAAGGATGCGGGCCAGCTCGATCAGGCTGGAAAGCCGGAGATCGACCGCGCCATTCTCGATTTTCGAGATATGGCTTTGCGGCAGGCCTGATCGGGCGCTCAGCTCCCGCTGGTTCAGCCCCTTCGCCTCGCGCGCGGCGCGCAACAGGCTGGCGATATGCTCGGTGGCGTAGCTCATTGATATATTTTTTTGCATCATGTCTAATTCCAATATGCTTTAGCATATCAAATTGCTACGGAAATTTCAAGAAATGATCTGCTTATACAGATCAAGAACAACCATGATCTGCTTTAACAGATCGAATTTTGTGGGTCTTAGAGGGCTGCCCAGTGTGAAAATTTGCAAAATACGTATTTTTATGATATTCTGTATTTAGACAATGGAGAGCAATATGACTGAAATTACAGCAAGCGAATTCCAGCGCAATTTTGGCAAATATAGCGACGTGGCGATGACCGAGCCGGTCGTCATCACCAATCACGGGCGGGAGCGCTATGTGCTTGTCCCAGCAAAGCGCTATCGGGAACTTGAAGCTCTGGATACTCGTCAGGCGCTCTATCCCCATGAGCTTGATGATACGATGAAGGATGAGTTGACCAAAGGCTATCAAGGCGCAGAAACGCCCTATCTGGATCACCTCCTAGACTAAGGCATGTTTGATCCCAAAGTCGGCCTGGTGATTCGATATGACTTCCTCTGGCGGGATGATGCCGCGAAAGGTCTCGAGCACGGCAAAGACCGCCCATGCACTATTGTGGTCGCAAGGCGCAACGAGGCCGATAACAGCCATACGGTGCTTCTTTGCCCGATTACTCATTCGCCCCCAAGTAACCCTGTCCAATCTGTAGAGATCCCACCGCGCGTTTGCGCGCATCTGGGACTTGATGAGAAAACGTCCTGGATCAAGACAGATCAGATTAACCAAGTGATATGGCCGGATGATCGTCTGCCTTTTGGTGTGACACCAGTAAGGGATGGTGAATGGACTTACGGCGAGATGCCAGCCCAGCTCAATCGCAAGGCACTGCAACAGGTGCGTTTTGCGTCGAAGGGAAGAAGTTTATCAGTGACGCGGCGCAGTCATGATAATGAATGGGAGCGCTAGACGCTATGAGCGTCTAGCCAACATTCCCACATAGCGATCACATGACTCACATCCCGTGAGGTATCAACGATGCGTGTGGGATGGCTTATCAGGGTTGCTAAGGCCATCGAGGCTAACCGGAGGGCGATCTGGAAACTCAACCATCAGGTTGAGCTTGCCGCCCATGGCCTCAATATAGCTGCGTAAAGTGGATAGCATCAGATCGCTACGCTTTTCCATTTGAGCCACAGTCGCCTGGCGAATGCCCAACATCTCCGCAAGCTGTGTCTGGGTCAGCTCTTTTGCTTTCCGAATTTCCTGCAAGGTCAGGTACTCAGCGTGCAAACGGTCAGCTTCGGCCATGATGCGCTCACGGCGTGCTTTCGGCAGCTTGTTCAGTTTCTCATTCAATGTCGTTGTCATCGCTTCGTCCTTTCCTGCTTGGCCAGATGCTCGTCAAATAAGTATCTCACCTCATAGTTTAATATAGCACAGGAGCTATATAACTTTCAGCCTATATTTTGTCTGGCAAGCACACCCACCGCGAGAGGGTTTGCGGAGCGACACCATACTTCTTTGCCATGGCGGTGATGGTGCTTTCTTTGGCGGCGATGAGCGCCCTGGCATAGGCGATTTGCTGATCGGTCAGTTTGCGCGGGCGGCCGATGTGAATGCCTCTGGCCTTGGCGGCGGCCATGCCTGCCTTGGTACGCTCGCGGATTTGTTCGCGCTCGAACTCGGCAAATACCGCGAGCTGGGCAAAGATCATTCGGCCTATGGCCGTGGTGGTGTCGATGCCCTGGGTGACGGCCACAAAATCCACGCCGCGTTGCCTCAGATCATCCAGCAGCAACAGCAGATGCGCCGTTGACCGGCCCAACCGGTCAATCTTCCAGACAAGCAACGTATCGCCATCCTGCAGCAGGCTCAGAACGTCATTCAATCCCTTGCGCTCGGTAATCGATCCGCTGACCCCGTGATCGCTGTAGATCACATCGCAGCCCGCCTGTTTGAGCGCATCAAGTTGCAGGTTTTCTGTCTGATCGTGGTCCGAAACCCGGACATAGCCAATTTTCATGAGATGAGTGTCAGCAGCGATCTCGCCCAAGGCAAGGTGCCAGAAAGCCTATCCACAACAATATCTTAACGGCAATTATGGGCCGTTTGAGGGACCGGTCAAAAGGGGTCCCTTATGAATGGTGGATGAAAATGGCTTCAAGCAAGGATTCTGGAGACAACAATCGGCAAGATCAAGGTAAAAACAGGCACAAAACAGTGTTTATGCAAATAATAACAAAAGGGACCCCTTTTGTTATTACGGTTTCTAAGGGGTGTCTATCTTTGTTCTTCCGTGGTGGTTGGAGTTGGCATGATTCGTATTTCAAGGAGTCTTGTTCATGTCTTTTCCACTGCGTGCCGTGATGCTATCTGCGGCTATTTTAACTGTTACCGGATGCGCCACAATGGAGGCCAGTCAGAACGGCCAGCAACTATCGGAAGCCGAACTGGACAGCATGTCCTGTGAGGAACTGCTGAAAATGCAGGCCGCTTTCCAGGAAGATAGCGGCATGGTTTCCGACATTCTGTCCGTTGTCTCCGATCTCACCGGCAAATCAACCTCTGCCACAACGGGCCTCAGCTATAGCCAGCAGCGGGGCTTGAACAAGGCCGCCGATATGGTCATGGACCAGATCGAAAAACGTCAATGCGGGGCCTGATCATGTCCGAACAGCAACCCAATTTGACCGTCAGTGAACTGACCAAGGTAATGCAAGCTGGTCTTAACGGTCGGTCCTTGTTGATCACACTGCTTCTCTGGTTCTTCCTTGGCTATCTGGGAGCGCATCGCTTCTATCTCGGCAAGTACAAGAGTGCCGTTGCCATGGCGATATTGACCATCGTTGGATGGCTCACAGCATTCATCGTGATCGGCATTTTCATTCTGATCGGCGTCGGTATCTGGTGGGTCGTCGATCTGGTTAACATCCTGATGGCCGCTTCACGGGAGGCCGACCAACGCGCCAAGGCGGGTGCGTCATGACAAGCATAAGGGTGGCACTGGCGATGTGCCTGTCTGTCCTTGGGGGCGGCACTCTCCATGCAATCCCGGCCAAGGCCGACAAGCCAGTGATCCGGGGCTTTGGGATCAAGCCGTTCCCCGGTTCTGCGGCGGAGAGCAAGCCGTCCAAAGCGCCGCTTGATCTGGATGGTATTGCTTTGCCTGATTTTGCCCACTCATCCTTTGCCGGGATGGAGCTGGAGGTAAACGGCATTCAGGTGGATCAACGGATTGACCGAGCCGTGTTGTCGGCATTCCCGACAGCGCGCTTAAAGGTCATAAACTGGACTGACAGCCAGAATGTGAAGGTGCGTGAAGACTATGCTGATCAATCTATCAACAGCGGCAACATTATGGATGTCCGCGACACCATGGAAATCCGCGTCACCCCTTGGCACGCAGGCAGCCTTATCAGTAAACTTGATAGGAAGGTGACGATCGATTATCGCCTGACGGATCGAATGCCCACGGAAGGCGATTTTATCGGGGCGGTGATCGAACGCCATGGTGAAAGCCCGGTGGATGATGACAGCAAGGCCCAAATCTTCGGTTCACGGCAAGATTTGCGATTCAACTCACTGATCTATCCCATTAAGGATGGCCAAATCACGAATGTACCCTGCTGGCATCCGCATGTTGACTGGACCGCACGGTCAGGCCCAGTGGAAAGGATAGCTGAAAGAGCGCTGACCCATATCGACGAGGGCTGGTGTGATGGTGTCTTGATCTACCATTTTGCGCGCAACTTCTCTCATAAAGGCCGTCTCCAGCAATACGGAACGGTCTTGCGTGACTTTAAACTTGAGGCCAACGCTACAATCCAAGATGTGAGGTTGCGTAAAGAAGAAACAGAAAAGCGGCAAGCCGCCACGCCGTCTGTTGCACCCAAATTGTGATCGTAAGGCAGAACAAATCACCCCGGCTTAGGCCGGGGTGATTGGCATTTAGGGATCGAAATGCGGCAATTGCCAATGGGCGTGCAGCACGGTTTCGATATTCTCCAACGTCGCCAGAATATTGCGGCGCTGAGCGCTGCCATGGGCTGTGCCCATGAGCAATCGGCTATAGCGTTGATGCAAATGCCAAAGCTCGTGCAGGCTTTTGGTCTGCAATTCATGGATGGTGATAAAGCAAATCATGCGGTTCTCCTTTGTCCTGTAAGACCCGGCCAATCCAGGTCTTGATAGGAAGCGGAGACGCATGGGATCAGGCCCACAGACACCCACAGGGGCGTAACGTCAGAGAAGCAGGGAGGCGCTCTTGTGTGCGACTATCCCTTGTCTGATCAAGGGGCTATCCCCCGTGCGATTTTAGTGACTGGCTCAAGACCTGATGGCCTGTGGGTGAATGGAGGGGGGGGGGGCATGATGTGTCATCCGGACATTAAAGCGGACATCACGGGCGCATAATAATATGTAAGCTATTGATGCAATTGAATTTAAAAGGCTTTTAGAAGCGGACATGCCGCATGGAAAAAATCAGCTGTTCCCATTTAAGAATTATAGAGGTGAACATAATAGTCTGCGTTTGACAGATTTGGTGCCTGTGAGATCACGTGAGTGTTCCGATACAGCCAAGTCTTCTCTTAGTCAGAACGACTTCTAGCCGACTTTTTCCATCCATCGGTGAACATAAAGATGGATATAGGTCATCACTTTCTCATCAAAGGTGCAGTCCATCTCGGTATCGGCTTCAACCGCATCGAGCATGATGTGTATTTTTGATTTCGGGAGGGTGAGCATCCAATTGAGCGATTCCCAATGCCAATTGGTCATGGTGACCAAAAATTCACGACCGTCAGGGTGACGGATCACATTGGTGTCCATCTCTTTCCACCACGCTTCTCGATTGCCTTCTTCAGGTAATGGGTATTTTTTATCGCTCATTGTCTTTATCATTATTATTTGAGTTTACTTTATCTTGATGTTCTTTTTCAAGTTTTTCCTCCATCTCTTGTTTTAGTGCAATCGCTGTTTGCTCTAGCTCTACTTGTTCATCGACGATCCGTTGAAGAGACCCGCCTGGCTTCAGCACAAGTTGTGGAGCATTGTTTCGAAACTTTTCGGGATAACTGTAATCATTCGGGTCACGCGATTTGTCCTTCACGGCTTTGAACTCTTTGGCTGCGCGGCCTTTGCCGGGTTCTTCATAATCAGCGGGATTAACCATTATCATTTCTCCTCATGCAGATTGACGCCCTTGGCTTTCAATGCAGGGTCATTGAACCATGGCGTTTTGATGCCTTTGATGGGGTAAGCGTTTTCAACCAGCAGGATTTGTTGATCGCTGCGTAGGGTCATGAGCTCATCAGCAAAGGCCAATGAGCGTTGGCCTTGAGCCTTGGTCTCGCTATTCGAGTTATTGCCACCAAAAACCGTGGAGATAGCCGTGCTGACATTCCAAACGGTGGTGACGCCGCAGAGCTTAGAGAAGTACTCAGCCGTCATCTGATCCCGGCTGCCAAAATATTGCAGCACGCCAGAATTACTGACGAATGTTTCCCAGCCATCGCCATAGATGCGCTTGAGCTGGGATAGGTCCTGGGTAATTCCCCACAACTGCATCCCGAATCCAGCCATTAAGCCATAGGCTTGCTCGACCATCTTGAGATGGCCAAGGGCGGGCATTTCATCCAGCAGGAACAAAACAGGGTATTTGGGTTGCGTCGTGATGTTCCGAGCGGTCTGCGTGATGGCTTGCTGGATCATCAGGCGTAACCACCGGCCAAAAGTGTTCAAACGATCTGCCGGTAAAATGAGATAGATGGTTAAATGACCATTCTTCATCGCATCGAAGCTGAAGTCGGTCTTTGAAAGCGCATCAATGATGCGTGGGCTTTCCAAGAAATGCGTGTGCGACTGGGCGGTTGAGAAGACGCCTGAGCGCTCTTTATCGGCTTTCTGCTTGATACGATGCGCCGCTGATTGGACTTGCTTGTTGTGAACATTGCTCACCATGTTCGCCAAGACCTCATCAAAATCATCCTCATTCGTTTCGCGTGGATTATTCCTGTCNCGCGGTGGCAGTGTGAGNATTTCGCGTAGACGCCCGAGGTTGCGGTTTCCAACCTCCTCTTGTTCGGTGGCGAGGTGCATCAGCAGCCCATAAATCAAGGCGCGGGCCTCATTATCCCAATACGGATCACCCCGCTCATTGGGCATCACAAGAGCATCCGCCAAAAGCATCGCGTTTTCTGATAGGTCCGGATCACCCTCAACCAGCCAATCCATTGGATTGAAGCGGGCTTTGGGCATGTCCAAGGCCTTATCAGTGATGCCCCAAGGATCGACGATCATCACTTCCTGGCCCATGGCTTTACGGGCTTTGGCGGTAATCAGGGCGTTCTCACCNTTNGGATCNATGACNAGNGCNGANCCNGGATANGTNAGCAANTTNGGGATGATGGCGCTNACNCCNTTNCCNGCACGGGTNGGNGCNACNGTNAGNANATGNCGNGGNCCGCTATAGGCGAGCTTATGCGTGGCATAATCATCTTTTGGATCATTCCATGACCCAAGCTTTATGCCTTCCGATGACAGAAGATCTTTGGCTTCAAGATCAGCCTTCTTGGCCCAGCGGGATGAGCCAAAGGTTGTTGGCATCAACCCTTCAATGGCGGGCCAGAGCTTGTACATCGCATAGGCAGCGCCAAGCACGCCTGCGAGGATGCCCGTGACGACCGCCATGGTGTAACCAGCCATCGGATAGATCACCATCGCGGTATAGATGATTGCACCGATTAGCACTATGTATGGCCAGAAGCGCTTGAAGAAGACGAATGGCAGAAAAGCGCCCATAAACGCCAATACCCCGACCGCAATGTTCAGCCCTAGTTGCGACCAGACCAAGAAGTTAAGTTGGCCCCAAGCCTCGAATTGCACATGCAAAGCCGCATAAATCAGCACGAAGCTGATGGCATACAGGATCAGTGGCTTTCGGTAGGTTTGTGTGAATTCTGAGATGCGCTCTTTGACTGCCATGACTTCCCCCATAGCCTGATATCCAACCCGATGAGATGGTCAGCGCAAACCGCACTGGAGTCCATCATAGGCACGCATACGATTGTATTATATTGTGGGGATTACCGGCCTCGATCCGGTCCTGATCGACCTCGTTTGAGCTCATGTTGCCGCTCTAAAGCCTCGCGTTCGTTACGTAATCGCTCTTGACGTGGTTCGCGATCAAAGCGCAGCGCACGGCCAATTTCACGACCGAGTTGTTCGCGTTCACGGCGATGACGCTTACGCAGGGTTTTAACATCGCGTT
This sequence comes from Micavibrio sp. TMED2, assembly GCA_002168225.1. Lineage (NCBI taxonomy): Bacteria > Pseudomonadati > Bdellovibrionota > Bdellovibrionia > Bdellovibrionales > Pseudobdellovibrionaceae > Micavibrio > Micavibrio sp. TMED2. The sequence continues at coordinate 9,592 of NHBH01000009.1, forward strand.
GCAGATATTGCCGCTCNTGCATCTGATCCCAGATCAGCTCATCACGTTCCGCCCGGTCGCGCTTGAGAGCCTGCCAGGCCGCAAACTCATGCTGCTTTTGCAGACGGGCGGCTTTGCCGGTGACGCGGTCCCACAGGCCGCTTAGCCCCTTGCGAATATGCTGGGCGCGGGCCTGCCGCGCTTTGCGTTCTCGTGCCTCATGGGCTCGTTTTTGTCGTTCCCGCTCGCGCCGTTGCCGTTGGGCCATCTCATCGGCCTTAGCCCGCCATACCGAGCGCTCTTCCTGATGCTCTTGCTTTAGCTCTTGTCGGTAACGGTTAAGGCGCGGTGTCATCGCCGCGATGATCTCATGCTTGGCCTCATCGACGCTTGGCAGGTTGTCTGGATTGCCTATCCGCTCCTTGAGCGCCTTGGTCTTCTGCCCGGACCAGCGAGACAGGGAATAAATCTCGCCGTCATGATCGACCGCGACATAGCCACGCCGATCACCCCGCGCCACGACAAAGCCACTATCCCGTAGCGCCGCCTCAAACGCCTTACCGCCATCGGCTTGCTCCCAGCATTGTCGGAATAGCTGCTTGATTTCTCTGGGGTCACGATCATTGCGTCTGGCTTGCTGCCATTCGGCGCGGGTGAAGCTGTCAGGGTTGCGCAAGGCCGGATCGCGCAGACCATCGGGTATCTGCCAGCCATGCTCCAGATACAGCTCGCGCGCGGCTTCCTGCAAACGGTTCTTGAAGAAGGGCAGCGGCCTTGCCGTCATGGTCTCGGCATCAATGCGCGACCAAACCGCATGGGCATGGCGACGGCCTTCCTTCTCATGGATGACAATGGCGCGCGGTTGCCCCTCAAGGCCGAGGCGCTTTTCAATAGCGTTTGTGGCTTCTTGAAAGCCTTCTGCTGGAACGATTTGATCTTCTGGCGGGCTGAGGCTAAGCGAGAACAGGAATTGCCTGCACTGCGTGCCCTGGGCAATGGCGCGAGCCTCATCAAATGCCCCGGTCAGGTCATTGGCGATAAAGCCGCGCAGCTCGACCAGATCAATATGCTCATTCTCCTGTTTCAGAAGATGAGACGCGAGGTTTCGGGCACCGCCCCGTTGGGAGCCTTTGAGGATCATGGTGTGAGCCTCAGGCTATTGCTAGCTTCCCCGGCAAAGGTCTGCGACAGGCTTTGCGATGGCTGGGCTGCATTATCCGGTATGCGGTGCCCCAAAGCCTGCAACAGCATGAGCCGCATGGCCGTCACATCATCACAGGCACGGGTGATTTGCCGCTCGGTATCGGGCATCAGATGCAAAATGCCGCTATCAGCCGCTTGCGCCAGATGATCCAGATTGGCCTTCAATCGGGATGCGCCGAGCTGGGCCAGCAGTTTACCCAGCAGCACCGTATCCTGAACCGGTGACTTGCGCCGCCGCTTGCGTGGCACATCATCGCCGAACAGCCGGTCCTTCACATAGGCAGAAAGCGATTGTCCGCCAGCATCCCGGATCAGGCGTTGTTTTTCTTCAAAGGTTAGGCGGAGAGAGAATGGTGGTTCGCGCTTGCTCATGACGGACCTCCCATTTTGGGAGAGGGCCGTTTGCTGCGGCGCGTCAGATCGTCGGGGTCGTCATCTTCGATATCATCATCGTCAAAGTCGTCTTCTGACTTTGAAAGTGCTTCTAATTCAACGCTCCAATCGGCTAGGATTTCGAAAACGCGGTTCGAAGCATTCGCCTCCAAGCGCGCCATTATTTCAATTGGTGCACTTGAGTTTCTCCGCAATCTGGTTTCACCAAGGTTACTGGATCGGATTGTAATTCGGGCTGAGACTTTTCAGCCTGAGGCTCTCGGCGTGCTGTTTTTGACGGCTGGCGTCGATGTGCAGCTTCAATTAGGCTCAGGCTTTTGGGCCTGAGGCTCTGCCTTTTCGCTGACCGTCTCGGCCTCATCAACCCAGCGCTTCAATTGGGCTCAGGCTTTTGGGCCTGAGGCTCTGGGGCTTTCACTGTCCGCGCGGCTGGCGTCACTGGAGCTTCAATTGGGCTCAGGCTTTTGGGCCTGAGGCTCCCCGGCTTCACGATCCCATTGCACCGCCCGGACACCGGGGCTTCAATTGGGCTCAGGCTTTTGGGCCTGAGGCTCTGCGCACCCGCGCCTGGTCACCCTGATAGACAACATCGCTTCAATTGGGCTCAGGTTTTTGGGCCTGAGGCTCCTGGGACACGCAGCCAGAACAACAGGAGATGTGATTATGCTTCAATTGGGCTCAGGCTTTTGGGCCTGAGGCTCTTGCTCAACGCGGCGGCGGGTGTCGGTGTCCATGGCTTTGCTTCAATTGGGCTCAGGCTTTTGGGCCTGAGGCTCGGCGTCGCTTGGGATCACATAGGGCAATTTTACCGTGCGCTTCAATTGGGCTCAGGCTTTTGGGCCTGAGGCTCCGCCAGGAACGGGATCACCGTATCGTGCTGGTTCATCAACTCGCTTCAATTGGGCTCAGGCTTTTGGGCCTGAGGCTCGGTCCTGCACGGATAATGCACTAGGCTTGCCATCAGTGGCTTCAATTGGGCTCAGGCTTTTGGGCCTGAGGCTCTTTGCACAAAATGGCTGTATTTTCCATTTATTCCGCGCTTCAATTGGGCTCAGGCTTTTGGGCCTGAGGCTCATCGGCAATGCCGTCGAGCATTATCGCAAGCATGGACAGCTTCAATTGGGCTCAGGCTTTTGGGCCTGAGGCTCCCGCACGCCCAGCGGCCAGTCCACCAAATTTCATGATCCGAGCTTCAATTGGGCTCAGGCTTTTGGGCCTGAGGCTCGTGGCCGTCCTAGCAAGGCTTGGTTGAACCGATGAGTGGCTTCAATTGGGCTCAGGCTTTTGGGCCTGAGGCTCTATGCTATGCGACAGTGGCGGCGACCTTATTGCATCGCTTCAATTGGGCTCAGGCTTTTGGGCCTGAGGCTCGCCGCCATCCTGATCCTTACCGATCCACATACATCACGGCTTCAATTGGGCTCAGGCTTTTGGGCCTGAGGCTCCGGCGCTCCACACAGCCACGGCACTGGCCGGATGACACAGCTTCAATTGGGCTCAGGCTTTTGGGCCTGAGGCTCGCTATCACAGGCATTTGGCTCTGGCATCGTTCGCGCCGCTTCAATTGGGCTCAGGCTTTTGGGCCTGAGGCTCCCTGCACGCTTGTTGCCAAGCACTGATGATGCAGCCAGCGCTTCAATTGGGCTCAGGCTTTTGGGCCTGAGGCTCTCGGCTAGCGAGGTGATAAACTGCCGGTGTGTCGCAGCTTCAATTGGGCTCAGGCTTTTGGGCCTGAGGCTCTGCCAATGCGACTTATGCTGGATATTGTGAAGACAACTTGCTTCAATTGGGCTCAGGCTTTTGGGCCTGAGGCTCCTTGGTGCTTCTCAACAGGAGATCGAGAAGTTAACACGGCTTCAATTGGGCTCAGGCTTTTGGGCCTGAGGCTCGGGGCGTTTCCACATGAGCTTGCCATTGCAGGCTTCGTAGCTTCAATTGGGCTCAGGCTTTTGGGCCTGAGGCTCGCCGACAAAGGAGAGACACGAATATCTGGAAGCGGCTGCAGCTTCAATTGGGCTCAGGCTTTTGGGCCTGAGGCTCGATACTACATAATAACCTCCCTTAAAAAGGATCAGAAAGGCTTCAATTGGGCTCAGGCTTTTGGGCCTGAGGCTCATGAGGCTTAGCATTGTGGTTGGTGTCTTTCTGTTATGCTTCAATTGGGCTCAGGCTTTTGGGCCTGAGGCTCATGAGGCTGTTCGTGAGCTTGTTTGCCCATAACACCTAAGCTTCAATTGGGCTCAGGCTTTTGGGCCTGAGGCTCGCACGGCCCGCACCATCTCCATCTGCGCTGCCACATGGCTTCAATTGGGCTCAGGCTTTTGGGCCTGAGGCTCCACCGCAAGAACCTCCGTCGATAACAGCAAAGCTTGGGCTTCAATTGGGCTCAGGCTTTTGGGCCTGAGGCTCGTCGTCACCTTTTCCCGCCTGAAGTGCTTTGCTTGCACGGCTTCAATTGGGCTCAGGCTTTTGGGCCTGAGGCTCTCCTACGAAAAGAAATGATTGAAGAACTGAAAAGTACTCGCTTCAATTGGGCTCAGGCTTTTGGGCCTGAGGCTCTAGTGGAATGCTCTGATCTAACTGCTGGATATGAGTAGGCTTCAATTGGGCTCAGGCTTTTGGGCCTGAGGCTCGAGACTTCGAGACTGCCGCTCGGGAGATGCTCGATAGTGCTTCAATTGGGCTCAGGCTTTTGGGCCTGAGGCTCGAGTGAAATTCACACCAGACGGCAGCGAGCCTTGCAGGCTTCAATTGGGCTCAGGCTTTTGGGCCTGAGGCTCTAGTCCATCACCAGCAGTTCTATCTGCCTGTGCAAACGAGCTTCAATTGGGCTCAGGCTTTTGGGCCTGAGGCTCTGCCCCGGGGGTATGTCGCTGGGCGGGCGGCGAAAAGGCCGCTCGGTGCGAGCGCTGTCCCGAAGGCGTGTGTCATTAAACCAGTCCAACAACGAATACTTCCGATCATAGCATGAAATGCCTTGTCGAACAGATGTTTGGGGTCATGCGAGCGGTCCCGGGGGAAATCTCACCATCGGATCGCCCGCATTTGTGGGGGCAGTTGGACAGCGTGTCGTCAATGCGGTGTCCGGGTGGTGCCGTTCATCCGGATCGGTGACGGAAATTATAGCCTGTCCTGCTGTCTGACGGGCAGAAAAATTCAGATAATAATTCAGATAACGACGGGTTTTCGCTCGATCGGCTGAAAGGGTTTGCCGAGGGATTCGACAGCAATGTCGATCCGGTCGGCGGGGCCGAGGTCGAGGATCAGGGCCTGGGCGCAGAGCTGTACCCGTTCCGGCTCATGCGCGCCTTTCTCCCGGTGCGGACGCTTGCCGCGCTTGTAATCAACCGGCGCGACCATGCCGTCCTCGATTTCCAGCAGGTCGATCTTCGCCACCAGCCCGAGGCTGTGGCTGCCCAGCTCGACCGAACGGGTCTGCATCCGGTCCGGCGTGCCGGTGGTGTCTTTCCCGTTATCCGCATTGGCTCCGGTGTCAGCGTTGGCGGGGTCTAGGTCGGCGGCGGGCGGCAGCTTGCCCTTGCCTTGATCGACCCGGCGGTGACGGCGGGTGCCGTCGGCGGTGTCCGCGCTCTCGGCCCATTGCCCCTCGACCCATTCGAGATAGGCGAGGCGCGGGCAATACACCCATTCATTGACCATGCGTGCCGGAACCAGCAGGTCATCGCTCGCCACCGGCGGCGCGGGCAGCGCCAGCGTGAACTGTTCCTGCATGTGATGGTCGGCGGCCGCCCCGCCCGGCAATGTCTCCCCGGACATGCAGACATATTAGCACAAACTGATGCGATCGGGAATGTGTTAGGGGGCTGCTCGAGAGGTTTGGGACATTCGATTAAGGGATCCACTAATCGACTATCTTCAATGAGGCTCGAGCAGCGACATGACGGTCTCAGAAAAAAGTCTTATAGTCAATTAGAGGATTTTAAAGGAGTAATGATGTCTTGTAATCATGAGGTCGGCGCACCATAATTAAAAATGCCGGGCGGAGGTGACACTCCGCCCGGCGAAACCTAGGCCCTCCAGTGTCTGCTGAAGGTTCTTGGCTGCTTTGCAAGCATTGATAGATGTAGCAGTTTTTGAGCCGAAAACAAATTGGAGGGTCATTTTTTCTAACCAAAGAGGTTAATAATGACCCAAGAAATTCGAATAGACTGCATAAACAAAAACGACCGTCATGACCCAACCGAACGTATTGAGCGGGTCGGCGGCAGGAATGCCGATGGCAGATGGTGGAATCTATTGCTTGATCAAGCAATAGCAGGAGCAGAGAGCGGGCGTTGGCGCTTCTTTGTCCAGCAGGGCGGCCAGAAGGCCTATGTCGTGGTTGCTGTCAGCCGTTCAGGGCGCAAGTATCTGAAAACCGAGGCTGATGGCTACGAACCCAACAACCTGCTCTCCCTGCCGGAGTGTCTGTAATGGCGCGGCGGCGGGTGAGTCCGCGACTGACCCTTGAGGATGCGATTGAGATCTGGCGGCGGTCCTGGTTGGGTGAGTTCCAGCATGATATCGCGGCGGCTTTTCGGGTCAATCAGGGGCGGGTCAGTGAAATTCTGACCGGCAAGCGGTTTCCGGAGGCCAGAAAACTGGCACAGGGCGGTCCGGTCGATCTGGACTGATGCCCCGTGAACAATCCTGCCGCCCGGCTGACATTGCCGGGCGGTAGTGATCGGATTTATGCTTTTGAAGTGGGGGTGTTGGCGTTTCCAGATGAGATGACCATTGCCGGTTTCATAGCTTAAATACGGCTCTGGCAATTGTCTTCTCTTGATATTCCTGACCCTTGCCACCGGTGCGACTTCAATTAGCCTCAGGCTTTTCGGCCTGAGGCTCTTGGGGAAGTGAACTGGTCCAACAACGTGTTGTTCGGCTTGTGGTGTGCCTGCCGGGGTGATTGCTGTTTATCGGCGGTATATCAATTCGACAGGGTCACGTTGTCGGTGAGGAGCCGAACAGGTTGAGGTTGTGCAGATAGCCCTGGGCCATGGCGCGCATCAGGGCCTCGCCTTCGACGAAGGTGAAGGGGATATGGTAATCTTTTGATAGTGCGACCAACTTCTCCTTCATCGCCTCGGAAGGCTTGGCGTTGGTTACAACCATCATCACTTCGACAATTTGATCAGTATAGTTGTCATCCTGTTGCCGGCTGGTGAAGGCCTGTTCCAGTTGTTCCGCCTTTTCGACCTCGACCTTATCTTTATAATCCTTGACCTGAATCAGGACCACCCAGCCGCGCTCGGAATCGAAGGGGTTGGGGAAACGCAGTTCCAGATCGGCGCCGCGTTCCTTGGGGCCGCCGGTATGGATTACCTCCGCCTCGCGCAACAGTGGTTCAAGGCCGACGGCGATTGCCTTCTCCCACTCGGCAGCCTGCAGGGAGTTGTTGAAGACGGCTCTGAGTTTGTCGGCAAATTCGGTAGCGGTGTCCTGCAATTCGCTCTGGGCGATGCTTAACACCCGCTCAACCCCGGAGGAGGCGGTGCCAGCATCCTTTGCGGACAGCTTGGACAGCGCCATCAAGTTACCATGAAACTCATGCAAGCGAACGATGCGGTTGCGTGCCTTCAGGCGGGTGCGCAGGGTATCCGGCACCATCGCATGGGAATTGGCGACCGGAAAACCGAGGCGCATGACCGGCAGCATGTGGCGGAAATCGCCATGATCAGCCAGCGGTTCGCCATATTGGTAGTCACCGGTGACTTCGCAGATGCTGAACTGGCCGTTTACCGGGATATTGGGCAACAGTACCAAATCGCCCACCATGATCGCATCATTGCCGCGTCCGGCGTCCTTGCCCAGCATCGGTGAATTGCGCCAGGCATCCTGCTCATCGGTGCCGAGCGGTTCGCCACGCTCGCGCTTTGCCTTGATCAGCCGCAGATCAAGCCCGTCATGCCAGCCCCAGCCTTGCCGCAGCCAGCCGCCCTGATTGCCGCCGAGCGCGGCGTAGATGCTGTCGCGGATTGCCACGCTGCCCCGCGAGGTTCTGACCATCCATGCGCGTTCGATCATGCGCTTTTTCTCCCGGTTTTGGTGTTCGGTTCATCTGTCGCCGGTTGTCGCCTTGAGAAGGCTGCACGGGTGACATTGAGGAACTTGCCCTGACTGAAGCGCTCGACGGTTTCCTGAGCGTCCCAGGCTTTGGGCGGCATGGTTTCACCCTCACGCCAGGCCTGTGCCAACAGGGCGGTGATGGTCGGCATGCTTGCCGGTTGCCGCCAGAGCGGCCAGCGGAAGCGGAAGTCGCGTGCGCCCTGCCCGCCGGGGATCGCCGATATATGGCGGTCGCTATAAGGTGTCGCCATCACCGGCAGGCTCGACAGGCCAAAGGCGGCCAGCCGGTTTGCACCATGCTGGGTGGTGGCGGCATCGCCCGACGGGTTCACTGCGCGCAGGGCATAGCGTCGGTCCTCCTCCACATCCCAGCGGAAGCCATCGGTGGGGTCGATGCGCTGCCATGGTGTGAACAGTGCCTCGGTCATGGCCTGTTCGGCACTGATCTCCACGGCCTTCTTGCCGCGTCCCCGTTTGCCGGGTGAGCCCTGCTCCACGACACCGGCAAACCGGGTGAGAAAATGCTGGTGCCCCTGACCGAACATCAGGCAGAGCGGCGTCGGGTCGATGCTGCCCTTGCGGTTGATTGCGCCATCATTCATCAGGGCCGCCATCATGTCAGACCGGTACCGGTCGGCCAGCGAGGCCTCCCTGACGGTATCCCCGAGCAGCCGGTGTGCCGCTTCTGCGCTATGGTTCAGGTTCTTCTCGCCCGCGAAATCATGGGCACCGGCCAGCCTGGTGCTGCCCTCGGCAGCGGCAGCGGCGATATCGTCCTCTGTAACTTCGGCGCGGAGTTGCAGCACCGGGCGCAGGGTCTTCCTGCCCATGTCATCATCCCAATACGCCTGTGGGTGCCAGTCGGGCCGTACAGCTTCCAGCACGCGGAGCAGGCCAAGCAGGGCGAGGAACGCCAGCAGATTGTCAGGCTCCAGCCCCTCCAGCCGGTGTCGGTGGATGGGCAGCGAAGCCGGTAAGGCCGCACCTGTCAGGTGGGATGGCTGCCAGTCGCTTATGGCCATATCCGGATTGGCCGAGGCATGGTGATCGGCGAGCCGCAGCAGGCTCTCCAGCCAGGCCAGTTGCCACCAGCCATAGCGCCGGATCAGCCGGGCCATCAGGCCGCCCCAGTCATCGCCCTGCCAGTCGAAGCCGAGCCGGTTTGGTGCCGGTATGTCGGCTGTCAGATCAAAGGGTTCCCGGTCGCTCATGCCATCGGTGTGGAGCTGGTACAGCGTGTGTTGCTCCCATTCATCGGCAAAGCCATAGAATGGTCGACCATAGCCGTGATGGGTGCCGACCAGCCACAGCACAAGTTCCGGGTCATGGGCACCGGCCAGCACATCCTGCTCGGCCAACAGCATGCGCACCGACAACGCCTCGTGCCGCCAACCCTTTGGCAGCATCGAGACCGGGTTGCCGGATGTGTTGCCAACAGCCTTGGCTAGCAGTTCTTCAGGATTGGCAAAGGTCTGACCAAGTACGGAATAGAGCAGTGACTGAAAGCGTGGATCGGCCTTGCCCCAGTCATGTGCCCAGGCAGCGCGGCATAAGGCATCGGTCAGTGCATCCGACAGACCCAGATGTTTGGCAGCACGCATGATGGCGGCGACAACACGTCGGCTATGCCGGTTCAGATATTCGCGGTCGCTTGGTTCAATGTCTGCGTTCTCGCCAGTATCTGTTGCTGTTGCATCGTTGATATTGGCCCTCGTTTGGCTCGCCTGATCGTCCTCGGTGCTGGGTGGATTATCTGCGGTGGGTGGATTATCGGCGATGGCATTGAGGGTATCCGGCAGTTTGATTCCGCCCGGGAATGCCAGAATAGCAGCGGTTGGCAGCACGTCATCGGTGGCTTCATCGCCATAGGGAAACACCAGCTCTATTTTTGGTTTTGGTCCTGTGCCATTCAGTATGGCATTCGCATCCTCCAGCCATTTGTGGGCATCGGGATCCAGCTCCTCGGCTGTGTTCGACAGAATGCTATCGACAATGCGGGCCGGTCCGTCTGTCTCCTCACGGTATTCTGCCAGCCATTTTTCCAGCCGGTCTGACCACTTTTTCACAAGCTTTTCGTGAGCTTTCAAGCCCTCTTCCGAAGTCTTTTCCTCATCCGTGATCGCGCGCACCAGTAACGCTGCATGCAGGCGGAAGGCGGCCTTGCTTCGCGCATAAGGCCGGGCAGCCCGGTCGGCCACATCGGGCACTGTTTCCATGCTGTCCGGGTTCCAGCCGAACTGATCGGCCCCGCCGTAGTTGGCGCTGGCAGGAACGACAATCACGTCACCGGGGCGGATTTCATTCGGCCAGACCGACCGGCTGTTCTCGTCATCCCGACCGCGCCAGCGAAATGCGCGATAGCCACCCGATTTGCGCTCACTGGCATCATCGGTCTCGATCAACAGCGGCACATCGCTGGCGTCGGTATCGGCTGGCAGCCGATCGCCCAGTGATTGCAGCCAGCGCCGGGCCGTCGGGACCGGTACCTCAATCGCCTCGGTCGCGCGTGGCGGCAGCAGACTCAGGATGTCGAGCGTCTGGCGGCGATATTTGTCACTCTCGCCCATATGGCGGCGCTCGAGGTCGCCGCGCCAGATGATCTGCACCCCGGCGGGCTGGCGCTGCGGGCCATGCAGGTACAGGGTGAGATCGGTTGCCACCGCCGGACGCGGCGCGGTCTGGAAGCAGGTATCGGCATCGACCGGGCGAAGGATCGGGGCATCGGGCCGTTCGGCCAGCATCGGCGCCAGAGCCATCGGGTCCATATCCTGCAGCCGCGCGTTCATGCCGTTAATGCCGAAGTCGAGCACATCATCATTTTCGCTGTACTGCTTATTCAGCCAGTCCCAGCACGCCTTGACCGCGTCGCCGTAAACCGGATCCGCGTAACGCTTCCTGAGTTGCTCATCGGTGATCAGAATGCTGCCCTTGGCCGCTATATCGCGCCCGGCACGGTTAACGCGGCCGAAGCGTTGACGCAGGGCATCGAGCGGTGCCGCCTCGGTCACCAGCGCGTCGAGGTCGATATCGACCCCGGCCTCCAGACATTGGGTGGCAACCACGATCAGCGGTTTTTCCGGGCGCGGCTTATGTCCGGTGCGGATATTGTCGAGGTCCTCTGCAATCATATCACGGTCAACCGCTCTTGCCGGGCCGATCATCAGTTTGATGTCAGCCTTCTCACCAAGTTGCAGGCGCAGTTGCTCGAATATCTGCCGCGCTGTTGCTACCCGGTTGACCACAACGCCGATGGCTTTTGTGTTGTCATCCTTGAGTAATTCCCCGACTTCCGCAGCGGCGGCGGTGGGAAAGGCGGTTTTGTAGGTTCCCTTGATTGTGTCGAGGCGGACCGGCTTGGTGGCTTCCAGTCGGCTCTTCAGCGTCCTGTCCTGCCTGTCATCATCTGCCAGCGCGAAGGGCTCTTGCCCGCCCCGGTTGCCCGGGGTGGCGCTCATCTCGACAACCTGCCATGGACGGTCAGCCGTACCGGTTTCGCGCCAGTTCTCACTGCGCAAACGGGCAATACCGGACAGGGTCTGGCGGAACGGCTCTGACAGATGCACTTCATCAAGCAGGAACAGGCAGTCATTGCCGAACAGCCCGGCATGCACCGGCTTCATGCGATCGCTGATGCCATAGCCGCGGAACAGCAGCCGTGAGCCGACCTGATCGACGGTCGAGCACAGGATTGTCGGTTGGTGCGGACTGGTGGCCCAGCCATGTTCCAGCGGCATGCCACCACGCAGCGCACGTGCCATCACGGGGATATCGCCACCTGCCAGATGCCGCAGCCGATCGGCGACGGTTTTCAGAATGCCGTCTTCTGCATTTTGCAGTTTCTCTGCGATCTCCTCTGCCCGTCTGAAGGCATCATCGACGATCAGCCGGCGGTCGACCACCAGCACGATCCGCATCGGTGCCGGTCGCGCCGGATCATCAGCGCAGAGCGCCAGATGGAACAGCGCAATATCAAGGCTGGCGGTCTTGCCACTGCCGGTCGGCAGGTCCATGACGGATGGCCAGCCCTGCCCCGTCGCCAATTGCCCGACCAGCCGCGTTTGCCACGGGAAGGGGGCATAGCCATACAATTCGTTGTAATAGCCGTCAAAATCATGGGTGGATAGTGAGGGCAGGCTGGTGCTGGTCATGGCGCGTTATCCTCCATGATGGGGTTATGATCGGGTTTTGGAGCGGGGCTGGGGTGTAAACGGCAGACACAGCCCCATGCCATGGAACCGACCCGCGCCGAGGATGACCGGGCCGGATACCGGCTGGTCAAATCTGATCACCGCATGGCACATTTCCCGGCTGCGCAGGGCCGGTGGCAGTCGCCATCGCGGGCGCGTGCCGGTGACGCTCGGATGCGCCGGGGTGGCACCGCTTATGCCGCTGTGCTTGCCAAGCTGGATTGCCGGACGCCCTGCAGAGGACCCTTCCGTAATGCTTGCCGGTTCCGGTAGGCCGATATTGCGGCAGGCCTGAACAATGATCGCTTCAATCTCCTGCTGTCGGGCATCACCGGGTGGCTGTTTCAGATGACGATCCAGCACAATCGGGGTTGCCGTGGCCCAGTAGCGGGATGGCCTGCTGTAGCGACTTGGCTTGAGCGATTGCCGTCCGGTCACTGATGCAAGATGCAGCTCGATCATGAATCGTTTTGCATCATCCCCGCGCGGGCATAGTTGCAGTAATCGTGTGCCGTACTGGTTGACGGCCTTGGCATTCAGCGCCGCCATCACGCCTTGTAATAACTGAAATGTATCCGGGTTGTCGTGAGGATTGTCAAAAGCCGGTGGCAGCGCCAACCCGAAGCCCATCAACGTGCCCCGGGCATGTTGCCAGCCAAGATCGGCAAGCGGCAGCACAGCCATATGCGGTTTTGCCGTCGGGCTGCCATCCGGTTGGTGTCCGGAGATCACTTCCGGTACCGTCATGCCGATGGCATCGAAGCCAGCGAGAAGGGTATCGCGCATGGCCTTGGCATAGAGCGGAAACGCGGTGATTGAGGGCACAAAACTATTGGCATGCAGCTCAAGTACCAGCCAGTTGCGACCGAATTTGGTGGTGCCAGCACTGGTGGCATCATTGGCGGGATGGTCGATGACAATATCGCCGGGGGGCGGTCTGCGCCCGGCATGATAGCTGGCCTCGAGCGTCGCGAGCCGTCCCGCACCGATGCGGCGCTGTGGTGCCTGTCTGAGGTTGGGGCGTACTGATTCACCGCGCCGGAACCGGCAACGGGTCAGGCTCGCCGAATGGCCGACACTGGCAGTGTCGCGGGCGAGGTCGTCGAGCAGGTCGAGAATCTCCTGCTCCGGCTCCTCGGTCCAGATGATTTCCACCAGCGGATCATCGGGCAGGGCGGCGGGGAACTGGCGTGGCTGGCGGCTGCGGCGCTCCGCCAGCGTCAGGGCATCATTGACAGGCACATAGGCATTGCCGATCTGCCGGGCATTGTAGTCGCTGGCATAGACGCCCTCGACGGCTTGTTGCTCCAACCATGTAAGTGCCGGGCGGAAACGGTCATCCTCGCCCTGCATGCCCCAGGTGGCGACCAGTGCCGAGTAGACCCGGTCCGGCTGCGGCGGCCAGTCGGGTTCACTCGAAACCTGATCGCGGGCGGCGTAGCACACCCCGCCCAGATATTCGATTTCGAGAACCAGCATTACTCGTCCTCCGCCTCGTCGCTCAGATCCTTGAGCGCCATTTCCTCACTTTGCCGGATGATCGAGATCAGCTTGTCCTGTGGCTTCAGCATGACCGGGTCGGGTTCGTAACCGACACCTGTGGTGCGCAGCTTGTCCGCTGCCTCGTCATAGAGTGCGATGGCCTGATCAAGATCGAGGTCGATCTGTTTTACCATGCCGTCATGATGCACCAGTTCCAGTGCCTGCAGCCCGCCATCCGGGACAAGATCACAGCGCGAGCGCAGTGAGAAGCCGTTGCGATCCTGCGCCAGAAACGCCACCAGCCCGAGACTGGCCAGCAGGCTGCGTCCGGCGCGGGTCTGTTCCGGGGTGCCGAAACGCAGACGCCGCAGCCCGGCCGTGCTCAGCAGTACGACCTGTTCGGCATAATCGCAGGTGACGCCGAGCGGTTGAATGGATGGGGCAATGTTACCGTGGTTGGCTTCTGATGGCTTTGACTTCTTTGCACCTTTCTGGGCCGTTTCGACCCAGCCATCCGCTGTCTTGTATATCTCGACGCCTTTGCGGATACCGAGCGGGTCCATCCGGCTGCCGGTACGCTTTCCAAGACTTCGACCCTGAAATTCACCGGTCTGGCGATTGACCATTTCCTCTGCTGGTACGTTGATCCCGATGATTTCCGATGTCAGCGAGCGCTGGAACTTGGCGCCCAAGCCGCCGCCTTGTCCCTGACTGTGCCAGGCGCCGAACAGCAATGCGGTCGGAGCGTGGGAGAGCAGGGCTGCCGCTTCTGCCGGTTTGGCCTTGATCAGAGCTTCACCGAGCGGTGATTTCAGAAACGGCACATCATCCAGCAGGCTGTCGCGCAGGATTGCATCATATATCCGGTGCGGCGCGTCGAGTGAACTGATCCTGTCGGCGACATTCAGGCCGGTATCACTGAAATCAACGGTGACACGCGGTATCTTGAAATCTTCGTCATAAATCAGGCTGACCAGCGCCTCTTCCATGCGGTTGGCCTGGCTCTGCACGCTGTCGATCAGGACGCAGACAATGCCGTCTTTCTGTCCCGGGACTCGACGGACCTCAAAGACGTGGCGCGGCGGGTCATTCTTGCCATCACCCGGATAGGTTGGCGGAAAAATCTTGTCGCCCGGGCCGCCTGCCGGTTGCAACTTCTGACGGCGGCGGATCGCGGCGTGGCGGCTGACAAAATCATCAAGCTCTTGATAGTTAAGGGTCATTTCGATGTTTCCTCATGTTTTGAGAGCCGCGAGAGCCCGATATTGTGTGGGTTTTACGCTACGATTGAATGCAATGGTAGGTACTCACAAAAATTGTGCGCATACATTCTGGGAGGATTGTTCTAGAGTCAAGGCCTGATCTGATACATATGAAACAAAACATGCTTTATGCCCCCTGCCGGACCTGTGGATAAATCTGAAACGATGCGTTGGACGGTTGAGCAACGCCTTGCCTTCATTGCTGATCGACTGGCTTGGGAGGGGAGTGTCAACCGGCGTGATCTGGTTGAGCAATTCGGTATCTCGCCCAATCAGGCCACTGGCGATTTCAATCGCTTTGCGGAGTATTATCCGGAAGCGCTGGATTATGATCGTCAGGAAAAAACCTATCGCCCCGGTCCAAAATTTGTCGATGTGCCCCATCGTGGCTCGAACGAATTGCTGAGCGAGTTGCGGTTGATCGGGGAGGGTATACTGGGAGCGGCTGCAGGCTTGTTCACGAGCCCACCGGAAATCGTGGTGGCAGAAGCGCCCGTTCGCCCGGTGCCCGATGCAACATTGGCAGCAGTAATCGCTGCGATCAGGCAGTCGCGGCAGGTGCATTGCCGCTATCGCTCTTTCTCGACCATGGAGCTGAAGCCGCGCGTTCTCGAACCCTTTGCTCTGGTGTTTGACGGGTTTCGCTGGCATGTCAGGGGCTTTGATACAGGGCAACAAAAATTTCGGGATTTTGTTCTGGGACGATTGGATAGCCCGGAGCTTGGTGACGCTGCCCATATGCGTCGTGAGGATGATCCCGAATGGATGGAACACGAGACCCTCACAATCATCCCCCATCCGGGGCTTACCGAGCCGCAGCGGCAGGCAATCGTGATCGATTACGGCATGAGCGATGGATGTTTGCGACTGACGCCCCGCAAGGCGTTGGCATTCTATGTCAAAAAACGGCTTGGCCTGCTGGAAGGTCATAAGGAGCGCAAGCCTGAAGAACAGCATATTGTGCTCTTGAATGATGACTGAGGGCGTTTTGTTGGGCGGTTGGAGTTCCCCTCATGCGAACCGGCCTCAAAAATGCACGCCGGCCAGGCGGCCGGCGGTCAGGAGAAGGCCGCCGAAGATGAAGACGAGGCACGACATGATTGTGCCGAGGGTGAGCAGTACCGGCCAGGCGGGTTTCGCGCGCAGGGCCAGATAGAGATAGAACGCCGGTGTCAGCGCGATGCTGAGCATGACCGGCAGGCCGCTCCAATACGGGCCATCGGCAAAAATGCGGGCCTTGGTGATGGCATAATCCGCGCTCCATCCGGCGCTGACCAGTGACGCATAGCCGAAAATCGCCGGCAGGATCAGCACCGCATAGGCAAAGGCCCAGATGATCGCGCGGATCGCCTGCCGGTCGAGCATGCGCCGCCGCAGCCAGGCGAGCAGGGCGCTGACGAGAAACAGCAGGATAAGGCCGACAATCAGAACAGACATGGACGCAGGTTAGGCGATGGCGCGCGCGAGGCAAGACGTGTCGCGCGAGTGGCGCTCATTTTTCGACAATCGGCCAATATGTCTGGATGTTCGGGCCTTCGCTTGCTCCCGGCTTTTCTTTTGGTTCGGGCCTTGTTACAAGACGCGCACCTGCCGATAGGGGCGGGGACCGGTCGCAGCCTACCCGGTTACAGCGAAAACAAGGGTTCACATTATGAAGACGCTCGTTGTCTGCTCCGGCGGACTGGATTCCATCACGCTCGCCCATATGGTGGCGCGCGATCATGACCTGATTGGTCTGATTTCATTCGATTACGGCCAGCGCCACAAGAAGGAGCTGGGCTTTGCCAAGGAACATGCCGACGACCTCGGTGTTGAGCATATCCTGATCGACATTTCAGCCATTGGTCGCCAGTTAAGCGGCTCGGCCCTGACCGATGATGTCACGGTGCCGGATGGCCATTATGCCGAGGAAAGCATGCGCATTACCGTGGTGCCGAACCGCAATGCGATCATGTTGTCGATTGCCTTCGGTGTCGCTTCCGCCCGCGGGGCCGAGGCTGTTGCAACCGCCGTTCATGGCGGCGACCATTTCATCTATCCCGACTGCCGTCCCGATTTTATCGAGGCGTTCCAGACCATGCAGGACCACGCCCTCGAGGGCATGGGACGGATCAGGCTCTACACACCATTTGTGCATCGCACCAAGGGCGATATTGCCGCCGAGGGGCTGAAGCTGGGCGTTGATTTCACTCGTACATGGTCCTGCTACAAGGGCGGTGACATTCATTGCGGACGCTGCGGTACCTGTGTCGAGCGGCGTGAGGCATTCCATCTTGCCGGTGGCATCGACCCGACGGTCTATGCTGATCCCGAATTCTGGAAAGAGGCCTGCAATGTATAGGATCTGGAAGGAATTCCATTTCTCCGCCTCGCACCAGCTGACCGGCGTGCCCGAGGGGCATCCCTGCGCCCGGCTGCATGGCCATAATTATGTGGTTGAGGTCGAGTTGCAGTCGGAGACCCTCGATAGCGCCGGGTTCGTCCGTGACTATCTCGAATTGGGTGCCTTCAAGGCTTATGTGGATGACACGCTCGACCACCGGCATCTGAACGAGGTGCTGGGCGACCACATGGTCACCGCCGAACAACTGGCCAGACACTTCTATGACTGGTGCCATGCGCGCTGGCCCGAGGTTTGTGCCGTGCGGGTCAAGGAAACCCCGAAAACCACGGCGGAATATCGGCCATGAGCGCGGAGGTGATCCGGGTCAGCGAGATATTCGGCCCGACCATTCAGGGTGAGGGGGCGCTGATCGGCCAGCCGACGGTTTTCGTGCGGACCGGCGGTTGCGATTATCGCTGCAGCTGGTGCGACACGCTCCATGCGGTTGATTCCGAATATCGCCATACATGGGCCCTGATGACGGCGGCGGCGATCATGGACCGGGTTACCGAACTTTCCGGTGACAGCCCGCTGATGGTCTCGCTCTCCGGTGGCAATCCGGCGATCCAGCCGCTTGGTGAACTGATCGGCATGGGGCGGGGCAGGGGCTATCAATTCGGGCTGGAGACCCAGGGCAGCATCGCCCGCGACTGGTTTGCCGATCTGTCGGTGCTGACCCTCAGCCCGAAACCGCCATCGAGCGATATGGTCTGTGATCCGGCGGCGCTCGACGCCTGTATCGCGGCGGCGGGGGATGCCCGGACAGTGCTGAAATTCGTCGTGTTCGACGACCGTGATTATGACTTTGCCCGCGAGGTGGCGGGGCGCTATCCGACACTGCCGGTCTATCTCCAGCCCGGTAACCATACACCGCCACCGCCCGATGATGAGGACGCTGCGGTCGATATGACCGGGATCATGGAGCGGATGCGCTGGCTGGTTGACAAAACGGTCGCGGATCAATGGTTTGCCGCAACGGTACTGCCGCAGCTGCATGTGCTGCTCTGGGGCAATCTTCGAGGAGTGTGAGATGAGTGACAAGAGTATCTATGAGAACCTGACCCAGCTCGGTGGCAAGAGCGAGTTGCCGCACTCGCCGGAAGCGGCGGTGCTGGAGAAGGTACCGAACCCGCAGGCCGGAACGAATTACCTCGTGCGCTTTACCGCGCCGGAGTTCACCTCGCTCTGCCCGATCACCGGTGCGCCGGATTTCGCCCATCTGATGATTGATTACGTGCCAGGCGACTGGCTGGTCGAGAGCAAGTCGCTGAAGCTGTTCCTCGGCTCGTTCCGCAATCATGGCGCGTTCCATGAGGACTGCACCGTCTCCATCGGCAAGCGTCTGGTCGATCTGCTGGAACCGGTCTGGCTGCGGATCGGTGGCTACTGGTATCCGCGCGGCGGCATTCCGATTGATGTGTTCTATCAGACCGGTCCGGCACCGGGCGATGTCTGGGTGCCGGATCAGGGTGTGCCGCCCTATCGCGGGCGCGGTTGAGTGCGGAGATGAGCCACAGGGCTGAAAAGATTTCCGCCTTCGTGCGTTACTGCTAGAATAGCGGGCGAGGTTGCATATAGTCTGACACATACTCTTATGTGTATTTAAGGTATTTCTGATGACTCAATCCATGGACACTGTAATCGCGGTTGGCGGCGCTTCAATCGTGCCGCTCTATGACTTTTTGCGCAAATTCGCCTATCCGGATATTCAGCATATGGAGACGCTGACTGCGCTTGATACAATCCCGCAATTACCTACTCAGGTGCTGGTTATCATTGACCTTGATGGTGAGGATGATGCGCCGTTCAACCTGCTCGCCATGCTGACCGCGCGGGCCAAGGCCGGCACTGCAAAGATTATCGCGCTGGCAACCAGCCCGTCCGAAACTGTTATTCAAAAAGCCAAGGCGGCAAAAATCTCGGCGCTGCTGACCAAGCCGGTCTCCCCGGATCAACTCGCTGACCGGATCAATAAGCTGGTCGCCTGATCAGTCGATAAAGTCGCCGATGGCATCCGCCATATTCTGATGATTGTCCTGCTGCATTGCCTCGGCCATGGAGGTGATGCGGTGGCTGGCGCTTGGCAATAATGTGACCGTGACATCTGCCCCACCGGATTGCAGAAACCGGGTTGTTTCCTCAACCGAGGGGAAGGGCTTGCCCATCAGAAACTGACCCTTGCCACCGCCATCGATCGGCACGGTCGTATCCTGCAGCCCATGCAGCTGCCAGATGCGCACGCCGCGCGCATTGCGGCATTGTCCGGTAACGAACGGGCCGGAGAAGGCGATGACACCGGCGATCAGATCGTTGCGCTCACAGGCCATGCGATAGGACATCATCGCCCCGTTCGAGGTACCGGTCAGGTAAATGCTGCCCGGCCGGGCGATACCGTCGGAGATCAGGTGGCTGATCACCTGTTCGAGATAGCCGACATCGTCGATCTGCCGTTTCGCGGCATTGCCGCAGCAGTCGCCGGCATTCCAGGTATTGCGGTTGCCGATCCGGCGCTGGGGTGTGCCGTTTACATAAATCAGATTGAAGCCATACCGGTCAGCTGCTGCGGTCAGATCAAAGCTGCTCTTCAACTGGTCAGCGTTGCCGAGACCGCCATGCAGCGCGATCAGGGTCGGTGCCGCCTGCCCGCCAGCAGCGGCAGAGCGGTGCAGAATTGCCGGGCGCTCGGCGATTGTCACCGGCTCGGCGGCCAGCGCCTGCTGACCGGTCAGGGCCATGAATATTGCGGTAACAACCAATCGTGTTTTTCTGTTATTCATGCCGTCGCCATGTCGGATGGGTGATGCCTGTGCGCAGTTTCGCTTACCTGTCTTGCACGCATGTCGCATATGGAAACCTGCGCCGAAGCAGTGAGACAGAAACATTTTTACGGAGGCTATCATGACCGGTACCCTGATGCTTTACACCCATCCCATGTCACGGGGCCGGATAACCCGCTGGATGCTGGAGGAAACCGGTCAGCCCTATGAGACCGAAATCGTGCCGATACGTGAGCCGAAAACCGAGGCATTTCTGGCGGTCAATCCCATGGGCAAGGTGCCGGTTCTGCGCCATGGCGATGTGACGCTGACCGAGAATGCCGCCATCTGTGCCTATCTCGCCGATGCGTTCCCGCAAGCGGGTCTGGCCCCGGCAACCGATAGCCCCTTGCGTGCTGCCTATTATCGCTGGCTGTTCATGGTCGCAGGCCCGCTTGAGGCGGCGATGGTCAATCATGCCATGGGTGTCGAGGTCCGTGAGGAACATACCGGTATGCTCGGCTATGGTACGTTTGAGCGGATATTCGGCCTTGCCGAGGCTGAACTGGAGGGCACGACCCATCTGGTCGGTGACAGCTTTACCACCGCTGATCTGTTAATGATCGGGCTGCTGCAATGGGGCATGTCATTCGAGCTGGTGGAAAAACGTCCGGCCTTTGTCGCTTACGTCAAGCACCACGCTGCCCGTCCGGCGCTTGGTCGGGCACGGGCGCTCGATGATGCATTGCTGGAGCAATTTCAACAGCCTGCCTGACGCCGTTCGGCTCATTATCTCGCTGCCCTGCAAAAAATAATGCTGCAGATGCGAAATTGTTTGTGCACCACTTTCTTGTCGCTGCCGTAGAACAGGGACATTGATTGGGTAGTTGCGTATGCAAACGCTATTGAAAGCGTTGCTCCATGCAAATGCCCGTCGCTATTCCTATGAGGGGCACAGCCAATGTCACTGGTACAATCTGCGGCACAATCCGCGGCACCATCGACCGTACGCAAAGTTCTTACCCATCCCACCTTCATCACCGCAGCTGTCGTCTGGCTGGCGTGGCTCGGTTACATGGCCGTGTCCGACCTGTGGCACCTGTTTGCCACCTATTGGGTTGCCAGCCTGACCATGGTGTTCGGCTCATTCATCGCCGGTGCAACCAGTGAGGGCGGTGGTGCCGTTGCGTTCCCGGTGTTCACGCTGATCCTCGGTATCAAGCCCGCGATTGCCCGTGACTTCTCGATAATGATCCAGTCTGTCGGCATGACGGCGGCGGCGATCACCATCCTGTCTTTGCGCATTCCGGTGGTTGGTAAGGCGATCATTGTCGCCGCTCTGTCCGGTGCCTGTGGCGTTTTCATCGGTCTCGATTATGTGGCGCCGCTGTTCCCCGGTCCGGTGGCCAAGACCTTCTTCACCGCTGTCTGGTTAAGCTTTGGTGTCTCGCTCTATCTGATGAACCGTGACAAGCAACGCCCAACCAAGGGCGCGGATGTGGAACTCTGCACCTTTGATTATGTTGCGCTGGCGTTTCTCGGCGGCCTCGGTGGGGTTATTACCGGCATCGTCGGTTCCGGTATCGATATTATCATCTTCTCGTTTCTGGTGCTTGGCCTGCGGGTCTCCGAGCGTGTTGCCACCCCGACCTCGGTCGTGCTGATGGCATCCAACTCAGTTGCCGCCTTCTTCTGGAAGGGCTTCGGCTTTGCCGCCCAGCCTCTGGCGGCGGAAGCATGGAGCATGTGGCTGTGCTGTGTGCCGGTGGTGGTGCTCGGTGCGCCGCTCGGTGCGTGGTTCATCCGCAACCGGTCGCGTGAGTTTGTCGTTGGTATCCTCTATTTCTCGATACTTGCGCAATATATCGGCGCGCTGATCCTGCTGAAGCAGACCACATTTCTGCTTGTCTTCAACGGCGTCACGGTCCTCGGCGGGTCACTGCTGTTCTTCCTGATGACCCGTCTTGGCAGCGACAAGCCGTTCTTCAGTTTGCCCTTTGCCGGGCGCCTGTCGCTGGCCCGTAACAACGGCACGTAACAGCAGCACCTAATGTCATTCCCCGGCGTCAAGAGAATAGCGCCGGGGATTGTTTCTTCCGGGTGAACAGTACGTTCACAAACAAGTGCTTTGCTTCAATCGGTACTTATACCATTTCATTGTGGTTCAAGGATTTGCGGCATGACGCCGTGACCCATGCCGATTGAGGAGAATAACGGATGTTTGCCCGTAGCCACGGTATCAAAACCAATCTCAAGACCTTTACCACCGCCCTTGCCCTGACCACCGCTCTGACCGTTGGCGGTCTGGTCTATGGCCAGTCTGCCACCGCAGCCGATCTGCCGATCCCGAGCGGCACCTATGCCGTCGACCCGACCCATGCCAGCGTGATCTGGAAGGTACGCCATCTGGGACTGGCGGATTACACCGCACGCTTCAACACCCTTGATGCCACCCTCGAATTCAATGCCGAGGACCCGGCGGCCAGCTCGGTAGACGTCACGATTGATCCAGCCTCGGTCGATACCGACTATCCGAATGCCGAGCAGAAGGATTTCAACGCCGAGCTGCGCGGTGAGCAGTTCTTCAATACCGGCGAGTTTCCGGCGATTACTTTCAAATCCACCTCGATTGAGATTACCGGCGATAATACCGGCACCATTACCGGTGACCTGACCCTGCTTGGTGTGACCAAGCCGGTTACCCTCGATGTCACCATGAATGGTTATCTCGAGGAACATCCCTTCACCAAGGATGCCGCCATCGGCTTTTCCGGTACCACCACGGTGAAACGTTCGGAGTTCGGTCTGGATTACGGTGTGCCCTATGTCGGCGATGACGTAACAGTCTTGATCGAAGCCGAGTTCAACCGCGTACCCTGATCATGTCCGCGAGCACTGATATTACCGATAAAGCAGCTGCCGATACGGCACGCTACAGCCTGATTGCCATCATCCTTCACTGGCTGATTGCCATTGCCATCATTGTGCAACTGGCCAGCGGCCTGTGGATGGTTGATGCGATCAAACAGGCGGATTATCAGGCGCTCGCCTATGACACCTATCAGTGGCACAAATCGCTCGGGCTGACCGTTCTCCTGCTCAGTATCCTGCGTCTGGTCTGGCGGCTGTTTCATCGGCCGCCGGACCTGCCCATGGGCATGAAACGGTGGGAGATATGGGCCGCGCACCTGACCCACTGGGCGTTTTACGGCTTCATGCTGGCGGTGCCGCTGACCGGCTGGGCCATGGTCTCCACCAGCCCCTGGGACTTGCCGACCATCTGGTTCGGGCTATTTGAAATTCCGCATATTCCCTGGCTCTACACGCTTGATGACAGCGCCAAGGAAGGCGTTGAGGCCGGCTTCAAGCTGAGCCATGAGATCATCGCCAAGCTGGGTATCGCGCTGCTGATCCTGCATGTCGGCGCGGCGCTCAAGCACCAGTTCATGGCGCGCGATCATCTGATGCTGCGCATGGTGCCACGGCTTCAGCGGCGTGAGGCGTTGCAACCCCCGACATTGACCGGAGATAATTCATGACCAGATTTCTGCGTGCTGTCCTTTCAACCCTGCCGGCGCTGGCCCTGATTGTGGCGATTGCACCGGTCGCCAATGCGGCTGACTGGCAGGTCAGCAAGGCCGAGAGCAGCATTGCCTTCTCCGGCACTCATGCGGCTCGTCCGTTCAGCGGCAAGTTCAATGACTGGACTGCCGAAATTGATTTTGATCCAGAGGCTCCGGATCAGGCGTCGGTTGTGGTGGTCGTGACCACTGCTTCTGCCGAAACCGGCACCGCGCTCTATGACAAGACCCTGCCCAATACCGAATGGTTCGATGTGGCCAATTACCCGGATGCTACCTTCGCCACCGACAGCATCACAGCGCTGGGCGATGGCCAGTATGAGGCCACCGGCACCCTGACCATCAAGGGGCAGGAAACGCCGGTTGATCTGCCCTTCGTGCTGACTATCGAGGGTGACCGGGCAGCCATGCAGGCAGAGGTGACACTCGATCGTATTGCCCTTGGCATGGGCACCAAATCAGATCCCGATGCCGCCTGGGTATCACAGGAAATTCCGGTCACCATCACACTCGTGGCAACGCGATAACCGAAACAGCACAGGAGGCAACTCATGGGCATGCTCGTCGATGGTAAATGGCAGGACGAAGGCTACAAGACCGAGGAAAACAAGGGCCGGTTCAAACGCTGGGATTCCCCGTTCCGCAACTGGATAACGTCTGACGGCACGGCTGGTCCTACAGGTGACGGCGGCTTCAAGGCAGAGGCCGGGCGCTACCATCTCTATGTATCGATGGCCTGTCCATGGGCACATCGCACCCTGATCTTTCGGGCACTAAAGGGTTTGGAAGGTACCATCCCGGTTTCTGTCGTTCACTGGTACATGCGCGATCACGGCTGGACCTTCGCCGATGGGCCGGGGGTCGTGCCAGACCCGATTTTCAAGGCAG
Source organism: Micavibrio sp. TMED2 (assembly GCA_002168225.1). Lineage (NCBI taxonomy): Bacteria > Pseudomonadati > Bdellovibrionota > Bdellovibrionia > Bdellovibrionales > Pseudobdellovibrionaceae > Micavibrio > Micavibrio sp. TMED2. The sequence goes on from NHBH01000009.1 coordinate 33,775, forward strand.
ACTACCTCTATCAGATCTATCAGCAGGCTGATCCGTCATTCACCGGCCGGGTAACAACGCCGACCCTGTGGGACCGGGAAACCGGTACCATCGTCTCGAATGAGAGTGCTGACATTATCCGTATGCTCAACAGTGCCTTTGACGGTATCGGGGCGACTGCCGGGGATTACTACCCCGAAGCGCTGCGCCCGGAAATCGACCGGGTGAATGACCGCATCTACAACACCCTCAACAACGGCGTATACAAGGCCGGTTTTGCCAGTACGCAGGATGCCTATGACGAGGCGGTGGCGCCATTGTTCGACACGCTCGATTGGCTGGAACAGCGCCTGTCCGAGAGCCGGTTTCTGGTCGGCAACCGGATCACCGAGGCCGACTGGCGGCTGTTCGTGACCCTGTTGCGGTTCGATGCCGTCTATGCCGTGCATTTCAAATGCTCGAAACAGCGGATTGTCGATTGCCCCAATCTCTGGGCCTATACCCGCGAGCTGTACCAATGGCCGGGCATTGCCGAGACGGTGAATATGGACCATATCCGGCGCCATTATTACCAGAGCCATCCGCAGGTGAATCCCACAGGCGTTGTCGCCACGATGCCTGATATAGATTTTGCGGCACCCCATGATCGGGACCGGTTCGGACCGGTGCAACTGGCGGCCTGATTTCCCGAAACCGCTAAAATTTTAGCAAAAATGCCGAAATAACCGGTTTCGGACGGCTTAATCGTTCACGATCGGCGCATATTCGGGTATAAACTATCTGATATATTGTGTGGTCAGCTGCGTTTCTGCCGCATAATATCTATGTCGACGGGGGATAATGCTCGACATATGCGGGGGGCAGGGTTTGCACCTGTTGCCGGAAATCGGGGGATTGCAGATGGTACATCACACGCAGAATACTCGTGGCCAGATCGGGCAAAGGCATGGTGCCGGCGGTCATGCACGGGCAATCGCCATTGCTGCCGATGACCAGCAGAGCACCCGAAGCTGGTATCTGGCCCTGATGGCCGGTGCAGCATTGGCGGCGATGATTGCAGCCTGGCCGGTTCTCGCCAATGCCCAGCAGGGCGGTGCGGCCCCGGGCACTACGCAGGATCAGGGCACCGACCCCTTCGCCCTTTACGGTTATGACACCGGTGAGCAGGCATCGGGCGTGAATTATTCCGCCGAGGAAGATCAGCGGATCCGGGAATATGAACAACGACGGTTGGAGATGATGAGTGGGGTGTCGTCTGGCACGACCCAGAGTTCGTCTCGCATGCCGAGCGAACAGGATGTCCAGAACAGCCTTGTCTATGATGAGGAAGAGGACCAGCGTCTGGAAGACTCCCAGCAGCGCATGAGCGATGTTGAGCAGGCGGTTGTGGATCAGGAGATGGCTGGCGGTACCCCGACCGGGGCCATCGCCACAGATTCGATCAACAGCAATATCGAGAAAATTCCGCAATCATCGGTTGATCAGGCCAATGCCTTTGTCCAGGAGATCGATGATTTTCAGGATCGTACCGGCATGCTCGCCGAAGATGCCGAATGTAACATGGCATCGACAGAATCTGCCTGCCCGACCAATATCGAGGCCTATGAGGCTGCGTTTGAGTCCGGTGTGTCGACTGACATCACCAATCCCGGTGTGTCCAGTGGTGGCAGTGGCACAGTGCCGCCTGTAACCACCACCATGAACGATCTGGAAGATCCGGCCCTTGATGTTCCGGCGGATTATGAAGACCAGTTCAATCAGGAAACGCTGACGGCGACCTATGTTCAGGGCGAGGGTGCCTATGGCCCCGATGGCGACCCGATCAATCTCGATGACATAACATGGGCCCAGTACATGCAGTCCGAGGAAGAGCGGACCATGGATTGGAACAAATACCTCGAATACAAGGTCTGGGGCTTTGACACGAGCAACTTTGAATGGCTCGGCAGCAACCGGTTCCTGATGCCTAAGAACTTCTTCCTGCAGGAGAGCATGGAGCTCGGTCCGCAGCAGGAGATGTCGAGCGAAGACCAGCAGATCGCCTATAGCGACCGGCTGATCACCTTCCGCCAGTATTACGACATGGTCCATTACGGCTATGACATGAGCGGTGTCCGGTATTTCGGCGATGATCTCGGGATCGTTATACGTTCCTATGAGAGTTCGCGTTGTGATGATTATTATTATGATGATGACGATCGCTACTGGAACGAGCCCTATTACTGCGATACCGAGGCCTATGAGCTGCCGAAGGATTTCTTCGAGCGCCAGTATCGTAATGTCGGCTGGATTGCCGCCCGCTACGACAATGATCGGTGATCTGACGGATCGCCCAAAGGAAAAGGCTGGTTCCGTGGAACCAGCCTTTTTTCATGGGGTTTTGACCAGATAATCAGGCGCTGGCGCGTTCGGCACTGGCCGGTTGATCGCCGATGAACAGGCCGAGATCGCTCGCCGTTACCTTGACCGTCTCACCATCATTGATGCGGCCCTCAAGGATACGGGTCGCGAGCGGATCCTGCAGGTTCTTCTGGATGATCCGCTTCAGTGGCCGTGCGCCATAGACCGGGTCGTACCCGGCCTTGGCCAGCCAGTCGATGGCGGCCTGATCCAGATCGAGGGTGATCTGCCGGTCGTCCAGCAGGGCACGCAGGCGCTCAAGCTGAATTGTGACGATACCGGCCATGTGATCGCGACCAAGCCGACGGAACAGCAGGGTTTCATCGAGACGGTTGAGGAACTCGGGCCGGAAGGCACCGCGCACCACATCCATCACCTGTTCACGCACCGCTTCCACATCCTCACCATCTGGCTGGTTGGCCAGATAGTCCGAGCCGAGGTTCGAGGTCAGGATGATCAGCGTGTTGCGGAAATCGACCGTCCGGCCCTGGCCATCGGTCAGGCGACCATCATCAAGCACCTGCAACAGCACGTTGAACACATCGGCATGGGCTTTCTCGATCTCGTCGAACAGCACCACCTGATACGGACGCCGCCGTACCGCCTCGGTCAGGGCACCGCCCTCCTCATAACCGACATAGCCCGGTGGGGCACCGATCATGCGGCTCACCGCGTGCTTTTCCATATATTCGGACATATCGAGCCGAACCATGGCCTGATCGTCATCGAACAGGAACTGAGCCAGCGCCTTGGTCAGCTCGGTTTTACCGACACCGGTAGGGCCGAGGAACAGGAAGGAACCGATCGGCCGGTTGGGGTCCTGCAGGCCGGCACGCGCCCGGCGTACGGCGTTGGATACGGCGGCAACCGCTTGATCCTGACCCACGACACGGGTTTTCAGCTTCTCCTCCATCTGGAGCAGTTTCTCGCGCTCGCCCTCCATCATCCGATCAACCGGAATACCGGTCCAGCGGCTGACCACGGAAGCGATATCGGCATCCGTCACCTCTTCCTTGCTCATCTGGCGTTTTTCGCCCTCGGCTTCTGAAGCTTCAGCATCGGCCAGCTTTTTCTCAAGCTCGGGAATGCGGCCATAGGTCAGCTCACCGGCACGGGTCCAGTTACCTTCGCGCTGGGCCTGTTCCAGTTCGATGCGAACCTGATCCAGCTCCTCACGCAGCTTCTGGGCCGAGGCGAGCTTTTCCTTCTCCGCTTTCCAGACCGAGGTGAGGTCGGCAGATTCCTTCTCCATCTCTTCCAGTTCGGCCTCGAGTTTCTCGAGACGATCCTTCGAGGCGTCATCGGTTTCCTTGCGCAGTGCTTCGCGCTCGATTTTCAGCTGGACGATACGGCGGTCCAGCTCGTCGATATGCTCGGGCTTGCTGTCGACGGCCATGCGCAGACGAGCGCTGGCCTCATCGATCAGGTCGATGGCCTTGTCTGGCAGGAACCGGTCGGTGATATAGCGGTTCGACAGGGTCGCCGCCGAGACAATCGCGGTATCGGTGATCCGCACGCCATGGTGGATTTCGTACTTCTCCTTCAACCCGCGCAGGATCGAGATCGTGTCCTGAACCGTCGGCTCGGACACGGTAACCGGCTGGAACCGGCGGGCAAGGGCCGGGTCCTTCTCGATATACTTGCGATATTCGTCGAGGGTCGTGGCACCGACACAATGCAGATCGCCCCGCGCCAGTGCGGGTTTCAGCATGTTGGAGGCATCCATGGCGCCATCGGCTTTGCCAGCCCCGACAAGGGTGTGCAGCTCGTCGATGAACAGGATCACCTCGCCGTCACCGCTGGCAATATCGGCCAGAACCGCTTTCAGGCGTTCCTCAAACTCACCCCGGAACTTTGCCCCAGCGATCAGCGCACCCATGTCGAGCGACATCAGCTTGCGATCGCGTAAGGATTCCGGCACGTCGCCATTGATGATGCGCAGCGCCAGACCCTCGGCAATCGCGGTTTTACCGACGCCGGGCTCACCAATCAGAACCGGGTTGTTCTTGGTCCGGCGGGACAGGACCTGAATGACACGACGGATTTCCTCATCCCGGCCGATAACCGGGTCGAGCTTGCCGTTCTTCGCCACCTCGGTCAGGTCGCGGGCATATTTCTTGAGGGCATCGTAACCGGCCTCGGCATTGGCGGTATCCGCCGTGCGGCCTTTGCGCATATCCGCAATCGCCTTCTCCAGCCGTTGGGCATTCACGCCCGCCTGGGTCAGGATGCGGCTGCTCTCCCCGCGATCGGCGAGGGCGAGGGCAAGCAGCAGCCGTTCGGCGGTGACATAGCTGTCACCGGCCTTTTCAGCCAGTTGCTGGGCCTCGTCGAAGACTTCCGCCAGCGGGCGGTCGAGATAGAATTGTGAGGTTCCCTGAACCTCGGGCTGTTTGCGCAGAGCGCTCTCGGTGAATTCGAGGGCGCGCTTGTGACTGCCACCGGCAGCCGCAATCAGGCTCGCGGCGAGACCTTCCTCGTCATCAAGCAGCACTTTCAGCAGATGTTCGGTGGTAATGCGCTGGTGTTGGCGGCTTTTGGCTGCCTGTTCCGCGTTTTGAATAAACCCGCGGGCTCGGTCCGTGAACTTCTCGAAGTTCATGGTTGGCTTCTCCTTCTAACATCATCGGCTTGCAGCCCACCCTGAAGCGGCGTGAACTGGCCAGTTGAGGTCAATGCGACCCGCATCATGCAGCATCGCTCATATTATGTGTGTTTGACCCATATTTGCCGCAAGTATTTTTCCGCCTTTTGGCTGTCGAAAAAGCTGCCGACCGGTTAAAAAGGAAGCACCTGGCCCCATGCTCTCCCCCGATGACCGAACCATGCCCGATACAAAACCCGACAGCGCCACCGATGCCAACCTCGCCACGATAACCGGTCTGGTGCGTTATCCGGTCAAATCCCTGACGCCACAGGCGCTGGAGGCGGTGACGCTCGAGGCTGATGCCTGCCTGCCCCATGATCGCCGCTATGCCATCGCCCATGGCGCGGCACAGTTTGACAGTGCCAATCCGGCATGGGTCGCCAAGCGCAATTTCGCGGTGCTGGCCAAGCATGACCAGCTCGCCGCCCTGACCAGCGATTATGACCCGGAAACCGAACAGCTGAGCCTCAGCCGCCATGGCAAGGTGGTGACGCAGGGCGACCTGAAAACCCCGGCGGGCCGGGCGGTGGTCGAACAGTTCCTGAATGCCTTTCTGGATGCCAAAATTCCCAAGCCGGTGAAAATCGTGCGCGTACCCGATGCGGCCCTGACCGATCAGGCAGAACCGCTGGTCTCGATCATCAATCAGGCCAGTCTCCGTGACCTTGAACGGGTCATGGGCGCACCAATCGACCCGCGCCGGTTCCGCGGCAATATTCTGGTCGATACCGGTACGCCGTGGTCCGAACGGCAATGGGTCGGCGGCACCATCCGCCTCGGTGACACGATCGAGGCCGAGGTGGTCGAACATATCGGCCGCTGTGCCGCCATCAATGTCGACCCCGACACGGCGGTCAAGGACATGAACATCCCGCCAAAAATCGTCCGCACCTTCGGCCACATGGATTGCGGCGTCTTCATCCGCATCACCAAGGGCGGTGAACTGACGGTGGGTGAAGCAATCAGCCTAGCCTGATTTTGCGATTACCAGCCGTTCGGGGTTGATGCGGCCATCTAGGTAGCCTGAGGCGACGAGCAGGGTGGCGGTGGACTGGTTGCAGGCCATGGGGATGTCATAGAGCGTGGCGAGGCGGGTCAGGGCCTTCACATCCACATCATGCGGGTGGGGTGACAGCGGGTCGGTGAAGAAGATCAGCGCATCGACCTTGCCTTCGGCGATCATCGAGCCGATCTGCTGGTCGCCGCCGAGCGGGCCACTCTTCTTCAACTCGATATTCAGGCCGGGGCAGCGCTCCTTGAGCCGTCCACCGGTGGTGCCGGTACAGACGATCTGATGGGCCCCCAGCACGGTGTCATGTTTGGCAACCCAGTCAACCAGTGCGGACTTCATCTGGTCATGGGCGATCAGGGCGATGGTCTTGGTCATGGCGGGGTATCCGGGCGTATTGGCAGGGTTGGCGACTTATCTAGTCTCCGTCTTATGCCATGCGCCGGGCAAACAAAAGCCCGCAACCGGATGGTGCGGGCCTTTATTATTCTGGCTCAACGCTGATGAAGCCCCAGGGCCTTGGTGTCTCAGGCTTCCTCGGGCTCTTTGACATTGCCCTCGACCTCGGACATCAGCTGGGCAACAGCGGATGCTTCCTTCGGTGCGCGGGTGCGGGTGGTGCGGCGACGGGCCGGTTTCTTCTCGGCTGTCTCGTCATCGCTGTCATTGCCCGCATCGCTGTTGTCGGATGCCTTGGCGGCTGCATCATCGCTGCTGTCATCGGCATCGTCGCTCTTGCGACGGCGACCGGTGCTGCTGCGGGTATTGCGGCCACGACCGCGATCTCGCCCGCGTGATGAACTGTCATCATCGCTGTCGTCACTGTCGCTCTTGCCAGTCACATCCTCGATGGTCTCGGCATCGTCGTTGCTGCCGATGATGGTTTCATCATCATTGCTGCTGTTGTCGTCATTATCATCACGATCCTGACGATTGCGGTTGCGACGCTGTTCGTTTTCCGCAGCGCGCTTCTCCGACTCTTCATTGGCGGCAGAGAAGATGCGGTAGTAATGCTCGGCGTGCTGGTAGAAACCCTCGGCGGCGATACGGTCACCGGCTGATGATGCGTCGCGGGCCTGCGCGATGTATTTTTCGTAAACCTGCTGGGCTGTACCGCGGATTTTGCCGTCGGGGCCGTTGCTGTCGAAGACCTGCTGGCGATTGCCGCCGCCCTGACGACGGTTATTGTTGCTATTACCGTTATTGTTATTACCGCGGCCGCGAGAACGTCGTGGATGTTGCCTCATCAAAAACAGCTTTCTTTGCTAGTTCAAATGTTTCGTTTTGGTTTTGGGGTGAAAACTACGGTGATTGCTCACGGGTTTTTTCACTCAGGTGACCGTCCTGTCTGGTTCAATAATGCCATTATCAGGGGCGTCTGGATCGAGTTGGATGGCTTGCCTCAGGACAAGCGTCTCATACCCGTTTTTCCGGTTGCCCGAATATCCGTTCCTTGCCCGTATACCTGTTCGATGCGCCCGGAAAGTCGGGCGGAAATTGCGGTAACGGTTGGTTGTTCGGTTACGGCTATGCCGCTTTTATTCACTTTGGTCGCAAAATGCCAGCTTTTGCTGCATTGCGGTCCCTACCTTGGGTAATAGCCTAGACGGTTGAACGGTAGGGGCAAAGCCTTTTTTCGCAAATTATCCGTGATTTATGGCGTTTTTGGCAGTCTGACCAGTACACAGCGCGGGTGTTGCGCAAGATCGGTCAATGGCGGATCGGCCCGCAATCCGGCGGCGGTCATGATTGCCGGTACGCTTTGGCCCTGATCGAACCCGATCTCCAGCGCGGCAAGGCCATCATCGGCCAGATGCGCCCGGATAACCGGGGCCAGCGCGCGATAGGCATCAAGTCCGTCCTCGCCGCCATCAAGCGCCAGTTCGGGATCATGATCGCGTACCTCGGGGGCCAGTTGCTCAATCACGTCTCCGGCGATATAGGGCGGGTTGGAGACGATAATGTCGAATACCTCATCCTCATCCAGCGCCTCATCCCAATCACTGAGCAAAAACTCCACCCGGTCGTCGAGGCCAAGGTGCCGGGCATTCTCTTCCGCCTGTATCAGGGCGTCTTCGGAGAGGTCGAGGGCAACGCCGGTGGCGGCAGGCAATTCATTGAGCAGGGCCAGCATCAGGCAGCCGGTACCAGTGCCGAAATCGGCGATGCGGAACGGGCGGTCAACTGGCAGCACCCCATCAACCGTGATCGCCGCCAGTACCGCTTCGACCACCAGCTCGCTGTCCGGGCGTGGCTCAAGGGTGGCCGGTGACAGGCCGAAGGGCAGGCCCCAGAACTCGCGCTCGCCGATAATTCGGGCGACCGGTTCCCGGTCGGCGCGGCGCTCGACCAGCGGAAAGATTGCTTCGATCTCGGCATCGCTCAACCGGCGCGCGCCCTGCAGATACAGGTCGCTGCGGTTGAGGTCGAGCACATGGGCGATGAGCGCACGGGCATCGCCGCGTGCTGCCGGAATACCGGCGTCCTTCAGCATTTGTGTTGCCTGACGCAGGACACCTTCCAGCTGGTCATCATCGACCGGGGCCGGTTCGGCGAAGGTGCGCGGGTCAACCTTCGGATCGGGGGCTTGGTCAACCATGGGCGGGGAAAGTCCTGTTCGTCGGTCGTCGGTTCAGAGCATCAGGCGGATGCTGCGAGGCGTTCGGCCTGATCATGGGTAATCAACTCGTCGATCGCCTCATCCAGACCGTCTCCGGCCATGATCTGATCTATTTTGTACAGGGTCAAATTGATCCGGTGATCGGTGACCCGTCCCTGCGGAAAGTTATAGGTGCGGATGCGCTCCGAGCGATCACCGGAACCCACTTGGCTCTTGCGGTCGGCGGCTCGTTCGGCAGCGGCCCGTTCGCGCTCTGCCTCATAGAGTCTGGCCCGCAGCATTTTCATCGCTTTATCGCGGTTTTTGTGCTGTGAGCGCTCCTGCTGACAGGCGACGACCACACCGGTTGGAACATGGGTGATCCGTACCGCACTGTCGGTGGTATTGACGTGCTGACCACCGGCACCGGAGGACCGGAAGGTATCGATCCGCAAATCGCCTTCATCGATATGCACATCCACTTCCTCGGCCTGCGGCAGCACCGCAACCGTTGCTGCGGAGGTATGGATTCGCCCGCCGGTTTCGGTTTTCGGCACCCGCTGTACCCGGTGTACGCCGCTCTCGTATTTCATGCGGGCAAAGACGCCGACGCCATTGATCTCGGCCACGCCTTCCTTGATCCCGCCAATCTCGGTCTCGGTGACATCGATAAGCTGGAACGACCAGCCATGGATCTGGGCATAACGCTGATACATCTGAAACAGCTCAGCGGCGAACAGGGCGGCTTCCTCACCGCCGGTACCGGGACGGATTTCGAGGATCGCGCTGCGGTCATCGGCGGCATCCTTGGGCAGCAGCGCCAGCCGGATGTTGTGTTCCAGGTCGGGAACTTTTTCGCGCAGGGCCTGCAGGTCATCATTGGCCATGGCCTTCATCTCGGCATCCAGACCCGGCTCGGCCAGCATCTCCTCAAGGTCGGCCTGTTCCGCGCGTGCCTCGGCGAGGGCATTGATCCGCTCGACCACGGGATCAAGCTCGGACAGCTCGCGCGACAGCTTGGCGATCTGATCACCGGTAATATCGGGGGCGGACAGCAGGGATTGCAGCTCGCGGTGGCGGCTGAGGACCTGCTGGAAACGTTCGTCCAGCATGGATGTTGATGCGCTAGTGGTGAGAGGGGATACCGGCTGTGTGGTTCATTATTCGGCAGCGACCGTCGCGGTTTTTTCGGCGGCTTTCTTCTCGGCTTCCTCGGCCTCGATTTCGGCAGCCTTCTTCTCGATCATCTCGGCCAGATGCTCGACGATATCCTTGTCCTTCAGGCGATGGTTCTGCACCCCGGCGACATAGACCTGATGGGTGCCCTTGCCGCCACCGGTAAGGCCGATATCGGTCATGGTGGCCTCGCCCGGACCGTTCACGACACAGCCGATAACCGAGACGGTCATCGGCGTGGTGATATGGGCGACGCGCTCTTCCAGCCGCTGGACCGTATCGATCACCTGAAACTGCTGACGGGCACAGGACGGGCAGGAAATCACATTGACGCCGCGGTGACGCAGGCCCAAGGACTTCAGAATATCGAAGCCGACCTTCACTTCCTCAACCGGATCGGCCGACAGTGAGACCCGGAGCGTGTCACCGATCCCGGCCCAGAGCAGCATACCCATGCCGACCGACGACTTGACGGTGCCGGAACGCAGGCCACCGGCCTCGGTAATGCCGAGATGGAGCGGGTGGTCGCAGGCATCTGCCAGCGCCTGATAGGCGGCGACGGCGAGGAAAACATCGGATGCCTTCACGCTGATCTTGAACTGGTCGAAATCATTGTCGAGCAGGATGCGGGCATGATCGAGAGCGCTTTCGACCATCGCTTCCGGGCATGGCTCGCCATATTTTTCCAGCAGGTCTTTCTCCAGCGATCCGGCATTCACACCGATCCGCATGGAGCAGTTGTTGTCCTTCGCAGCCTTGATGACCTCGCGTACCCGTTCTTCCGAACCGATATTGCCGGGGTTGATGCGCAGACAGGCGGCGCCGGCCTCGGCGGCTTCGATCCCGCGTTTGTAGTGGAAGTGAATGTCGGCGACGATTGGCACGGTTACTTCCGGCACGATCTCCTTGAGTGCTGCGGAACTGGCTTCATCCGGGCAGGAGACCCGCACGATATCGGCACCGGCAACTTCCATGGCGCGGATTTGCTCGATGGTAGCCTTGACGTCATGGGTCAGGGTGTTGGTCATGGATTGCACCGTGATCGGTGCATCACCACCGACCGGCACATTGCCGACATGGATCTGGCGGGATTTACGGCGTTCTACATGGCGCCAGGGGCGAATGGTATCGTGCATGGTGCTTTACGTAATCGGTGTTTGTGTCAATACAACTGAATAACGCCTGAAACTTGTCGCGCGTTCTGCCCGGCAGGTCAATGTCTAGTCGGAACCGTCTAGTCGGAACCGGAACATGACCGGACGGGGACAATGCTGCTTTGCTAACGCAAGGCATCCTCAATCCCGTCAACCGACAGGTCAATATCGCGGATGACCTGACCGTTCTCGCCGAGTGTACCACGTCTGCCGCCCGGCAGGCTTGCCTCGATTGCCCCGGCATCGCCGACGGTAAGCAGCAGCCCCGGTATGCCCGGCGCGAAATAGCGGTCGCCGGTATGCAGCACGCGGGTCAGGATGATTTCGTCGGCACCGGTATCGCGCACCTGTACCCAGACATCGCGGCTTGCCAGCAATGTGAGGGCGGCCTCGGCAGCGTCAACCCCGAAGGTTTCCGCCGTTGCCGGAATGGTGACACCCGGCTGTGGCGGCTGATTGGCCGCAGTACCCGATGGCAGCCCGGTTTGCGGCAGCCCGGCACTGTCGAGCGGCTGGGTCATATCGCCCGGTGCGGCGGTGATCGGCAGATCGGCTTCCGGCCCGATCTGGTCGCCGACCAGTGCCTGCAGATGCTCGGGCAGTGGCGGTATCTCGGTCATGATCTCGTCGCTGTGACGGCTCGCATAGATCATCACGCCAATCAGCACCGCGACAATGATCAGACCGATGAAGATCGACAGCGCACCGGGCAGGCGTCGCTCCAGCGTCGGGGTCGGGAAGCTGTATTTGGCACTGCGTGTGAGCGCCTCGGCTTCCTGTCGCCACTGTGCTTCGAGGACTGCGCTATCAAGGCCGAGATACTGGGCATAGGCGCGGACAAAGCCGATGGTATAGATGCCGCCCGGCAGCTTGGCGTGGTCATTTTCCTCAATCGCCAGCAGCAGACGCTCGCGGATGCGGATGCTCTCCGCGATCCGGGCCAGTTCCTCCCCGCGCGCGATACGCTCCTGACGCAGTATTTCACCGACGCTGGGCGGCGGCGGTGCTACCGGTTCGATCTCTGCGCTGGCATCGGTTTCAGCCATGGGTCAGCCTTGTCTTGCGCGTGGGTGGATGATGTGGTGCCCACCATATGAGCATGTAAATCCGGCGTAAAGTCCGGTGTAGTAGGTGTGGTGATGGTTCAGGCCTGTCCATCGAGCGGCAAGCCGTGGTCTATAGCGAAGGCCCGCAATCTTGGGCGCAGGGTGGCAGCACGGCCATCCAGTTGCGGCACCAGATAATTGCTGAGCAGGCCAATATCCACTGCCCGGATCAGCATCTTGATGCCGGCGACATTGAACGGCGAGATCGACAGGCTGCGATAGCCGAGGGCGAGCAGGGCCATGGCTTCCAGCGGACGGCTCGCCATTTCACCACACAGGCTGACCGGCAGGTTGTAGGCGTCGCAATCCTCGCGCAGGCGATACAGTGCTTTCAGAAACGCCGGGTTCAGGTTGTCATAGCGCTGGGCCAGACGCTGATTGGTCCGGTCGACGGCAAAGAAATACTGCAACAGGTCGTTGGATCCGATGGAGACAAAGTCGACCAGCCCGGCCAGAGCCGGTATCTGGTACAGGATTGACGGCACCTCAAGCATCAGTCCGCGTTCGATCCTGCTCGGCAGTATCTCGCCATCGGCCTTAAGCCGCGCGCATTCCATATCGAGCAGCCTGTTGGCCTGTTCCAGCTCGGCAACCGTGGAGACGAAGGGGAACATCACCTTCAGATCGCGCCCGGCGGCACCGCGCAGCAGGGCGCGCAGCTGGGCGCGGAGCATGGCCGGGCGGTCGAGGCCGATACGCAGGGCACGCCAGCCCATGGCCGGGTTGGCTTCCTCATTCGGCGGCAGATAGGGCAGCAGCTTGTCACCGCCGATATCGAGGGTACGGAAGGCAACCGGTTTGCCCTGCGCCTGATCCAGTACGGATTTGTAGATTTCTTCCTGTGCCTTGGCGCTCGGATAGTCATTGCGCACCATGAACGGCACTTCGGTACGGTACAGCCCGATCCCGTCGGCACCGCAATCATGCAGATGCGGCATGTCGATCATCATCCCGGCATTCATGTTGACCGAGATCGCGATGCCGTCCTGGCTGATCGAGGGCAGGTCGGCGATTTTCTTCAGTTCCTCGCGGGCGCGGGCGCGGTGCTTGACCGTGCGCAGGAACTGTTCCTGTACCTCTTCCGCCGGGCGGAGCAGCACCTGATTGTTCTGGCAATCGATGATGATGCTGTCGAGGGCTTCCACATTGTCGGTGATGCCCCGGCACTGACCGATGGCCGGGATGCCCAGCGCGCGGGCGACGATGGCTACATGGCTGGCGGTTGTCGCCTCCTCGACCACGATGCCGACCAGACGGCTGGTGTCGTAATCGAGCAGGTCCGCCGGTCCCATGTTCTTGGCCACGAGGACGGCAAATTCCGGCAGGGTGGTGGTGCCGCTGTCGCGTCCGGCAAGGTGTTGCAGCAGGCGGTTGGCGAGGTCGTCGAGGTCCGACAGCCGCTCGCGGAAAATCGGGTCGGTTGCCTTGCTGAGCCGGACCCGCATGTCGTTCTGTACCCGCTGGACCGCGCTTTCCGCCGTCAGTCCGGCATCAATCGCCTCCCGGATGCGCCGCAGCCAGCCATGGTCATTGGCGAACATGCGATAGCTCTCGATGATATCGAGCGGCTCACCGCCACCGGCAATATCGCGGGTCCAGGCGATCATGGTATCGAGCGCGGTCAGCATCCGCGCCAGTGCCACGTCGAGGCGCTCGCGTTCATGGATCGGGTCGTCGGCGACCACCTCGCGCGGGATGATCCGCGGGTTGTGCATGACGGCAAGGCCGAGCCCCATGCCGGGTGCCAGCGGTTGCCCGGCGAGACGCATCGGCATCAGCGAATCGCTGACCCCGGCGGAAACCTCCATCCGGTCGACCATGGCACCGAGCTCGATCAGCTCGGCAACGATCATGGCTACGGTTTCGAGCAGCTCCACCGCCGCTTCGGAATAGGTCTTACGTTTGGCGTTCTGGATCACCAGCACGCCGCGTACCCGGCCGCCGCGCAGCACCGGCACGCCCATCATCGAGTGATAGGGGTCCTCACCGGTTTCCGGGCGATAGGCAAATGACGGGTGGGTCTGGGCATCGGCCAGCGCCAGCGGTTTGGCCGACAGCGCGATTTCACCGACCACACCCTCGCCGATACGCAGGCGGGTGCGGTGGACTGCATCGGGATTCAGGCCGACGGTGGCGAACAGCTCCAGAATGTCACCGGCACGGCGGAGATAGCAGGAACAGACCTCAGCACCCATCTCGGCGGCGATTGCCTGTACGATCTTGCCAAGCCGGGCATGGGCATGGCCGCTGCCCGCCATGATATCGCGCAGCCGGGCCAGCAGCCGCCGCTCGTGATTGACGTTGCTGGCGTGACCGTCAAAACCGCTGTTTTCGGTGAGGTCGTCGAGGGATGTGAGGTAACGGGGGCGTATCTTGTCGGTTTCGCCGGTACCGCTATTGTCAGACAGATGGGGCGGGGTTTTGGCTTGATCGGACATTTCTGTCATCGCTTCTGACCCCTCCCTCGGCTGTTGTCTCGTTGTCTGTCTCGTATTTCGCAACCCCGTCCCGGTTATGCCGCGTCGAGGTTGTAGGCGGTATGTAGGGCGCGGATTGCCAGTTCGGTATATTCTTCGGCGATCAACACGCTGATTTTGATTTCAGAGGTCGATATTACCTGAATATTGATGCCCTTGTCCGCTAAAGCCTTGAACATCCGCTGGGCAACACCGGCATGGCTGCGCATACCCATACCGATAATAGATACCTTCACAACTTTATTGTCAGCATCAAGGCGCTTGTAACCGAGGTCGGCTTTATCCAGCACGTCGATGGCACGGTCGAGGTCGGTGCGGTTGACGGTGAAGGTCAGATCGGTGCGGGTGCCGTCATCGGAGATGTTCTGGACGATCATGTCCACATTGACCGCGGCATCGGACAGCGGCCCGAAGATGCTGGCGGCAACACCGGGCTGGTCCGGTACTTCGATCAGCGTGATTTTTGCTTCATCCCGGCTATAGGCGATGCCGCTAACGATTTCCTGTTCCACGAGTTCATCCTCATCAATAACCAATGTGCCGGGCAGGTCGCTGCCGATGGCATCTTCAAAACTGGATAATACCTGCACCCGGACGCCATGCTTCATGGCCATTTCCACGGACCGGGTTTGCAATACCTTGGCACCGAGTGACGCCATTTCGAGCATTTCCTCGAACGAGATTTTCGAGATCTTGCGCGCCTTGGGCACGATGCGCGGATCGGTGGTATAGACCCCGTCCACATCGGTATAGATATCGCAGCGCTCGGCATTCAGCGCGGCGGCGAGGGCGACGGCCGAGGTATCGGTGCCGCCACGGCCGAGGGTGGCGATGCGGTTGCGCTGGGATACGCCCTGGAACCCGGCCACGACGACGACCTCGCCCTGATTCAGGCGCTCTTCCATGACATCGGTCTTGATATCGAGGATGCGGGCCTTGGTATGGGTATCGTCGGTCAGGATCGGTATCTGCCAGCCGAGCCATGACCGGGCGGCGATGCCATTTGCCTGCAGCGCCATGGCCAGCAGGCCGCTGGTCACCTGTTCGCCGGTGGAAACCACGGTATCGTATTCGCGCGCATCGAACAGCGGGCTGACGCCACGGCAGTAGTCGACCAGCTGGTTGGTGACGCCAGCCATGGCCGAAACCGTCACCGCGACCTGATTGCCGCGCTCGACTTCTGCTTGCACCTTGGCAGCAGCAGCCTTGATTCTATCCAGATCGGCGACAGAGGTGCCACCGAATTTCATTACAATGCGAGCCATGAAAATGCCGGTATCCGGGCTGGGAAAAACTTGTATCGGCGCATGATTAGCGGTTTGATGCCGCAGGATGCAAGAGGCACTGGCATTTGTCGGTGCCCGGCATCACATTTTTTCTGCCAAGAGCAAGATTGACCAGACGAGTTCGCCCCATGAGCGCGGTGCCAAAAGACACTGAAACTACGGTAAACCCTGATGAAATGGCCCATTTCGGCGCGATGGCGGCGGAATGGTGGGACCCTGACGGGAAATTCGCCCCGCTGCACAAGCTGAACCCTGTGCGACTCAATTTTCTCAAGCGTCACATCTGCGCCCATCTGGGACGCGATGCCGATGCCTATGATGCGCTGACCGGTCTGTCGATTGTCGATATCGGTTGCGGCGGCGGTCTGATTACCGAACCGATGACCCGGCTCGGCGCCAGTGTCACCGGCATTGATGCCGAGGCCGAGACGGTGAAGGTGGCTGCCGCCCATGCCGGTCAATCCGGTCTTGCCATCTCCTATCAACAGACCACGGCGGAGGCACTCGCCGCCAGCGGTGCGCAATTCGATGTGGTGATCGCGCTGGAGGTGGTTGAGCATGTGGATGCCCGCGACCAGTTCTTCGATGCGCTGGCCAGCCTGACCAAACCCGGCGGCATTATCTTCATGTCCACGCTGAACCGCACACCCAAGGGCTTTGCCCTCGGTATCATCGCGGCGGAATATCTGTTGCGCTGGCTGCCGCGCGGTACCCATGACTGGCGCAAGTTCATGCGACCATCGGAAGTGGTCGGGCAGTTGCGCCACCGTGGCTTTGCCCTGCGGGAACTGACCGGGCTGGTCTTTGATCCAGTGCGCCGCAGGTTTTCCGAAAACCCCCGCGATCTCGATGTGAACTATATCCTCACTGCGGTGAAGGATTAGATCGGTTACGTTTCCATGATGTTTGATATGTCCTCAGCCTGGGTCCGGCGCTTTTTGCCGTTGATCCCCCGTGGCTCATTGCCGGTACTCGACCTTGCCTGTGGTGAGGGGCGGCATCTGCGCTTGCTGATCGGTAATGCCTATCGGGCGACCGGGGTGGACAAGCGCATGGTTGGCCTTGCCGATCTGCTCGGCGATCCGTCGCTGGAGTTCATCCAGCGCGATCTGGAAGATGCCCAGCAAGATGGCAGCGACTGGCCCTTCGAGGGACGACAGTTCGCCGGGGTGATCGTCAGCAATTACCTGTATCGCCCGATCCTGCCGAAGCTGCCGGGCCTGCTGGCACCCGGCGGTATCCTGCTGTACGAGACATTCATGACGGGGCATGAGCGGTTCGGCCAGCCGTCCAATCCCGACTATCTGCTGCAACCCAACGAGTTGCTGGCGGCGTTCATGGATGAACTTGAGGTTGTCGCCTTTGAACAGGGGGAGATCGGCTCCCCCCGTCAGGCCATGGTGCAGCGGATTGCGGCCCGTCGTCCGTCACCCAATGATCCGGGCACGTCAATTCCGTCGCCGTGAGTGCTGGTGCTTATTGGCCGAGGCAGTCGGCGTAACTGTCGGCAAGTCCGGTAAGCAGCGCCTGATAGCCGCCGATCCGTGCAAAATCGCTACCGCCGAGCGGGTCGAGGATGCCAGTGCGCACTGGCAGGTTTTCGGCAATCACCCGAATGGCTCGTGGTTCGAATTGCGGCTCACTGAAGATACAGACGATGTCGTGCTCTTCCACCTCTTCACGCAGTTCATGCAGTGAGGCAGCGCCGGGCTGTATTTCGGGGCTGACCGTGACCGACCCATGATAATCGAGGCCGAAATTGGTCTCGAAATACTGATAGGCATCGTGGAAGGTCAGATAGGGGCGCTCGGCATATGGCTTGAGCTGGGCTGCGATCACGCGCTTGAGCTCGGCAATATCGCTCTCGAAGTTGGCCAGATTGCTGCTGACACGGGCGGCTTCGGCGGCGTGCAGGTCCTTGCTTACCGCTGCGGCAATACCACGGGCAATGGCAACCGCATTGTCGGGTGACAGCCAGACATGGGCATCATTGCCGGTATGGTGGTGGCCGTGATGATCGTGATCATGTTCGGCATGGTCATGCTCATCGTGATCATGTTCATCATGATCCCCATGCTCATGGTCCTCGTGGTCATGATCATCATGATCGTGTTCTGCGTGATGATCCTCATCATGATCTGCATGGTCGTGATCGTGATCATCATGCTCATCATGGTGCTCTTCGGCCTTGCGATAGGGCATCAGGGCTACGCCCGGCAGGGTCATGGCTTCGATCTCGGTGGCCGAGGGCGCAAGGGTGTCGAGCTTGTCAGCCAGAAACAGTTCGAGACCTTCGCCGACCCACAGGACATAATCGGCATTGGCCAGTGCCCGGGCATCGGATGGGCGCAGGCTGTAGGCATGGGGTGAGCCGCCATTGTCGATCAGCAGTGTCGGTTTCGCGACGCCGGACAGAATGTCGCTGGCGATCCCGGCGAGTGGCGGGATGGTCGCAACGAGTTTCGGTCCTTCCGCGCGTGCGGAAGCTGCTTGTCCGGCAAGGGTAAGGGCGGCAGTAATAAGGGCGGTTCTGATGATCGGGCGGGCCATGCTGATTTCCGTGGCTGGAGTTGGGGCTGGGTTGAACTGAACTGTCATGGGCTGAGGGTTAAGGGCATATGTGTTATACTATAACAAATCAAGATTTGTTTTTATCGACCAGTCAGGATAGAAGGCAGTCATGACCGATACGCTGAACCAAACGCCGCTGTTTCACGCCCATGATCACGGGCATGATCACTGCATCGAAACGGGTCTCGCCGAGGCTGAACGCCGGGCGAAAGAGACCGGTCAGCGCATGACCGATAACCGGCGTCAGGTGCTCGAAATTCTGCTCGCCGATCATCGGCCGATGGGTGCCTATGACATCCTCGAGAAAATGACCGATGATGACGGCAACCAGCCCGGTCCACCGATTGCCTATCGCGCGCTCGATTTCCTGACCCAGCTTGGTGTGGTGCATCGGATTGATCGCCTGAATGCCTTTATTGCCTGCAGCCTTGGTCTGGCCGGGGATCATTGCATTGGCGGCGATGCCTTCCTGATCTGTGAGAAATGCCGGCGGGTGGCGGAACTGTCCGCCGATATGCTGGGCAAGGCCCTGCAAACGGCTGCTGACAGCGCCGGATTTGCCATTACCGGGGCGACGGTGGAGCTGGTCGGCCTCTGCCCCGATTGCCGAACCGCAGGCCGTGCTGCATGACCGACAAACCACTGATTACGGCGACCGGCCTCGGTATCCGGGCGGGCAAGCGCTGGCTGATCCACGATATCGATGTGAGCATCGCGCCGGGCGAGGTGGTGACCGTGATTGGTCCCAACGGCGCGGGCAAGACGACGCTGGTGCGCGCGCTGATCGGCCTCACCACGCCCGATGCGGGCCGCATTACCCGGCGGGATAAACTCACCATCGGCTATGTGCCCCAGTCGCTTGCCATCGATGCCACGCTGCCGCTTACCGTGCGGCGGCTGATGACCCTGTTGCGACCGGCCTCCCTCGACATGATCCGCGCCAGTCTGGCGGAAACCGAGGTTGAGCATCTGCTCGACCAGCCGGTGCAGACCCTGTCCGGTGGTGAGTTCCAGCGGGTGCTGCTCGCCCGTGCCCTGATGCACAGACCGGACCTACTGATCCTCGATGAACCGGTGCAGGGTGTCGATTATGCCGGTGAGGCTGCGCTCTATCAGTTGATCGGTGATACCCGTCAGAAACTGGGCTGCGGCGTGCTGATGGTCAGTCATGATCTACATGTGGTCATGCGCTCGACCAACCGGGTCTTGTGCCTGAATGGGCATATCTGCTGTTCCGGTGCCCCGCGTGAGGTGACGGTGCATCCCGAATATCGGCGCATGTTCGGTGAGCGGGCAGTGGACGCCTATGCCGTCTATGAGCATGCCCATGATCATCACCACACCGCCGATGGTCAGGTTATTGACGGTCATCATCATGAGGGCTGCAATCACGATCATGCGCATGGTCACAAGCATACCGGCGGTGCCGTGGGCAGTGCCGCAAGCAGTAACGGATAAGACGGATTAGCCATATGGACGATTTTATCCTGCGTGCCTTGCTGGCCGGATTGGGAATTGCCGTGATTGCCGGACCCATGGGTTGTTTCGTAGTCTGGCGGCGCATGGCCTATTTCGGCGATACGGTGGCCCATGCCGCCCTGCTCGGTGTTGCCCTCGCGATTATTCTGGATGTGAATATCCTGCTCGGTGTGTTGGCAACCGGTTCGGCCATTGCGGTGGCACTGTTCCTGTTGCAGGACCGGTTGGCTCTGGCGACGGATACCCTGCTCGGCATTCTGTCCCATGGTTCGCTCGCCATCGGTCTGGTGGCAATCTCGCTCATGGCCGGGTTGCGGCTTGACCTGCTCGGCTATCTGTTCGGGGATATTCTGGCGGTCGGCTGGTCCGATCTGGCGCTGATCTGGGGCGGGGCAGTGCTGTTGCTAGGCTTGTTGCTCTGCCTCTGGCGACCCTTGCTGGCGGTGACGGTGAGCCCCGATCTGGCGGCGGCAGAAGGGCTGCCCGCACAGCGCACGCGCCTTGCCTATGTGCTGGCGCTGGCGGTGCTGATTGCCATTGCCATGAAGCTGATCGGCATTCTGCTGATTACCGCACTGTTGATTATCCCGGCCGCTGCCGCCCGGCCCTTTGCCCGGTCACCGGAGATTATGGCCGTGCTGGCTGCCCTGTTCGGGGCGGCATCGGTGGGGGGCGGTATCGGGGCGTCGATGATGTTCGATACCCCGTCCGGGCCATCCATTGTAGTGGCTGCCGTCTGCCTGTTCCTCGGCGGCTTGGTCATCAACTCTGTGCGTCAGTCATCAAACCCGTGAAATGCGGCAAAGGCCGATAGCGGCTCGCGCTCGCTGATCAGCCGGTTCTCAACCGCCGACATATCGGCGTATCCCATGGCCATGCCGAAGGCTAGGGTGTGTTCCGCCGGGATCTGCAGGTGCTTTTTCACAATCGAATGATAGGTGCACCAGGATTGCTGCGGGCAGGTGTCGAGGCCATGGCTGCGCGCAGCGATCATCACCGACTGCATGAAGGCACCCATGTCGATCCATGAGCCGTATTCGAGCTTGCTGTGCAGGCTGAAGAACAGCCCGACCGGGGCATCGAACAGCAGGAAATTGCGGCCATGCTGGGCCAGCATCTTTTCCTTCTCACCGCGCTGGATACCGAGCAGGCCATAGAGACCCCAGCCCAGCCCGCGCTGGCGGGTTTTCCATGGCTCGCCGAGTTCATCCGGGTAATAGGCATATTCCGGCGCATCGGGCGTTTGGCCATTCATCAGGGCGGCATGCTGCTCGGCGACCAGCGCGTCACGGTTACTGCCGGTACAGACATGCACATGCCATGGCTGGGTATTGGTGCCGCTCGGCGAACGGCTGGCGATTTCGAGGATATGCCGGACCAGATCGGGCGCAACCGGGTCCGGTTTGAACGCCCGGATCGAGTGCCGTGAGACAATCGCTTCCTCAACCGCATTGCGTGGTTCGGGCAGCGTGGCCGGTTGATAATCCGGAGCGCCGGACTCTGTCGCACTGGTCATGGCATGTCACCGCTTGATGTCGATCGGACCGTTGAGGTCGAAACCGGCATGTTCATAGCCACGGCGGAAGTCGTCAATATGCTTCGACATCCACATGCGCGCCTGTGCCGGATCACGCATCCGCAGGGCCTCCAGCAGTTGCTCATGCGCTTCCTGTGAGCGGGTTGTGGCCTGTGACAGCTGCGACATGACCCTGGTCACCGCCGGGTGGAACAACAGGTTGAACGGCTCGCGGGCGATGTTCAGAACCTTGTTGCCCGCAACCTCGGCGAGAATGGCGTGGAAGCTGTAATCCAGCTCACAGAACTTCTTTGGATTGCCGACCACTTCCCGGCTTTCCTGCACATTCGCCTCAAGCAGGGCAAGCTGCTCTTCGGTGATGTTTTCGGCAGCTGCCTCGGCGACCGCTGGTTCGACCGCGCGCATGGCTGACCACAATTCGAGGAAGGTTACCTGATGCATGATCAGGGCGCGGCTGATGCCGTTGGCGAGCTGGTCGGTGGATGGCTTGCTGACGATCAGGCGGCGGCTGCTGGCGCGCTCGACCAGACCGGTTTGCTCCAGCAGGCGGATGGCTTCGCGTACGGTGGAGCGGTTGACGCCGAACTGTCCGGCCAGATCGGTTTCGGTCGGCAGTTTGGAACCGGGTTTCAGGCGACCACGGACGATTTCGGTCTCGATTGCATCATAGAGGCGGCGATAGGTGGGGGCGGTGTTGATTTTTGCAAAACTGGTCATGGTGGTCTTTTCTTGAGTTTCTTGTCGTGAGTTTTTTTGGGGGGGAGTGTTAGTCGTTGCCGGTGTTATCGGGCTCGGAAAACGGTTTCATGATGCGTCTGGCGATGGCCCAGCGATGTACTTCCGATGGGCCGTCATAGATGCGGAAGGCGCGGATATCCTGAAAGATGCCGGCGACCACGGTGTCATCGCTGACCCCGGTGCCGCCCAGTATCTGCACCGCCCGGTCAGCGACACGGTACAGCGCTTCGGAGACGGCAACCTTGGCCATGCTGCTCTCATGCCGGGCCTTGTTGCCCTGATCGAGGCACCAGGCGGTGTGCCAGATGGTCAGCCGGGCCTGATGCAGGTCGATTTCATTGTCGGCCAGCATGGCACCGATACTGCCGTGCTCATGCAGCTTCTGGCCGAAGGCGCTGCGCTTGGCGGCGTAATAGCAGGCGATGTCATGGCAGCGCCGGGCGGCACCGAGCCAGCGCATGCAATGGGTCAGCCGGGCCGGGGACAGGCGCGCCTGGGCATAGCGGAAACCCTCGCCGACACCACCCAGCACATTGTCCGGGCCAACGCGCAGATTGTTGAAGGCAACCTCGGCATGGCCGCCGGTGAAGCTCCGGTCCATGGTGTCCATTACCCGGACAATCTCGAACGCAGGGTCGCTCGGCTGGAACAGAAACATGGTGGCGCCGGGTGTATCGGATTTGCCCGCCGGTACATCGGCCATGACGATGCCGATGCCAGCACCATTGGCCCCGGTGATGAACCATTTGCGGCCATTGATGATCCAGTCATCGCCATCGGGTTCGGCGATGGTGTGGAGCAGGCCGGGATCTGCCCCGGCCCCGCCCGGCTCGGTCATACAGAAGATCGATCGCTGGGTGCCATTGGCCAAGGGCCGTAACCAGCGTTCCTTCTGTTCTGGCGTGGCGATCTTCTCGAGCATCGCCATATTGCCCTCATCCGGGGCCATGCAATGCAGCGCGGTCGGGCCGAGCGGCGAATAACCCGCCGCCTCGAAAACCAGCGCCTGCGAGACATGATCGAGGCCGAGGCCACCAAATTCAGGTGAGACATGGGGGGCGAACAGCCCGGCAGCGCGGGCCAACTCGTTGAGTTCGAGCCGCAACTCGTCGCTCGGACCATGTGGCCCCCAGCGGATGTCCTTTTCAAACGGGATGATGCGGTCGGTGATGAAGGTGCGCGTGCGGTCAAACAGCTCCTGTTGTTTTGCCGTTGGCTCGAAACCAATCATCTGATCCTCCCTGACACCGTTGCCGGTAGCCTGTTTTGTCCGTTTTCTGATTGTCGGACAATCTTGCTTTGTTGAGGAATGTAGCAACGGTGCGGGCTTTGTCCACCGTGTAATCAGAGTTATGCACGTGCATTTTCATGCAAGGCACTGCCGGTACTCTAGCTGGCGGTGCTGTGTTTGCCGGTGCCGGTCGGATCAAGATAGGCATCGAAGATGGCGGCGACGTTGCGGCTGAACCGGCGGCCCTGTTTGGTCAGGGTCAGTTGTGCGCCGCTGTACAGGATCAGCCCGTCATCGGCCAGTTCGCTCAGTACCGGGCGCAGATTGCTGAAATGCCCGGCGGGGAAGCCGTGCTGCCGACAGATGCTGGCGAGATTGATGATCTTCTCGCACATGATGTCACTGATGATCCGGCGGCGCAGGCGGTCCTCGGCGCTGAGTGCCGTGCCACGGACGACCGGCAGTTGACCGGCCTCGACCGCCTTGCGGTAGTCGCCGACATGCGGGTTGTTCTGGGCATAGCCGAAATCGGTGCATGAGATCGAGGAGGCACCAAACCCGATCAGCGTACCGGCGTCATCGGTGGTGAAGCCCTGGAAATTGCGCTGGCGATTGCCCCTGACCCAGGCATGGGCCATGGGATCATCGGGCAGGGCATAATGATCCATGCCGATCTCCACATACCCGGCGGCGGTGATCGCCTCACGCGCGGCTTCTGCCTGTGCCAGCCGTTCCTCGGTGCCCGGCAACCCGCCATTCGGCTCATCGGTCTCGATCATTTTCTGGTGCTTCTTGAACCACGGCACATGGGCATAACCGAAGACGGCAAACCGGTTCGGCTTCAGCGTCAGGGCCTGATCGATGGTGCTCAGCACATGATCGACCGTCTGGCCGGGCAGGCCGTACATCAGATCAAGGTTGATATGCTCAATGCCACGGCGACGGAGGCCATAGACGGCCTGTGCCACCTCGATAAACGGCTGAATCCGGTTGATGCGTGCCTGAATGATCGGGTTCAGATCCTGCACGCCGAGGCTGACCCGGTTGATACCGGCACCGGCCAGCGCGGTCATGAAGCAATCGGTCAGGTGCCGCGGGTCGAGCTCACAGGCAATCTCGGCACTGCTTGCGATCATGAAGTTCTCGCGGATGGCACCAATAACGGCCAGCAGGTCGTTCGGGGCCAGCGCATTGGGGGAGCCGCCGCCGAGATGGATATGGTGCACTGGTCCGGGCTTACATGCCCCCACATGTTGCTGCCCGATCATGGCAGCCCGAACCAGTGCGACCTCACGGATCAGTAGAGAGGCGTAAGAACTGATCCGCGAGGTATCCCGCGTGATGTTGGTATGACAGCCGCAGTACCAGCAGAGCTGGTGACAGAACGGCACATGCAGATAGAGCGACAGCGGCGTGTCCTGTCCGACATCGGCCAGCCAGCCAGCATAATCCGCCGCCGTCACCCCGTCATGAAACTGCACGGCGGTGGGATAGGAGGTGTAGCGCGGCACCCGTGCTTCGGCATAGGTGCGCAATTCCTCTGGCAACGGTCCCGCATGGTCGAGCGAGGCCGGTGGCATGGCGGGCGCGCTGCCTGCTGACATCAGGGCCAATCTGGTAGGGCAATGTTCCATGCCCGCAATCTTGCCCGATCCCGCCAGCGCGACATTGATGCACGTCAATGAATCGATTTTTTGCTGACGGCGACCATCGGGAGGTTTAACAATGCCGGTCGCGGGCGGGTGTAGCTCAGGGGTAGAGCGTCAGCTTCCCAAGCTGAATGTCGAGGGTTCGAATCCCTTCACCCGCTCCAGCTTTTCCGTTTTTCGGGCGATCAGGCCCCAGTTCCATGAAGCCGAAGATTCTGACCACATTGCCGTCCTATACCCTTGCCGGGTTCGGGGCGGATCTGTTTGCCGGTATTACCGTTGCCATGGTGGCGCTGCCCTTGAGCCTCGCCATCGCCATCGCCTCCGGCGCACCACCGGAGACGGGGCTGGTCACCGCCATTGTCGCCGGGTTCCTGATCTCCCTGCTCGGCGGCAGCCGGGTTCAGATCGGCGGGCCGACCGGGGCATTTATCGTCGTGGTGTTCGGGGTGATCGCCGAGCATGGCTATGACGGCCTTGTGCTCGCCACCATGATGGCCGGGCTGATCCTGATCGTGGCCGGTGCCTTGCGCGCCGGAAACCTCGTCTCCTATGTACCGGAACCGGTGGTCAACGGCTTCACCATCGGCATCGCGATCATCATCGCCGCGAGCCAGCTGCGTGATCTGTTCGGGTTGAGCATGGAGAAGGTGCCGGCCGAGTTCATTGCCAAGCTGGAGAGCCTCTGGGCGGCGCGGGATACGCTTGAGCCGTCGGCGCTCGGCGTCGGTCTTCTGACCATGGTGCTGATTGTCGGACTGCGGCGTCTGGCACCGAAATTTCCCGGGCTGATCGTGGCGGTTGGCGTCTCCTCGGCGCTGGTGGTACTGGCGAGCCTGCCGGTCGATACCATCTTTTCCCGGTTCGGCGCTTTGCCCTCGACCCCGCCGCTGCCGACCCTGCCGGTTATCACCATGGAGCGGATTGTCGAATTGCTGCCCTCGGCCTTTGTCATCGCGTTTCTGGCCGGGATTGAATCCCTGCTCTCGGCCATGGTTGCCGACCGGATGATCGACGGCCATCACCGGCCCAATGCCGAGGTGCTGGCACAGGGCTTTGCCAATCTCGGGTCCTCACTGTTTGGCGGGTTGCCAGCGACCGGGGCGATTGCCCGGACCGCAACCAATGTCCGGGCCGGTGGCCGTACGCCGGTTGCCGGGATCATCCATGCGCTGACCATTCTGCTGGTGATGATGGTGGCGGCTCCGGTGGCGGGGTATCTCGCCATGCCGGCACTGGCCGGGCTCTTGATCCTCACTGCCTGGAATATGAGCGAACCGCACAAGTGGAAGAATTACCTGACCCTGCCGCGGTCGGATCTGTTCCTGCTGGTCCTGACGCTGGTGCTGACCGTGCTCGCCGACCTCACCGTGGCGATTGCCGTCGGTGTCGCTATCGGCCTCGCCCTGCGCCTTCGTCGTCGCAAGATCGAACCCGCCGACTGGTCAACGCCGGAGCGGTAGGAGCTGCCTGATCAGTCCTGATCTGCAGGTTCAGGCTTGGCCTGTGCGCCGCCGATGTGTTTTTCGCCGCGCTGTTCGGCGAGTTCAATCTGGCGCTGGCGTTCGGCGAAGCGGGCGCGATCCTCATCGCTGCGCTTGTCGATGCAATAGGGGCAGCTGACACCCTCGACATAGGCGGGTGAAAGTTTGTCCTCAGCATCAATCGGGCGGCGACAGGCGCGGCACATGTCGTAATCTCCCGGCTCGAGGCCATGGCCGACCGATACCCGCTCATCGAAGACGAAGCACTGGCCATGCCAGCGGCTCTCCGCTTCCGGTACATTTTCGAGGTATTTCAGGATGCCGCCCTTGAGGTGATAGACATCGTCCATCCCCTGATCGACGAGCCATGAGGTCGCCTTCTCACAGCGGATGCCGCCGGTGCAGAACATGGCGACCTTCTTGCCCTTGAACTTCTCAGCATTGTCGCGCCACCAGTCGGGAAACTCCCGGAAATTGGTGGTCTGCGGGTCGATTGCCTTGTCGAAGCTGCCAATGGCGTATTCGTAGTCATTGCGGGTGTCGATCACCACCACATCATTGCGGGTGATCAGGTCGTTCCACTGCTCCGGCTCGACGTAATGGCCGACCTTGGCCGCCGGGGCGACATCGGGCACGCCCATGGTGACGATTTCGCGCTTCAGCTTGACCTTCATCCGGTGGAACGGCTGCTCATTGGCCATGCTCTCCTTCCACTCCAGATCGGCACAGCCGGGCAGGGTGGTGCGGATATAGTCGATGGCGGCGTCAATGCCCTCGCGGGTACCGGCAATGGTGCCGTTGATCCCCTCGGTGGCGAGCAGCAGCGTGCCGAGTACACCGTTTTTGACGCATGCAACCTGCAGCGGCGCGCGGAGCTCTTCCGGCGCGTCGAAACGGGTGAACTGATAAAGGGCGGCAACGATCCATGTCATAATGACGGTCTTTTAAGCCAAAACGGTCCGGTTGCGCCAGCCCCAGAATAATCATCGGGCATATCGCCATTTGTCGCGTCACAGGCGCAAAATCCTGAAAAACATGATAGTTTCGGGCGTTGAGACAGGAGTTGCGGCAAAAAGCGCCAGAAACAGTACGCCCCGGAAACAGTGACCAGCACCACCGAAACCAGCCCGGCATTTGATGCTGCCCTCGACCGTCAGGCATGGCGGGCGCGGTTGCGTGCGGTCTGGAACAGCCCGTGGCTGCTCGCCCTTCTGGCCGCCAGCCTCGGCCATATCCTTGCCGTGCATGTGCTCTATATCACCGATGCCCTGCGCAATGGCGACCTGATCGCGACCGGCGAGGCCTTCATCTATGCCGAAGAGTTCCTGTTTCAGGTGCCGCTGTTCCTCGGCATTGCCGCCCTGTTCATGCGGCAGGTGGGCGCGCGGGTACTGATGCTGATCACCATCGCCTCATTCCTCGCCAACAATATCGACCTGATCGATTATCACCTGCATAACCTGCTGGATCGCCTTGACCTCTATCCGGCGTATTTCCGCCATGGTGTGCCGGACGGGCCGGTGAATGTGCAACTGGCGATCCTG
This sequence comes from Micavibrio sp. TMED2, assembly GCA_002168225.1. Lineage (NCBI taxonomy): Bacteria > Pseudomonadati > Bdellovibrionota > Bdellovibrionia > Bdellovibrionales > Pseudobdellovibrionaceae > Micavibrio > Micavibrio sp. TMED2. Next base: position 61,841 of record NHBH01000009.1, read on the forward strand.
CTCTGTTACGCCATTGTTTACCCGCTGGTCTGGCTCAGCGTGCTCATCCCGTCCCGGCGGACCGTGCCGCGCAGCTTTGTGCTGCTGATCATGACCGCGACGCTCGGCACCACCACGCTGTTTCACCAGTTGATCGTCAACAACGCGCTGGTCACCACGCTGGATCAGGAGCGGCTGCTGAACCGGGAATATCTCGCCCGGATCATCGATGTACCGGATGAGGCGAGCTTCATGACCCTGTGCCAGCGTGCCGGTGTCGATTGTCTTGTCGCCGACATACGACAGTTGCCGGAGGTCGGACCGCCCGCTATGCGCAAGCGGATACAGGATACCCACTGGGCGGCCATTGCCGATGGTGACCGACCGGTTTCAACCCATGTGGAGGCGCTGATTACCGGTGCGCTTGATGCCGATCTGCGCGGCAACCAGTTTGCCTATCACCGCGATGGCGAGCGTTATCGCCTGGCGGTCGACATGACTTCCTATAACCACTTGCCAGCGCGCTATAAAATCTATTTCGGTGCGCTGATGATCGCGGCGCATTTCTGGTGGGTCTATGGTGGCTTTGCCCTGCTGGCCTTCCACCGCTCCCGCTTCTCATGGCGCTTCGCCCGCAAGCAGCAGGCGGAGACAGCAGGCCCGGGTTAGGTCGGGCGTTTGAAGGCTGAACGCTCGGCCTCATGCGCCGCGCGGCAGCTGCAGCCCTCGATATGGTCATTGACCAGTCCCATGGATTGCATGAAGGCATAGCACGTGGTCGGACCGACAAATTTCCAGCCGCGCTTTTTCAGCTCTTTCGACATGGCAGTTGAGGCCGGGGTTTTGCCCATGCTGGTGGCCGCCTGATAGGTCAGTCTGGCCGGGCGGTCGGCGTCATCGGGCTCGAACCGCCAGATGAAAGCGGCGATCGAGCCTGCCTCCTGCTGCAGTTCAAGGGCGCGTTTGGCGTTGTTGATGGTCGCTTCGATCTTGCCGCGGTGGCGGATGATGCCGGCATCCTGCAGCAGGCGCTCCACATCCGCCTCGGTGAATTTCGAGACCTTCACGGGGTCGAAACCGGCGAAGGCAGCGCGGAAATTCTCCCGCTTGCGCAGGATGGTGATCCAGCTCAGGCCGGACTGGAAGCCCTCCAGACACAGTTTCTCGAACAGCCGGTTGTCATCGCCGACCGGGCGACCCCATTCCTCGTCATGATAGCGGAGATATTCGGCATCCTCGCCGGGCCACCAGCACCGGGTTTTGCCATCCTCGCCGGTGATCAGGCCGGTTTTCTCGGTCATCTATGCTGGTTCCCTGGGCTGTGCCGTATCGGCATTGGCGATGGCGGAAATGATGAATTGGCTGAGCCAGTCGGCGGCGTCCGCACTGATACCATTGCCGACCCGCATCTCGCCCTTGTCGCTTGATATCATGACCCGGTGCATCATGCCGCTGCTTTCGGTGTGGACCTCTTCAATATCATCCAGTCGCAGGCTGCTGCGGCCAATGCGGTGGCCATAATTCTGTGCGGCAGCGTCTTCTGCGCGGATTTCCTGTGGCGTGATCAGCAGACGGCGCGGCGTGTTCCGGTCATGGCGGGCGGCCAGAAACATGACGCCACCGAACAGGCAGAAGACCAGAACCCCGATCCACAGCTTGTCATATTCGCCATCCGAGATGATGCCCACCAGCGGCATTGCAGAGAAAATACCGATCAGCCATGGCAGGAAGGCGGGCAGGCGGCGGGCCAGAATGTTCACGATCAGGGTCGGTGTACCGTCAATCCGCTGATGCTCGAGGCTGAGGCCGGCAGGCGGGGTGGATTTGGCGTCATAGCTTTCCCTGATCTCACCGGCGGCAACCCGTTCCTTGATGGATTTGTCCAGATCGTCGGTATCGCGACCGATGATCCTGTTGCCACTCTGGCGCAGGCCCGGCAGGTCCATATCCTTGGCGAGGGTCTCCATCCGGTCGCGCGCCGGGTTGCGGCTGGCATGGATATAGAGTGGCACGCTTTTGTCCGGGTCCGGGTGCAGCAGCTCAACCACCTGATAGGTGGTGGATGAGTTCTTGCTCTTGACCACATATTCGCGCAGCAGCACGCCGAGGAACTCGCGGTGGTCCAGCGTATAGTTCTCGCTCCCGAACAATCCGGCGCGCACCACATGAAACCCGCCCGGTGTCACGGTGATATGAGCATAGCGGCGCCAGTTCCAGAAACAAACCAAAATCGTGCAGCCCATGATGGCCAGACCGGGCAGCATCAGAAACCGTGCCGCTTCTTCCGCGCCGCGGTTGTCGCCATTCGATCCTGCCGCATCCAGCCCGGCCATGATCGCCGGAAACGACATGAATGCCGCCATCATGATGCCAAGGATCAGGGTCACCCACGGGCTCTTGCGCAGCACGGCCTCGGCCCCGTTTTCCTTGGGGTCCAAATCGAACCGGCGCAGGTAAATGCCGAAAAATTTCAGGGTATGGCGGGTTTTAAGGCTGTTTGATGAAGTCATGCCGGATTTTGAAAATTAGCGATGGTTTATATGGCAATAACCGTTTCTAGCAGCCCCGCGCCGGTTCTGTAACCGCTGATCGGATATTTCGTAACGGTCGGTGTGAGTGCCGTTGCACGTAAAAAACGTGCAAACACCGATTAAACCCCTATATCCAAATAATCTTGTTTACCTGACAAGCATCCATAAGCTGCCTGTCAGACACAACATATCGAGTGGGGGAAAATGGAAAGCTGGGTCATTGTACTGATTGTTGTCGGGCTGCTCGCCTTTATTGTCATCGGCATTTACAACCGCCTCGTGGCATTGCGGCAGACCTGTGAGAATTCATTCGCCGATATTGATGTGCAGCTGAAACAGCGGCGCGATCTTATCCCCAATCTGGTCAGTACGGTTCAGGGCTATGCTGGGCATGAGGCCAAGGTGCTGGAGAATGTCACTGCCGCCCGGGCCGCCGCCATGGCCGGTGGCAGTATCGAGAAGACCATGGCCGCCGAGGCACGGGTCAGTCAGGCGCTGATGGACCTCAATGCTGTGGTCGAGGCCTATCCCGATCTGAAGGCGGACCAGAATTTCCAGAGCCTGCAGGACGAGTTGACCGATCTCGAGAACAAGATTTCGGCTGCCCGCCGTTTCTTCAACAGCGCCACCGCAGAGTTCAACACCGCGATCGAACAGTTCCCGGCAGTGCTGATTGCCGGGCCGCTCGGCTTTGTCAAACGCACCTTCTTCGAACTGCCTGAGGCGAGCCGGGCCGAGTATGAGAAGCCGCCCGAGGTGTCCTTCAGCTAGGGCCGGGCGGGTATCCCATGGCGGTCAATGCGGTCGGTCTCAGCACGGCAATCTGGAACAACAATATCAGAAGCCTGTTTCTGCTGTTGATGTTCCCGGTGCTGGTCTTTGCCGTGCTGGTTTGCGTGACAGTGGTTGGCATCTGGGCGCTGGAGGTGGATGTAAAGCTCAGTGACCAGATATGGCAGCTGGTCACGCATCCCGGCCAGATACTGACAGACGGTATTCCACAAAATATTGAATTCTGGGCGATACGGATCGGCGTGGTCGTCGCCGCTGTTATTGCGTTATGGTATCTGATTGCCCTGTTTTTTCATGAGCGGATGGTCGATTACTACGCCAATGCACGACCGGTGACGCGCAAGGAATTTCCGCGTGTTTACAACATGCTGGAGAATTTGTGCATTTCACGCGGCTTGCCGATGCCGAAGCTGGGCATGATCGACAGCCCGAAACTCAATGCCTTTGCCAGCGGTATCACCAAGGGGTCGTTTCGCATTACCCTGACCAAAGGCGTGATGGAAAAGCTGGATGATGATGAGCTTGAGGCCGTGATGGCCCATGAGCTGACCCATATCATCAACCGTGATTGTCGGCTGATCGTCATTGCCATGATCTTTACCGGCATTTTGGCCATTCTGGCCGAAGGCGTGATGCACACGCTGCGCTTTGGTGGGCGTGGTGCTCGTTACGGTGGCAGTTCAAACCGGGATTCAGGCAAGATTCTGGGCGGTTTGCTGATCATCATGGTGATCCTCTGGATCGGTTATTTCATCGCTTTGTTGCTGCGTTCAGCGGTGTCGAAACGGCGTGAATACATGGCCGATGCCGGGGCGGTGCAACTGACCAAGAACCCGGAGGCGATGATCCGCGTGCTGCGCAAGGTATCGGTGCAGTCCCATATTGCGCATGTGGATGATGAGGTGCGGATGATGATGTTCGATAACAGCCAGCAGTTCCTCGGCCTGTTCGACACCCATCCGACCATTGATGACCGTGTGCGGCTGCTCCAGCGCATGGCCCGCACGGCCTATGATTACAAGCTGGAAAACCCATCCCGCCGCCGGGAGAGGCTGAATGCCAAGCACCCCGGTCCATGGGAACGGCGCAAGATGGGCATGGGCACCAAGGTCAAAAAGGCACGGCAGAAGCGTGATGCCAAACGCACCGGTGCTGGTGGTAATTCGGCCTTGTCTGGTCAGGAACCGACCTGATTGCCTTCTGTGCCTATGGCTCAGCCGAACGCCTGGAGCCCGGTCTGGGCGCGACCTAGGATCAGGGCGTGAATGTCGTGGGTGCCCTCATAGGTATTGACCGCCTCGAGGTTCATGACATGGCGGATCACATGGAACTCATCGGCGATGCCGTTGCCGCCATGGATATCACGGGCCATGCGGGCGATCTCGAGCGCCTTGCCGCAGTTGTTGCGCTTCATCAGGCTGATCGCTTCCGGTGCGCCGGTGCCGGCATCCTTCATCCGACCGAGCTGTAACGCACCCTGCAGGCCGAGGGTGATTTCGGTCTGCATATCGGCGAGTTTCTTCTGCACCAGTTGAGTTTGTGCCAAGGGCCGTCCGAAGATGCTCCGGTCGAGGGCATATTGCCGGGCTGCGTGCCAGCAGAATTCGGCAGCACCCATGGCACCCCAGGCAATGCCGTACCGGGCGTTGTTCAGGCAGGAGAACGGGCCTTTCAGACCGCGTACCTCGGGGAATGCGTTCTCTTCCGGTATCTCGACGCCGTCCATGACGATCTCGCCGGTGATCGAGGCGCGGAGCGAGAACTTGCCCTCGATCTTCGGCGCGCTGAGACCGGCCATGCCCTTCTCCAGCACAAAGCCGCGGATATTGTCCTCATCATCCTTGGCCCAGACCACAAACACATCGGCGATGGGTGAATTGGTGATCCACATCTTGCTGCCAGTGAGTTTGTACCCGCCATCGATCTTGCGCGCGCGGGTTTTCATCGAGGCGGGATCGGAACCGGCATCCGGTTCGGTAAGGCCAAAGCAGCCGACATACTCACCGCTCGCCAGTTTTGGCAGCAGGCGGCGTTTCACCGCTTCGGTGGCATAGGCATGGATCGGGTACATGACCAGTGAGGATTGCACCGACATTGCCGAACGGTAGCCGCTGTCCACGCGCTCTACCTCACGGGCAACGAGGCCATAGCTGACATAGTTGAGACCAGCGCCGCCATACTCTTCCGGCAGGGTACAGCCGAGCAGGCCAAGCTCGCCCATCTCGGTCATGATCTCGCGGTGGAACACTTCGTGCCGGTTGGCCTCAAGCACGCGCGGCATCAACCGGTCCTGACAATAGCCATGGGCGGTATCGCGCACCATGCGCTCTTCCTCGCTCAACTGGCTGTCGAGCAGCAGCGGGTCTTGCCAGTCAAATGACGGACGGATGTTTTTGTCCTGAACCGGGGTGGCGGCGCTGTTTTCTGGCACGGCTGACATCTGCTGGTGGCTCCCAAAACCTGTGGCTTTATGATTGGCCACAGGTTTAGCACACCGCCGAGGCTGTTGCCTATCAGAAGCGACCGCTTGGTCGGTGTTGCCGGTATCGCCGGTCAGGCGGCCTCGGTGACCGGTTGCAGGGTGCTTTGCAGGTCGCCGCTAACCGCCGGGGTTGATTGTCCGCGGCAGGCGATCTGGCGCAGGATCAGTGGCATATCGCGGTCTTCCGGGATGGCAAACAGACCGGTCCGGACCGAAAAGGCACCGAACCAGTGCGACGAGGTCAGCACGGTCAGCGGGATCGACAGCATGAACCCGGCGAGCAACGGTGCGGCCCAGAGGATAAACACCGAGTTGTAATTCCAGAACACAGCTGTGAGCGCCACACCGAACAGCGTATGCGGCAGATAGGCATGGGCGGCCTCGTACCAGCTGACGGCGCGACCGTCACGGCGCTGGACATCCCATTTGATCTGCCGACCGAAGGGCAGTCCGGCAATGAAGATCGCTTCGGTAAAGGCGACGACCGGGGCCATGAGGGCCGAGGTAATGAACTCGAGCAGGGCATTGATGGCAACGATCAGGCCGCCGCCATAGCGCTGGCGCTCACGGGCTGAAAACAGCACACAGGCGACACCCATGAATTTCGGCGACAGGCTGAGGGTCATGATGGTGATGAACAGCCCGAGACCAAGCTCTGCCGGATAGGCACCGGCTGCTGCATATTCGCTGCCGAGCAGGTTGTAGTGGCCGAGCATGACCTGTGCCGTACCGGTCAGGATGAACAGCATCCATGCCGGGGCACCGGTATACATCAGGATGGCCAGCACCAGTTGCATCCGGCTGACCGGTTTAATGTCACGCATGCCGAGCAGACCGAAATACTGCAGGTTGCCCTGACACCAGCGCAGTTCGCGTTTGACGAAATCGGGCAGGCTCGGTGGATTTTCCTCGAAGCTCTCATCCTCGATCGGCCAGACCCGGACCTCGTAACCGGCGCGGCGCATTAGCACGGCCTCGACCTGATCATGGCTCAGGATGTGGCCACCGAGCGGCGGGCGACCGCCAAGGGTCGGCAGTTGGCAATGGTCGTGGAAAGCGGCCATGCGCACGACGGCATTATGGCCCCAGAACGGGCCGCAATCGCCCTGCCACCATGCGGAACCGAGGGTGAAGGCCCGCATGCCATGGCGCATACCGAACTGGAACAACCGGCCAAAGCCACTGTCCGATGGCATGCCGACGGCGAGGCTCTGCAGGATACCGATCTGCGGGTTGGCCTCCATACGCCGGACCAGACGGCGGATGCCCTCACCGGACATGACGCTGTCAGCATCAAGCGGGATGAAGAAGTCGTAATCATCGCGGTGATCGGCACAGAACGCCATGACATTACCGGCCTTGTAACCGGTATTGTCGGCGCGGCGACGGTAATGGATATTCACGCCCGGTCCGGCCTGCTGACGCCATTCGGCGACAAGCTTTTCCTCATTGGCGGCGATTACCGGGCGGCTGGTATCGGACAGCAGGTGGAAATCGAAGCGGTCGGCTTCGGCCAGTGCGCTAATGCTCTGCTGAACCGCGCGGAACCGGCTCAGGGAGCGTGCCGGGTCTTCATTGCGCACGGTCATGATGATGGCGGTCTTAGCCGTGATCGGCTTGCTCTCGTCGATCAGCAGGCTCGGTGCCACCTGACGGATCGGATCACGGGCGAAGGCATGAAGGCTGAAGCCGATCACCGCATTCCAGAAGCCGATCGAAAGCCAGGGCGGGGTTGCGGCATAGGTGACGAGCAGCAGGGTGTCGGTCCAGTGCCAGCCGCCATAGCGTAGCAGCTGTACCATGGTAATCAGCAACCCGCTGATGGTCAGCAGGTTGAGCAGGGTAAAGCCGAGACGGCGCAGCCGGTAATCCGGCGCGCTGACAATGGTCGATGCGGTATTCTCTGAAATATCCGAAAAAGCTGCCGTTGTGCCGTTTTCTGTGGCAATACCGGCTGACATACCCTTGGTTCGCACGATTTTCCTATCGCAGTAAGAGTGCTATGCCTTGCGCACCGCAACATGAACACCACCATAAATGATGGTATTTCGCATATGCAGCAAGTGCTTCGCGGAAAAATAAAGCAAAAGTGATCAAGCCGTTAGACGATATGGCCCTACCTGAAACACTCGCCAAGCCCCAACCCGGTCACTTTCGCGCGGTCTGGTATCACGGGAATGCCACTATCACAATCGAAGATGGCCCCATGATGGCCGCCGATGCGGCGAATTTTGACAATCCTGTGGTCATGCGCGGACTTTTTTCCGGCATTAGTCGCGGGACCGAACGCCTTGTCTTTACAGGCAAAGTCCCGGCGAGCGAGCATCAGCGCATGCGCTGTCCGCATCAGGACGGAGTGTTCGGCGGACCGGTGAAATACGGCTATGCCATGATTGCCGAATGCATTGATGGCCCGCTGGAGATGCAGGGTCGTCCCGGCTTCGTCCTGCACCCGCACCAGACCGGTTTCACGGTGCCCGCCGATGATGTGCATCTCCTGCCCGAGGCATTGCCGCCGAAACGCGCCTGCCTGATCGCCAATATGGAAACCGCCCTCAACATCCTCTGGGATAGTCACGCCAGTGCAGGGGACCGGATACTGGTGGTCGGCGGCGGGGTGTTGGGGTTGCTGGTCACGGCTCTTGCCGCCGGGTTGCCCGGTGCGGGGTTAACGCTCTGTGATCCTGTGGCCGAGCGGGCGGCGCTGGCCGATTTGTTTGGCGCGGCCTTCTGCACCCCGGATCAGGCACCGGACGGGCAGGATGTGGTGATCCATGTGAGCGGCAATCCCGCCGGTCTGGAAACCGCGCTCAACGCTGCCGGGTACGAGGCCCGTGTGGTGGAGGCAAGTTGGTATGGCGACAGGCCGGTATCGGTACCGCTCGGCGGTGCATTCCACAGCCAGCGCCTGTCGCTGGTCTCGTCACAGGTTGGCGGCATTCCGGCAGACCGGCGCGGGCGCTGGACCTATCGCCGCCGTCTGGCCACCGCCATGCAGCTTTTGTGCGATGATCGCTTCGATCACCTTATCACCGGTGAAATTGCTTTTGACGATGCGGCGGCAGCTATGCCATCCGTCTTTGCCGACGATGCCGATGGTCTGATGACCGTCATCCGGTATCCGTAAATTCTTCTCTCCTTTTTCAGCCTTTAGTCAGGACACGCTCTGCCCATGTACGCGCTCGAAGTACGCGATCACATCATGATCGCCCACAGCCTTGCCGGTGAGGCCTTTGGCCCGGCCCAGAAGACCCATGGTGCCACCTTTGTCGTCGATGCCGCGTTCTTCCGGCCCGAGCTGGATGAGAACGACATCGTGGTCGATATCGGTCTGGCGAGCGATACGCTGAAGGCCATTCTGGGCGAGCTGAACTACAAGAACCTCGACGAGCATCCCGATTTCACTGATCGCCGCTCGACCACCGAGAAGCTGGCGAAATGGATTTTCGACAAGCTGGTCGCGGCGATCCATGACGGCAAGCTCGGCCCATCCGCCACCGGGATCGAGAAGATCCGCGTGCTGCTGAATGAAAGCCATGTGGCCCGTGGCTGGTATGAGGCACCGGTTGCCTGATATGGCCGAAGCCCGCTCGAAAATCCGGCAATTCGCCTTCGCCATTCCCGGCGATCTGGGAACCCGCACCGGTGGCTATGGCTATGCGCGGGAGATTATCGACCATCTGCCCGGCTCCGGCTGGAATGCCAATATCATCCAGCTTGATGCCGGGTTTCCCGATCCGAGCCCGGCGGTGGTGGACGAGACGATTCGGTTGTTGAACGCGGTGCCCGAGGGCATGCCGGTCATGGTTGACGGGCTCGCCTATGGCGCGCTGCCCGCAACCCTGCTCGCCGATGTGCCGAACCCGCTGATCGCACTGGTGCATCATCCTTTGGGACTGGAAACCGGGCTTGATCCGGTTCGCGCCAAACAGCTGATCGATAATGAACAGGCGGCACTCTCGGTCGCCGATACGATCATCGTCACCAGCCCGCATACCAAACGGGTTCTGGTCCGCGATTTCAATGTCTCGGCCCGGCGCATCCATGTGGCGACACCCGGTATTCCGGCGGCCAAACGGGCGACACCCGATAACCGTCAGCCGCCGATGATCCTCAGCGTCGGCACGATTACCCAGCGCAAGGGCACGGATATCCTGCTCGCCTGTCTGCTCGGTCTCACTCATGTTCCATGGCATGCCGTGATCTGTGGCGATCCCGGTCGTGATCCGCAATATGCCCAGTTTATCACCTCGGTAGCCTCGGTCCCGGCGCTGGCCAATCGGGTCAGCTTTACCGGCAGTGTCGGGGAGGCCGACCTGCACGCGCTCTATGCCCAGGCATCGCTGTTTGTGCTGCCATCGCATTATGAGGGTTATGGCATGGCTTTCGCCGAGGCGGTGCGGCGCGGTATTCCGGCGCTCGGTTTTGCCACCGGTGCCGTGCCGGATACGGTGGGGCCGGGCGGCATTCTGGTACCCGATGGTGACGCCAATGCGCTCAGCGCCGCCATGGCCGCCCTGTTGTCGAACCCATCGCAGCGTCAGGCGTTATCCGATAAGGCGTGGGATTATGGACAGACCATGCCCGACTGGTTCGACACGGCAGCGGTGATCGGCCGGTGTCTGACCGATGCTGCCGCGAACTAGAGGACGGGAAAGCTAATATGTCCGGTTTCAGCCCAGACTGGCTCGACCTGCGTGAACCTGCGGACAGACAGGCGCGCTGCAAGGCGTTGCAGGCGCAGGTTGCAACCTATTTTGCCGATCGGGACAGTATCTCGATCTGTGATCTCGGCGCCGGGACCGGCGCAACCGTCCGCGCACTGCATCCCTTGTTGCCAAGGCCACAGACATGGCGGTTGATCGACCATGTAGCCGAGAACCTGCAGGCCGCTGAAGCACGGCTCGGGCCGGTGGCGGAAACTGAGGCCCTGACCATCCATTATCAGGTGCATGATCTGGCCGATGATCCGGCCCCGTGGGATGATGAGGCCGGGTTTGTTACCGCCTCGGCGTTGTTTGATCTGACCTCGACCACATGGATCGAGACGCTGGTGGCACGGCTGGCGGAACGGCAGTTGCCGCTGCTTGGTCTGCTCACCTATGACGGACGACTGGAATTTGCCAATAAGGTGCCGGAAGACAAGGTGATGCATGAGGCGTTCGATGCGCATCAGCAGACCGACAAGGGCTTCGGCCCAGCTGCCGGTCCCAATGCCACCCTGCGGCTGGAGGCTGCACTCGCCAATGCCGGGTATCGCCTGTTCTCCGGTGACAGCACATGGGAACTCGGGTCCGATCATGCCGAGATGCGACAGGCGGTAATCGACGGCTGGGCCGGTGCCGCGCGGGAAATGGCGGTGGACGAGGATACCATTCAGGCATGGCTGCGCGCCCATGCGGATGCTGCTGATATGCTGGCGGTCGGCCATACCGATCTCTTCGCCCATCCGGCTCGCTGATCGGCAGGTTGATTGCTAAAAGGCGCAATCAATCAGCATATCGCCGCCGGGTAGCGTATAGTGGCTGATAGCGCTCGGGCGTATCGCCTGTTCCAGCGTCTCGATTGTACGGGATGAGGTAATGCCGCTCGGTCCGGCACCGATAATCAGTGGACCGACCAGCAGGTGCAGGTGGTCAATGGCACCGGCATCGAGCCAGCCGGATACGGTGCTGGCCCCGCCCTCGATCAGCAACCGTGTCAGGCCGCGTTCCGCCAGCGCCGCACGGATCGCGTCGATCGGCAGGTCGCCATTTGCATCGGCGGCAATACTGATATGGCTGCAGTCTTTCGGGCAGGTATCGGGTGTCACATCGCTGCGGTGGATCAGGATGCGCTGTTCCGCCGGATTATCGCGCCAGCGGGCCTCAAGAGCGGTTCTGCCGCTGGGGTCAATCACCACGCGCGCCGGGCTTCTGCCGCTGACCCGCCGGACCGAGAGTTGCGGATTGTCGGCGGCAACCGTACCGGCCCCGACCAACACCGCATCAACCAGTGCGCGCAGCCGGTGCAGATGGTCGAGGGCGCTCGACCCGTTGATGTAATGGGAATGTCCGCTCGGCGTGGCAATGCGGCCATCGAGTGACTGACCAAGCTGGGCAATCACCAGCGGTTTGTCCTGCCAGATCGCGTTCAGCAGTGGATGATAGGGGGCAAGTGCGGGCAGGGATGCCGGGTCAGCCGATTCCTGCTGCCATGTTTCCCACTCGGCGGTGACTTGTGCCTCATCCCACTGTTGCATCAGTCGCCCGGTGGCCATGACATGGCGGACAGCTCAAGGATCAGATTGGCAAGCGCCGGGCCGAGGTGATCGAGCAGTGCCGCTCCCAGCATCGGGGTTGCGAGATCGGCGCGACCGATGGCACCGTCCGGGTTCATATCGCTGGTCATCCATCCCCAGCCGATCCTGCCCTTGGGAAACAGGCTGCCCGCTATCGGACCAGTGGCGGCAAAATCGGTACGTTCGTCATCAGCAACCAGATCCTCGCGTACGGCCATGAGGATCGCGGTCTCCTGCCAGCCACCATGCACATCACCGCGGGTCGGCAGATCGGCGGGCAGGGCTTCCGGCAGGCCGAATTGCGCCCAGTGCGGATAGGCGACCAGCATGTCGAAATCCCGGCGCAGGCGCAGGGCGGCGATTTCCGCTGCCGCCTTGTTGCCGCCATGGGCATTCAGCAGCACCAGCCTGTTGATACCGCTGGCCGCCAGTTGTCCGCCGATGGCAACGATCTGGCCGATCAGCAACTCGGCATCCTGTGTCAGGGTTCCGGCACGGTCGGCATGCTCATCGGAAGCGCCAAGCCACAGTGTCGGCAGCATGACCGAGATTTTCTCCTGATCGACCAGTTCCAGCGCCTGTGCCGCCTTGTCCACGATGGCCTCGGCGATAATGACGTCGGTGCCCAGCGGCAGGTGCGGCCCGTGGGTTTCAATCGCAGCCAGCGGCAGGATCGCGACCGTTTCCGGTGGCAATGGCAGGTCATTCTGGGTCAAGTCGGTATAGAACAGCATCGGGCACTCTATTCGGTCATCAGCGCAACAGGCCGGGCAGGCCGAGGGTCAGGACGGGCAGGGCAACCAATAGCGCGATCCGGAGCAGTTCGACCAAGAAAAACGGCAAGACGCCTCTGAATATATCGCCCATCGGCACTCTCGGGGCCAGTTGCGCGATGATGAAGACGTTGAGGCCCACCGGTGGTGTAATCAGCCCGAGCTCCACCACCACGAGGGCGAGGATGCCGAACCACAGTTTCAGGCTCTCGGTATCCATGCCGAAGGCGGCATCCTGCGCCAGTACGAAGTCGCCGCCATTGAGCGTCGCCAGCACCGGCCAGAAGAACGGCACCACCACAAGGATCATCGACAGGCTGTCCATGAAGCAGCCGAGCAGGATCAACAGCGCCAGCATGATCGCCAGCATCATGAACGGCTCATAGCCGCTGTTCATCGCCCAGTCGGCCAGCAGTTGCGGCAGGCCGGCACGGCTGAAGAAGGTCTTGAGCACTTCCGCACCGAACAGGATGAAATAGATCATGCCGCTGGTGACGGCGGTTTCCCGGATGGCGGTGGTCAGGCCGCTCAGGGTCAGGCCGTCATCGGTGATGAACCGGAGTGCGAAACCATAGGCGATGACGGCAAAGGCACCGATGGCCGCCGCCGGGGTCGGGGTGAACAGCCCCATGCCCAGACCGAGGACGATGCCGCCGAACAGCAGGGCCACCGGGATCAGGCGTTTCAGGGCCTTGCGGCGCTCAATCGGATCGAGCGGGGTGGCTGCCGGTGCATCAGCGGGCCGGAGGCGCACGGCGATGGCGATGGTGGCAAGGAAGAAAACAACGGCGAGGATGCCGGGCAGGGCCGCAGCCTGAAACATCTCGATAATTGATGCCTCGACGATGATGGCATAGATGACCAGCGCCACCGATGGGGGGATCAGGATGCCGAGCGTTCCGCCCGCCGCCAGCGTGCCGGTCGCCAGCCGTGGGGCATAGCCGAGGCTGTCGAGGGCGGGCAGGGCGACCCGTCCCATGGTCGATGAGGTGGCGATGGAAGAGCCGGAAACCGCACCGAAACCGGCACAGGCACCGATGGCAGCCATGGCAACGCCGCCGCGAATGCGCCCGAACAGTGCGTGCAGACCACGAAACAGATCACGGCTCAACCCGGCCTGCCCGGCGACACAGCCCATCAGGATGAACAGCGGCACAACCGAAAGCTCATAGCTCGATACCGTGCCCCAGAGCAGGCTTTTGAACTGGGCGAGATAGGGGGCAAAGCGCAGATAAGGCTCGGCGATGCTGAGGGCGTAATTGCCGCCGACACCGATTGCCAGCATGGCGAGCGCTACCGGCATCCGCAGCAGCAGGAGGCCGAACAGGGCGGCAAGGCCAATAACGCCGATCCATTCCGGGGTCATCGGGCGGCCCTCACCATAATCATGGCAAGTGCCTGTCGCGCCGAAATGATGGCCCAGAGCGCAAGGCTTGCGCAGCCCGGTAACAGGAATGGCCATATTGGCCAACCCAAGACCCGGCTGACCGCCATGTCGCTGCGGAGTTCAATCATGCCATAGACCAGCGCGATGCCGAGACCGGCGGCGGCCACCGCCATCAAAACCGCCCATAACACGCCAAGTGCCAGGTTCAGCCGCGCTGGCAGGCGCTGGGCCAGCACATCTACCGCCAGATGCCCGCGCTGGGCCTGACAGTAAGGCAGCATCAACAGGATCGCCGTGCCGGTGGCAAGCCCGGTAAAATCCTCATACCCGCTCAGCCCATGTACATTGCTGTCAAACAGCGCAGCGATACGGTCTGCGATGAACAGGCTGGTATTGGTTGCAGTAACACCAATGATGGCAAGCAGCAGACAGCCACCAGCAAGGGCAAAGAGGTTGGCTGCCCGGTCGGTCAATGCCGCCGGGGGATGGTCGGGTACAGCGTCGTCAGGCACGATTGGCTTAATGCAGGTTCTGTTGTTTGGCGATGGCGGTGCGGGCTTTTTCGACGAGGTTGGCACCATCAATGCCACGATCCTTCATCTCCGCAATCCAGCGCTCAGTAACACCTTCTGACAATTCGGTAAAGGCGGCCATTTCATCGGTGGACAGCTTTTCGATTGTGCCGCCGGAGGCTTCTTGTGCTGCCTTGCCATCGGCTTCATTGCCGTCCCAGACGAGGCCGACATCGCGGGCGATTGCCATGCCGGAATTGGCATCAATGACGGCCTTCAGATTGTCGGGCAGGGCATTGTAGCGGTCTTTATTCATGGCGAACAGGAACACGGAAGTACCGAAACGCTGGCCATCCACACCCTCAATAGAGTGTTTTGTCAACTGATCGAGTTTCATTGGCGGCATGACCTCGAACGGCAGCAGCGCGCCTTCAACCGTGCCGCGGGCAAGGGCCTGTGGCAGTTCCGGCACCGGCATACCGACCGGCTCGGCACCGAAGGCCTCGATCATCCAGGCACCGGTACGTGATGGCGTGCGCAGTTTGACGCCAGTAAGGTCAGCCGGTTGGCGCACCAGTTTCTCGCTCATATGCAGGGCGTTGCCGGCATGGACATGGACAAGGATCGGGTGAATGTCGGTGTAGTCATCGGCAATGTCGTCGAACATTTCCTGAATGGCGACATTGGTAGCAGCAGCACTGCCCCGGTGCACTGTCGCCAGCTCGAAGACTTCCGAGCGCGGGAAGACGCCAGGGGTATAACCGATCAGGGTCCAGACAATATCCGCCGAACCGTCACGCGCCTGCCGGTACAGCTCCGGCGGCTTGCCACCGAGAGACATGGACGGGAACAGGCGGATTTTCAGGGCACCGCCGGATTGTTCTTCGACCCGCTCGGCCCATGGCTGGAGGAATTTCGTATGGGTTGCCGATTTCGGGCTCAGGAAGTGATGCAGTGTCAGGGTCACCGGCTCATCGGCCTGTGCGGTCCCCGGCTGGGCGGCGATAGACAAGGCGGCGATAAACAGGGCGGTGGTTGCAAGGGCAAGTGAGGCGAGAAGGCGGGGGAAAACAGGTCGGCGCATAACAGGCATTCAATGGTCGGCGGATAAAATCGGCAAAGGCTTCTTAACATTATCTCGCGCTTGGTCCACACTTTAGATGATCCGCACTGGTGCGTTGCACCATGCCTTTCCGTTTTCAGAACTCGGTACCCCTGTTCAAATGACCGGCATTCCCGCCCTCATTCTGATTATTCTTTCCGCTGCATTAACCATTGGTGCCAATGGGTTGGCCCTGACGCTGACCGCGGTTGGCGGCAGTGATATCGGGTATGACGCCAGCATGATCGGGATGCTGGGCACTGCCTATTATGTCGGACAATTAACCGCAGCACTGGCGACGCCAGCGATTCTGCGGCCTGCCGGGCATATCCGGGTCTTTGCCGGGCTGGCCTCGACCGCCGCGATCTCCATCGGCTTCATGGCGCTGAGCCAGTCGCCCTATATCTGGTTTGTCTCCCGCTTGCTTTGCGGCTTTGCCTTCGGTGGCATCGCCATGACCATCGAGAGCTGGATGATGGGCGCGACCGACAAGACCCGCCGGGGACGCCTGATGAGCGTCTATCGGATCGCCGATCTGGGTTCGGTCACGGGCGTACAGTTCCTGTTGCCGGTATTCGGCACCAGCGGTACGGCGATCTTTATCGTCAATATGATGCTGTTCTGCGCCTCGCTGATCCCGCTGACCCTGTCGAAGCTGTCCAATCCCGCACCACCGGCACAGGTCAAGGTCTCGGTCCGCTGGATGTGGTCCATCTCGCCCGTTGCCTTTGTCGGGGTGGCGGTACTCGCGGCGGTCAATGGGGCATTCAGAACTGTTGGGCCGGTCTATGCCTCGAGTGTCGGTCTGGAGGCTGCCGGGATCGCGACCTTCGTGGCCGCCTCGGTTGTGGCGGGGGCGCTGTTCCAGTATCCGCTCGGCTGGTACTCGGATCGGGCCGATCGGCGGCACAGCTTGCTGCTGGCAACTGCCGGGGCGACGCTGGCGAGTTTCGGTCTGACCTTTGCCGGGCCGGAAACTGCGGTGATTGGTGCCTTCTTCTTTGGCGGCTTTGCCCTGCCGCTTTACCCGCTCTCGGTTGCCCATGCTTATGATTTTGCTGAGCCGGAGGATTTTGTCCGCCTGAGCGCCGGTTTCCTGATGATCTACAGCGCCAGTGCCGCGGTCGGGCCGCTGGTCTCATCGATCATGATGGATGCGTTCGGGCCGGAATCGTTTTTCGTCTATACCGGCATTCTGCACACCGGCTTCATCCTGTTCGTGCTCTGGCGTATGCGTGTACGTGCGGCACCGCCGATTGCGTTGCGCCAGCGCTTTGTCGCCATGGTGCGGAACTCGCCGCTGTTCGGTAACCTGACCCGACACGCGGATCACTAGAACCGGGCGGTCGTTGACCGTGACCGGTTCAAGCGATGATACGGAAATCGATGACTTCCTGCTCGATCTGGAACTGACGGGCAATCTCTACCTCGCCGGATGGATCAATGCAGGCGAGGTTGAGCATGCCGCCATGGGGGCCGCAACCGCTGTCGAGGGTTGCTGATACGGCGCCGATGGATGGCTCCATAGGGGCATTCAGCTCATTACGACGACCACGGATCACCCGGCCACAGCCATGGACCGGCTGGCTGTACTGGTCGAAACGCTTGCCACCGAACCAGAGGGTTTCGCCCTGATTTTCCAGCGGTGTCACCGGACAGACCCCGGCGCTGACCAGCATGGTGTTGGTCTGGTTGGACTGGCTGTAATCGGTCAGGGCAGCCCTGCGAATGACCGAGAAGAACTGGGTATGGCCGTCATTCAGGCGAATGCCGTGACGCAGGGCATTGGTCCAGCGGGTGATTGCCTTGGCGCCGGATCGGGCGGCACAGATACCGGCCTGTGGATCACCACCATAGGCACGAACGATTGGAGCCGCGCCATTGCTCAGCATCCATTGCAGGACTTCACCGGGATTGGGGGCGAATTGCAGTTGCAGCAGGCGATGCCAGATTTCTTCCTGTGCGCCGCGCAGATAGACGACATCGGTGTGCAGAACCTCGCGCCGGGCGATGATTTCGCGGCGGAAGCGGATCAGCTCATCGACGGTCTCCAGGGTAGCCCCGCCATGGCCGATCATATTGCCGAGATAGACGATACGGTCCCCGGCGCGGAATTCCGCTGCCAGATACTCATGAAGTTCCCGGAGTGGGCCGATTTCCGCATGACAGGCCGGTATGGCCCATATGCGATCGGGTTGTCCGAGTCGTGCGATTCTTTCACTGCCTGCCATCGTATTGATGCTCTGCCCGTCACGCTGTAAGTGTTTGTAATATAGCGGGTTTTGCCTGCCATATCGGGCTATCGAACGGTGCCTGCCAGTTCAATAACCCACGCCTACAGTAATTGTACGTGTGGGGATTCCTGCGACCAAAGGATGCAAGCCGGAAATAAGAAAACCCGGGGCGGTGTCGCCCCAGGTTCACACAATCGGTCAATTTTTGCCGATCTGGCTTATGTCTGTCCGGTCCGAAAACCGGGGAAGCGCAGGATTACGCGGCTTTCGACAGAACTTTTTCCAGCTTGGTTGCTGCTGCTTCCTCGTCGATATCCTCAACGGCGGCAACTTCACGGGCCAGACGCTCAAGGGCAGCCTGATAGATCTGACGTTCGCTGTAGGACTGCTCGCCCTGCTCGGTGTTACGCTTCAGATCGCGCAGCACTTCGGCGATGGATACAGGGTCGCCTGAATTGATCTTGGCTTCGTATTCCTGTGCCCGACGGCTCCACATGGTGCGACGAACGCGTGCACGGCCCTGCAGGGTCGACAGCGCTGATTTCAGGCGCTCTTTGGAGCTGAGGCGACGCAGACCGGAATTTTTGGCTTTCTGGACCGGCAGCTTGAGGCGCATACGCTCTTGCTTGAAGGTAATGGTGTACAGGGTGAGGTTCTCACCGCCGATAACAGTGGTTTCAATACCTTCCACGGTGCCGACACCATGGGCTGGGTAAACGACCATATCACCTTGGTTAAATTCTTGTTCCTGGCTCATTCCCTGCTCACTCTCACTCTGTTGGTCGGTCGCGGCACCGGTTTGACCCATCCGCATGACCAGCTGTTAAACCCAAAAACCTTCTTCACCCGACCGGCACATTACGGCGCATTGTCAGGTTATGAATGAATCCTGATATTCGGCTTACCGCACGGTATTGGACGCGATCATCATCTGATCGGTTCAGTCACCATGCGGGGCTGACGTGTGTAGCTGTGGGCGTTATCTTTTGCTGCGCACCTGTTTGCATCGACTTCCCGAGGTGTGAACTGCGTTCTCGCAGGGTAAGATCGGCTTCGCCAATCCGGGATAATGCAACATCATGTTCATCGACTGTACGCGCTGTTATTCACCCAAAGCAGGAACGAATATACGCTTTTTACAGAAAAATGACAATCCATGGTGCGGCGCGCAAACAAATGTCTGATTGCCCTCGCCACACTCTTAAGATTGCAGAAAAGCGCGAAAGTGCAAAATACAGTCGAAACACGAGATGAAAGTTTCATGCCTGTCATGAAACCGGCGCATAACTCGTCAGGCCGGTTTACCCTGAAGGTGGCAGAAATCCTTAATTGCCCTCGCCGGGATTAGCGCTGAAGTACTTCTTGTACTTGTCGGATTCGTTCTGCATCTCATCGGCATCGGCCGGGGCATCGAGTTTGCCGGTGATGTTCGGCCATTTCTCGGAATAGTCGCGATTGAGTTCGAGCCACTTCTCCGCTTCCGGGTCGGTATCGGGCAGAATTGCTTCCGCCGGGCATTCCGGTTCACAGACGCCGCAGTCGATACATTCATCCGGGTGGATGACCAGCATGTTCTCTCCCTCGTAGAAGCAGTCTACGGGGCATACTTCAACACAATCGGTGTATTTGCAGCGGATGCAGCTCTCGGTCACCACATAGGTCATGATCGGTACTCTTGGTAAAACAACCGCGCTGACCTGATGCCAGCGCGGTTATCTGATGATGGTCATGTCATGTAATGCAGGTGTTTAAGCATCAGGCCCGGCCCGGTCAATCGCCAGTGCTGCGAAAAGTTGACCGGGTGACCGGTTTGCCTGCCTGCAATCAGGCTGCTGTGGTCGGTGCCTGCTGCATCTTCGGCGCCGGGGCGTTCTGTGCCTCGGCAGCTTCATCGAGCTCTCTCTGGTGCTGCTTCTGCCGCTCCCGGACCACGCCGAGGACAGAGGCGACGCGGGCGCGTGCCGCTGCCGGGTTGTCGGCAGGAACGTTGAGCATGCTGGCCATCTGTGACAACAGGGCCTGCTCCAGCGGGTCGAGATGGCCATCGCTGTAGACCACGTCACGGACCATGCCGAGCAGTTCCTGACGCTGACGCAGGCTCATGTTGTTCTCAAGCGTCTGGGCGGCAGTGTAGAGGCTGGCATCCTTGCCGTTCTGGTCCTGTGCCGCATCCATCAACTTCTCGGCACCTTCGTCCTGAAGGTTGAATTTGCGGCGCAGGTTGCCGAGGACGGATTGCCGCTCGGCTTCTGACATCTTGCCATCCATCTTGGCGGCATTCACGAGAAGCACTGCAGCGGCCAGCTCGGTTTCGTCAAAATCATTGACACGAGCATCGGTCAGGGCAGCTCTTTTCACCCGATCAACCAAATACGTGTACTTCGTCATAATAGGGGGTTTACTCCTGATTTTATTGTTATCTCTCATATCCAAGAGATGGGGAGCGACAATGAAAGTACGTCATGGTTTTTGACGAATATTTGTCGATTTTACTCTTTGCCGCGCAATTTCGCCAATGCCTTGCGATCCCGCGGGTTGGGGCGGGCATCGGGGCCGGTTTTGGCTGTGGCGATCGGCTTCTCGGCACTGACCCTGTCCTGCGGCAGTTTCTCCGCCGCATCGGGCGGAGCGAGGTCATCATAGCATGACTGGGCGATCGGTGCCGAACCGCGCTTGTCCGGCAGTTCGGTAACCCGAACCACGCGAATATGGTGCCCCTGCGGAAAGGTCAGGGTATCACCGATATTGACCTGATAATGCGCCTTGCTGATCAGGGTGCTGTTGACCCTGATCTTGCCGCCATTGCACATCTTGGCGGCAAGGCTGCGGGTTTTGAAAAACCGGGTATGCCAAAGCCATTTATCAAGCCGCATCTTGCCGGGCTCTTCGGCGGCCTTGGTCATACGCGATCAGTCTTTCTTGTCACTGTCGGCATTGCCCTGTTGCAGGGCGCGCAGTTTCTCAAATGGTGAGTAGGTCATCGGATTGCTGTCACCGGCAAAGCTCTGTTGCTTGCCCTTGCTGCCGCCGCGACGATCCGAACGGCCGTGTTTCCCGCCACCTTCAGCTTTCTTGCCGGGCTTCTTGCGGTCATGACGCGGGGCATCGCCGCCGCCACTGCTGCCATGCTGCTTTTTGGCCTTCGGTGCACGATCCTGTGGCGGGCGATTGCCGCGCGGACCGCCAAGCCGTGGCTTGGTCAGCCGGAAGCGAACCTGTGGCGGCTTCGCAGCCTCCGCAGTGCTGTCGGTGGCCGGTTTGGCCGGGTCTTCGCTCGGCTCGGTCGGTGGCGCCTCGGTCGGCTGGTCGGGGATAACCGGATTGGATGGGGTCTCCGGCGGTACCTCACTCGGCTGGCCTGGCGGGGTTTCCGCTGGCTGGTCCGGCATAGCCGGGGTCTCGGATGGCTGGCCACCCGGTACCTCTGATGCCTGAATAACCGGCATTTCAGGCGGGGTGCCGGTCGGGATGGTGTCGCCGGTAATTGCTGTCTGTTGTTGTGCCATATCCTCTGCAGCCGTTGTTTCGTTGCCTGTTTCAACAACGGTTGGGGCGGCTTCGGGTTCCGGTGGCAGTTCCTGATAGCCGAGCGAGGTCAGCACGGCTTTCAGATCATCGAGCGTGCAGCCGAGCAGTTCAGCCCATGAATTGTCCATCACGGCAATATTGCCGGTGGCGCTGTCATGCAGCTTGGAAATCACCCGATCGAGGATTTCCATGCGGACGGCCAGCGGGCCAACCACAGGATAGCCGATCATGTTGTAGAACAGGTGCGGCACACCCTCGGTCGGCTTCACCGATGTCCGGCCATTGGCAGGCACGGGAGCGGGCAGATTGCGGCCCTGGTGCAGAGACCAGAGCAATGCCCGCAGATTGACCGCATGGGTCTTGCCCAGCTTCGGAATAAAGGCATGGAGCGGACCAAGGCGGATGCCGACCCGGTGCAAGGCGCGGCGGTCATCCTTTTCCAGATTGCTGATCAGGTCCTCGACCTTGTAGCGCGGCTGGCTGCCGAGACCCTCGAAGACCTGAAAGGCAATGCCACGGGCGGCACCGGTTGCCTCAACCTTCTCACAGGCGAGCAGTGGGCCGAGGATTTCCTCGATATGGGCACGGATGAACTTTTCCAGCCGTTGCTGGATCTGGTCGCGCTGGCCGCCATCGAGCAGCTCGGTCGGCAGTATCTCGATCTTCGGTCGCAGGGCGTCCTCACCGGCTGCCAGTCTGGCGACCGGGGCCTTGCGCCATGCGATATAGCCATCGGCAGCGAGGTCGAACATGCCGTCCACATCGTTGCAGCAGGCCTGAACCCGGCGCTGTATCTCGTCAACCAGTGCCTTGCGGGCAGCGGTCTGGATCGCTGGTGCGTCGCCAACTGCGGCTTCGCTGTCTTCTACAAACCGGAAGCCTTTCAGCTCGCCGACAAATTCACCTTCCACAAGAACCTCACCGTTCTGTCTTACTGCCCCTGTAAGGGGCGTGCCTGATTGCAGGTGTCGTAATAGAGATGCTGAGCGTTTATCAACAAAACGCTGCGTAAGTCGATCATGAAGCGCATCTGATAGCTGATCTTCTAGCGCTCGGCTACGTTCCTGCCAGTGTATCGGGTCATCAAGCCAGTTTTCACGATGGGCAATATAGGTCCATGTGCGCACATGGGCAATGCGGGCCATCAGCGTATCGATATCGCCGTCGGTACGTTCCAGCTTGCTCAGGTGATCGGCGACCCAGTCATGGGGCAGGCGCTCACTGCCCTGAGACAGATGGGTATAGATCTGGGTCAGCAGGCGCAGATGGGCATCGGACAGGGTATTGCGGAAATCCGGTATCTGGCAGACATCCCAGAGGCGCTTGACCTGATGCTGTGTGGTGGCACGCCCGGCGATGGTCGTGTCCTGTGACAGGGATTTCAGCGCCAGATGATCCTCGGCATCGCGGATACGGATCAGTTCCGGTGCCTCCGCATGCAGGTCGAGGCTGCGCAACAGGGCGGCTGTGCTGCGAAAATCGAGATTGTTGTTGCGCCATGAAATCTTGTGCACCGGGTCAAAGCGATGCTCCTCGATCGCCTCCACCTGTTCCTCGCTGAACGGCTTGGCATTGGCAGTGGTGCCGAAGGTGCCATCGGTGATGTGGCGTCCGGCCCGTCCGGCGATCTGGGCGATTTCGTGGTTATAGAGGCGGCGGCGGTTATGGCCGTCGAATTTGGTCAGCCCGGCGAAGGCCACATGGGTCACATCCATGTTGAGGCCCATGCCGATGGCATCGGTCGCGACGAGGTAATCGACCTCGCCCGACTGATACATGGCGACCTGCGCATTTCGTGTACGTGGGCTGAGGGCACCCAGCACGACCGCCGTCCCGCCGCGATGCCGCCTTACGAGTTCGGCCAGCGCATAGACATCGGCGGCGGAGAAGGCGACCGCTGCCGAGCGGCGCGGCAGGCGCGTTACCTTCTGGAACCCGGTATGGGTCAGGGTCGAGAAGCGCGGCCGTCCGATAATCTCCGCTTCCGGCACCAGCGAGCGGATCAGGTTGGTCATGGTCGCGGCACCGAGGAACATGGTCTCGGACGTGCCCCGGCAATGCAGCAACCGGTCGGTGAAGATGTGGCCGCGATCAGGATCGGCGCAGAGCTGCACCTCGTCCAGCGCGACAAAGGCCAGTGCCTTTTCCACCGGCATTGATTCGGTTGTGCACAGGAAATACCGGGCGCCCGGTGGGACAATGCGTTCCTCACCGGTGATCAGGGCGGTCAGGTGCCGACCCTTCATCTCGCAGACTCGGTCGTAGTTTTCCCGCGCCAGAAGCCGCAGGGGAAAGCCGATCATCCCGCTGTCATGGGCCACAAGCCGCTCGATGGCAAAGTGGGTCTTGCCGGTATTGGTCGGACCCAGAACCGCCGTGATACGCGGATCGTCCCGGAAATGCTGGCCTATACTCTGGGACATGGGTGCGGTTGCGATTGGTGGGAAAGGGGTAATTTGCTAGGCAAGGGCTATATCCTGACCCGAAAACACGCCATAAACATGGGGTAGGGCAGGAAATATGCGATAGCTAATGCGATATATTGGTTATCAGCACCAGCATTAAGGCCGCAAGGCCCAGTGGAATATCCGGTGGATATCCGGTTGAGTATGGAGATGGTTGTGCGCAAAACGCGTTTGAACACTGTGTGGAATGGCGGTCAGGGACGACCGGGTTGGTTGTTTCCCCGGTTGTTCGGGTGTGCCCTGCTGGTTGCTGCATCACAAGCTGCTGCTCCATACGCTTTGGCCGCCGCTGAATCCGGTGCTGGCGATGTCCGCGTTGCGCAACTCGGTGGTGCCGCGAGTGAGCCGGGGCGGGCGCCGGAGCCCAATGACGCCGGTGCCGTTGCCATCCGGCAGGCGGTTGAACGCTGGCTGCTCGATTTCTTTCCGCCCGACAGCCCCGGCGGGCAGGCGGTCATCCTGCAGGGACAGGTGATCGTCGAGCCGTTCGGTGAGCGCTATGCGGTAACCCTGCCTGATATTACTCTCAATCTCGGCTCGGGCATGGTGATGCCGATCGGGACCATTACCCTGTCACTGACGCCCCAGACGCCGGTAACCTATCGGGTGGCCATGCGCCTGCCGCTGCCGTTTCCGATCCTTGATGATACGGGGACGGAGATTGGCCGCTTTGATATGGCCGGTCAGCGTGTGCGCGGTGTCTGGGACACCCGGTTCGAGACCCTGACCGGTCTTGATGCCGTGTTCAGTGATATTGTGGTCCAGAGCAGCCTCGTCGACGGTGATCCGGTGGCGCTGTTCACGATGGGCGAGCTTGATATCCAGAGCACGCTCGATGTTGATGACTATTTGCACCTGACCGGCCCGTCGAAACTGACTGCTGCCCGGATCGAGATCAAGGATGAGGACGGTAATCGCCTGACCTATATCGAGAATCTGGTCTCCGAAACCGAGGTGCGCAGCTTCGATATGGTGAACATGAACCGGTTTGCCCGCCGGTTCCAGTCACTGGCCCAGGCTTTTATCCCGAGCCCGGAAGGCGAATTGCCCGACCGGGAGACGACAGACCTGCTCCTCGACCAGCTGCGTCGGGAATTGCTCGATCTGCCAAGCCTGATGTCCGATGCCGGTGGTGCGGTGACGATCAACGGTCTCGTGGTCAATGATCCGGTAACCAGCCGTGGCTATTCGGTGGATGAGATTGTCTACAGCATACTTGTGCGTGGTATGAATGAGGAAACCAGCCGGATCAATGCACAGTATGGCCATACCGGACTGGTCTCGCTGCCAGCCCCGCCAGCCCCGGACCTGACGCCGGATGAAATCTCGTTCGAGCTCGATGTCGAGGGAATTCCGAACAGTCAGCTCTGGGATATCATCACCCAGATACCGAATGACATGTCGCTCTATGGTGCCCTGCCGGGTGCCAATTTCGGCCTGGAAAAGCTGTTTCATGTACTGGCCGTTGCCGGTACCTCGATCTCCCTTGAGAAGGGCTATATCAATTCGGAGAAGCTGGATTCCCGGGTAACCGCTTCTGCCCTGTTCGACAATGGTGCGACCTATAAAACGGTGGCTGCTGCCAATATCCGGATGATCGGGATGGATGAGCTGTTGCGGGACCTGTCGGCGCCGGGGGCGAACAATAACGGCAATGCGGCGACGATGCTGATCCTGCGCACCCTGCAAAGTCTTGGTACCGAGGGCGAGTTGATCGGTGGGCGCAGCAATCGGGAGTACAGCCTGCGGGTTGAGGCCAATGGCAAGATCACGCTCAATGGCCAGTCCTTTACCAATCTGATCAGCACCTTCATGGGTGAGCTTGGCCCCACGGATGGGACCGCCGCGCCCAGATAGGACAGGGTGGTTGCCTTTCACCCATGCTTTCCCATATGACCATCACGGCATAACCATGCCTGTTGCCGCCTTTTGTCCGGCGCAACCCGACCTTGAAGTCCAACTTAAATGGTAGTGACCCATGACGACCGATACTGCTGAAAAAAACCAACAGGAAACCCGCAGTTTTCAGGCTGAAGTCAGCCGTCTGCTCGATATTGTGGCCCATTCCCTCTATAGCGAGCGCGAGGTGTTCCTGCGCGAACTGATCTCCAACAGCGCCGATGCCTGTGATCGCCTGCGCTATCTCGCCATTACCGACCCGGCCCTGCTGGGCGAGGAAACCGAGCTGCAGATCCATGTCACTGTGGACAAGGATGGCGGAAAGCTGATCATTGCCGATAACGGTATCGGCATGGACCGTCAGGAACTGATCGACAATCTCGGCACCATCGCCCGCTCCGGTTCCGGTGCCTTCATGAAGGAAATGGCCGGCAAGTCCGGTGATGATGCGAAACAGGATGCGGTCAGCCTGATCGGCCAGTTCGGCGTCGGCTTCTATTCCGCCTTCATGGTGGCAAGCGAAGTTGAGGTTATCTCCCGCCGTGCCGGTAGTGATGCCGTATCCCGCTGGGTATCCGATGGCCGTGGTGAATATCAGATCGGTGACGGCCCGGCCGATGCGCCGCGCGGTACCCGCATTAGCCTGACCCTGCGTGACGATGCCGGGGAGTATCTGGAAAGCCATCGTATCCGCGAGATCATCCAGAAATATTCTGACCATATCGCCCTGCCGATCCGCCTCGGTACCACGGAGAAGGATGATGAGGTCGAGACGGTGAACAAGGCATCGGCCCTGTGGACCCGTCCGAAGTCGGAGATCACCGATTTCGACTATACCGAGTTCTACCGCCATGTTTCCCACGCCTTTGACGAGCCATGGATGCGCCTGCATTACCATGCCGAAGGCATGATCGAATATGATGCGCTGGTCTTCATTCCATCGACCCGCCCGCATGATCTGTTCGATCCGGCCCGTCAGCAACGGGTCAAGCTGTTCGTCAAACGGGTATTCATCACCGATGATTGCGACGGTCTGGTCGCCCCCTATCTGCGTTTTACCCGTGGTGTCGTCGACAGCGCCGACCTGCCGCTCAATGTCAGCCGCGAAATGTTGCAGACCAACCCGATGGTCAAGCGCATCCGTAATGGCCTGACCAAGCGTATCCTGAGTGAGCTGGCCAAGAAGGCCGAGAGCGAGCCGGAAGAATACACGAAATTCCACGACCTGTTCGGCGCGGTGCTGAAAGAGGGGTTGTATGAAGACCCCGAGCAGCGCGATGCCCTGATGAAGGTGGTGCGGTTCCGCTCATCGACCCGCGATGGCCTGATCTCGATTCAGGATTACATCGACGCGATGAAGCCGGGGCAGGAGCATATCTTCTACATCTCTGGCGATGATGAAGCGGTTCTGCGTCGCTCGCCACAGTTGGAAGGCTTCAACGCCCGTGGCGTCGAGGTCCTGCTGATGACCGATCCGATCGATGAGTTCTGGATTCCGACCGTCATCCAGCATGATGGCAAGGCATTCAAGTCGGTTACCCGCGCCGGTGCCGAACTCGACAATATCGAGAAGCTGGCCAAGGGCGAGGAAACCGAGGATCAGTCCGAGGACAAATCATCCGGTGACGAGACGATTGACCAGCTGGTCGCCACGATCAAGGTCGTGCTCGGCGACACGGTGAAGGATGTGCGTGCGTCCAATCGCCTGACCGACAGCGCGGTCTGTCTGGTGGCTGATGAGGGCGATCTTGACCTCAACCTTGCCCGGATGCTGAAGGCGAATAACCAGTTGCGGGATGAGGCGCCACGGGTGCTGGAAATCAATCCCGGTCACGGTCTGATCCGCAAGCTGGCGGAACAGGCGAAGGAGGCCGGTGACAATGCCGCCAATCAGCTCGATGATGCCGCCCATCTGTTGTTCGATCAGGCCCGTATTCTCGAGGGTGAGCCGGTCAGTGATGCTGCCGCCTTCGCGCAGCGCTTTGCCCGGGTGATGGAAAAGGCTGTCTGATCGTACCGCTGTTCGGAATGGGCATAGAAAAAGGCTCCGGTGATTTCTTCACCGGAGCCTTTTCTGCATGACTGTCCAAGACTACGACTGACGTATCAGTCTTCGGATTTTTCCTTTATGTAACCGGCACCCGCACCAACAGCACCACCAATGGCGGCACCACAGGATACACAACCACCGGTCAGGGCGGTACCAACGGCACCAACACCGGCACCGATTGCACCGCCGCTCAGGGTTGATTGTTCAAGATCGCTCATATTGCTGCAACCGGCGAGGCCGATCACGCAAATGGCACTGATCCCGGCAAGACGCAAACCCTTAAACATCGATACTCTCCTCATTCAACACATGAGCGCACTGGCGCTTGGTATTCTTGTTTGGTTGTCTGAGTGATTAACGAGTATCGCGTTAAAAGGTTCCGCTTACATGCGAGCGATGCGCTGACGGATGTTATTGGCTTTATTGTTGGCTTTGGTTGCGCGGCGGGTATTGCCGGCTGCACTGAAGCGGTTGGCCTTACGCTCCTGATAACGCGCTTTTGCTTCCTGCTTCATGATCCGGAAGTCGCTGGAACCCCAGAGTGCGATCTGGGTCAGGGCCAGGGCGGGCACGGCACCAACGCCACCAATCATGCCACCACCGATGACGGCAGTCGTCCGTGGATGGCGCTGGGCAAATTCGAACAGGGCTTCTGCCGGACCAAGGCTGGTGCGGTTGTCACGGCCCTGTGGGCCACTTGGCAGAATGGTGCGCATATGTCGATCCCCCGATACGAACTTCAAAAAGGAAGTGGTGTATCAAGTTATCAATCCGCTTGTTGAAAGCGCCTAGGGGAAAATCGGTCAGCGGCGGCGTATCTGAGTCTTGTATTGCCGGACCGGGCCGTCATCCTCATCCACTTCGACGATCTCGATCTCGTTGAGCGAGGGCAGACGCTTGAGGGCTTCCGGGTGGATATCGGTCAGCTGGATCAGATCACCCGCCCGCCGTTTCAGGGTCAGGGTGTCATTGTCATTCATTACCATGATTGGCCGATCGACATCGGTGTCGCGCGCCATGATGGCGAGCCACAACCGGCCATCGGGCTCCAGAACAAAATCATAGCGGCCTTCCACATGACCGCGTGGGGCACGATTACTGCTCATGACGCATCATCTTCCACGTCGCTGTCACCGTCATCATCACTCTCGGCTGCTGTTGCCTGTGCTGGGGCTTTGCTGCCCTGGGTTGTGGTGCTCGGTGACTTCTTGAGCTTGGCAATAAAGGCAGGGTTGCTCGGTGGTCTCAACTGGCCGAGCAGCGCTTCATACTCTTCCGGTGCAATCACGCCGCGGGCCACATGGGTCAGGGCATGGTCATGCATGGTGAAGCCGCTCAGTTTCTGGGTCCAGTACGCGCGGGCGGTACCGCTGTCACCTTCCTTGAGGTAATTCATCAGGCGCTGGTCAGGCATGATGATCTCGGCGACCGGAATACGGCCGGTGACACCACGGGTACATTTCACGCAACCCGGCCCGCGGCTGTACATCTCATATTCATTGGGATTGAGAATATTGGTTACCGAATGCACGAAATCCGGGTCGTGTTTATCCTCCGCCACCGCTTTCTTGAACGGTATTCGGCAATGTGGACAGAGACGTTTGACCAGTCGTTGCGCCCACATGCCAGTCATGATGGACGGGTCATAAATCTTGTACTGATCGACACCGAGGTCACGCAGGCGGTTCGGAATCGACAGGGCGTCAAGGGCGTGCAGGGTTGACCAGACCTGGTGACCGGTCATCGCCGCCTGAGTTGCGAGGCTGCCGGATTCCTTGTCCCGTATCTCACCGATCATGATGACATCGGGGTCGGAACGCAGGGCCGAGATGATCGCCTCATCGAACTTGCTGCGGCGATCTTCCGAACCACGGGCGCTGGTGACCGGGATCTGTCGCACACCGCGAATGGGGGCTTCCGGCGGATCTTCCACCGACAGGACCGTGTGCTCGCCGCGTCGTTCGGCGAACAGCATCTCGAGATTGATCCGGGTGCTGGTACTTTTGCCCGAACCGGTTGGGCCAGCGAGGATGATCAGGCCGGTCGGGGTGGCCCGCAAGCGGCGCATCTGGCGCTGCTGGAATTTGGTGAAACCGAACCGGGACAGATCGCGAGCGCCGAATGGCGGGCTGCGATAGAGCAGCCGCATGACGAGATAACGACCATAATTCGCCAGTGGGTTGAACTGTAGACGGATGGTTTCAACCTGCGAGGGCAGTTTGAGCATGCCGGAGGTGATCCGGCCCGATGAATAACCGAGCGCGTTATAGCTGCTGTCACCGGTGTCAGACATGTTGAAGATGGCCTGCATCAGCTCCTGACACATGCCCGCTTCAAGTTGGTTGAACTCGATAACGACACCGTGCACGCGGAACTGGACAATGGCCCGACCACCCTCGATCGCGATGTGGATATCGGAGGCCATTGCCTTCACGGCATCCTCGATCAGGCGGAGTACTTCCGCCTGCATCGGCTCCGGTACGGAGCCGCCGCCGCCACGGTTATTTGGATCTAGTGCCATTTATCTATCCCTGCCCAATGGCTCATATCTCAACTTAATTGATATCAGGTGGCGGACACAATCGTAACCAGCCATCCAGTATCCTGCGTTTTATGATGCCCATTGTGCCAAAAGTCTGGTTTGCCGAGCAAAACTCGACGTCGCCGCGCGATGATTCGGCGAATTCAACCACGAAGGCCGGTTTACCCATCTCGATAAAAGCCCCGGTTTCATTGCACCAGCCATCCTCGAAACAGCCACTGACCAGAATGAAATCATAGCTGTCTGCCAGCGGTGCAATCTGGCTGCGGCTGTTCCACAAACCGATGCTCAGGCCGCGCTTGTGCGCCTCATCGGCGATGAAGCGGTTGAAGGCGATCTGCTGGCGCTCACCGATCGGGAAGCCGGAGCGGAACAGGTAATTTTCCAGATTGCCGATCAGGGCGGCATCAAAGCCCTTGTCGCGGCAGCGGTCGAGCCGCCCGCGGATCATCGGCGCAATCTCGTCGATGTTACGGAGGTCGAGCCAGCGTGCAGTTGGTTCGGTTTCCAGTTTCCGGCCGATGACCAGCGGTGCCACGCTGTCGAAATCCTCGTCCTCGACATCGATGGAGCCGCCATTGAAATAGCAGACAGCAGCCGCGCCGTTGTTCTTGACCGTCGTGATCTCATCCGGCAGGGCATCTGCCAGATCGAGCACCATGAAGTCGACCTGCCGCTGCAACTGCATCGGGGTTGCGAATTGCAGGTCGAACTTGGCATCCGGTGCCGGTACCCAGCGTGCCGGGGCGGGCACTGAGGCAGGTTGTGACAGCGCCGTACCCGGTGCAATCGCCATCATGACGACACCGAGGGCAAGTGCCAGTGGTTTGAGTGCTGCAGACTGTGCCTGGTGTCGGCGGACAGCCGTCAATCGTGTCATGGACATGCCATTATCCATCCATTCTGGAATCCAAGATGACAAGTATGGGCAAATTCGGGACGAAGCGCAAAAAATCAGCGCGGTACCTCGAATGAATTGATCGCTGTGTCACAAACAACCATCAATCACCACCGGGATGATTTCCCGCTGAAAGCCCTGTTTTATGAAATCAGCCAAGGACGCCGACAGGCTTACATCGCCATGCGTGCCGGTTGTGGTGCCTGTTTTTGGGTCATGGCCGGTGTATCCGGCGTTTTGGCGGTAACACCTGCGGCTGCGGTTGCCTCTCGGCGCTCCTGCACCTTGCTCATCAGCGCTTTCGGATCCAGTGCGGTTGGCTCATCGCTGATCGCATTGGCATTGGCCGCAGCACTTGCGCTCTGGGCATTGCGATTGACCGTACCTATGGCGGTGCGGTTGCTGGTATCGCCCGAATTGTTGAAGAACGACATGGCGGCCGATTCCTGCTCGACCGAGGCATCAACACTGACGCTGCGGGCACCATTGCCGACATAACTCGGCTGGATCGCGGTCGGCTTGACGGCATCAACCTTCGGCATCATGTCGGGCATGGTTGCGGCAAAGGCGTTCATGGTCGGTGCCTTCTGGCTGCCCGTGGCGACAATCTGATCGCCCGAGCCGGGTACTTCCCATGGCATTTTCTGGTCTGCGGATGCGGCGGATTTCTCACCACTCATCTGTCCGAGGCCGGAATTGGCCTTGGCGATAGCGTCCGGTGTAATGCTGAAATCGTCGGCGAGCGGAGAGCGGGCCTTGGCGGCACCGGGATTTTCCAGTGTGGCTGCGCGGTTCATGCGAAACCGTGCAATATCCCCGGATCGAACAATGTCCTGACCCGGTGGTCTGACTGACATATCAGCTTTTGGCATCGAACCTGCAGCTAATGCAGACATAAAAATCAAATCCCCTCATACATCCCTGTATAAAAGAGTAACCGAGGACGTATCGCTGTCAAAGCAAAATTTGACGCACACGGGAGCATTTCGGGTTTTGTGTATCAAATACCCTTTTGGCCTTATGATCTAATCCTCGATATCGTTGAGGCCCCAGTCAAAGCCTTCATCATCGATCTCTCCGGCCCGCTCAAGCATCGGCAGGAGGTGGTCATCCGCATAGTCGCGCAAATGGCTGATGATATTGATGTCGGCGCGTTTGCCGCCGAAATCCTCACGATACCAGGTGTAGAGTGATGAGACGTACAACCGGCCATCGCCATTGATGCTGTCCCGACGCTTGTTGATCTCCCGGATCGATGCCCCGCGCGGATGATTGACGAAGCGCGTGGCGGCCTGCTCCAGCAGCAACTCGGTGGTATCGGCGGCAAAGACGGTCGGGATCGGCTCTGGACAGCCAAGGGCTCCACAACTCAGCGCATAGATCAGGCGCTCATCCTTCCAGATCGGGCGCAGGATATTGTGCGCGATATTGTCGAGGCTCAGCTCACGCCCCTCGACCGTCACCAGCCGCGCCGTCCATGGTCCGCGCCGCAGCGGATCATCGGAGAGGTCTACATCTAGAATGCTGTCGATTGGATAGTTATCGAGGACAATCTTGGTCACCAGCGCGTTGTACAGGTTGATCCAGAAGGCTTCCTGCTCATCACGGTTCAGTTTGCTGACCTCGACCGCCTGCATGCGGGTTAGGTAATTGTTGAGGCGGACCCGGTCTTCCGCACGCACGGCACCATAGTCGAAGCGCGAGAGGTTCTCCTTGCGCCCCTGATGCTTGCCGACCACCTCACGCTGATCATGGATCTCGTAATTGGCAAAAATCCGGCGGTTGGAGCGCTCATTGGCATAGGTCACTTCCAGTGACGGATCGTAGGGCGGTGCCACTTCCAGATAGGTGTCGAGGAAGGCCTGCCAGTCGTCATGCTCAATGGTTACCTTGCTGTCGGGATCGCTCGCCAGCCAGTGCTCGTCGAGCAGCATGGATTTCTGCCCGGCTTCGGCATCGGGCACCAGAACCGGGGTGAGGGACAGCACGCCCAGTGCGGCAAGCGCGGTTCCGACAATCATCTGGCGTATCGCCATGGCAGCCACCATCAATCTTCAACGGGAAAGAGTTCTTCTGTCGAACAGAATCCCCGCAAGCGGTCATGGCTGTCCAGCGCTTCCCGCCGGTTCAGCTACCTTCGGCGCTGGCTGTTGCACGGTTGTTGATGGTCTGGCGCGGATTGGGCAGTACGATACGGAAGCGGGTACCGTTGCTGTCGGTCTTGTCGAGGGTCAGATCGCCGCCATGGGCGCGGACGATTTCCCGCGCGATGGTCAGGCCGAGACCGGTGCCGCCGCCCCGTACCGACCCGGCGAAGGGTACAAACAGGTTCTCTTTTGCCCGCGGCGGCATGCCGGGTCCGTCATCTTCGAGGTCGAAGGCGACTTCCTTGTCGCTCGGTGCCTGAACTTCGGTCACCGATACGCTCAGGGCACCGGCCTCGAAGGCATTGCGAGCCATATTGGCAATGACCCGATAAAGCTGCTCCCGATCCGCATTGAGCTCCAGCCCCTCACGAATGCGGTTGTTGAAGTACCAGTCCTGTCCCTCGGGCGCGTGGGCGATCAGTTCCTCACCGATTTCAGTTGCAAGATCATGCAGGTCGAAGGGCGCGCGCTTGACCGGCATTGCCCCGTCCCGGGAGAATTTCAGGGTTTCGCTGCAGAGATCAATCGCCCGGTTGATCGAGGCCTCAAGACGCGGCGCCACCTTGGCCACGCGCTCGTCATCACTATGGCTGAGGCGTTCGGAGAGCAGGGCAGCGGTGGACAGGATGTTGCGCAGATCGTGGTTGATCTTGGCAACCGCCGTGCCGAGCAGGGCAAGGCGGGTCTTGTGGCGCAGGGCCTGACGTACAGCCTCCTGCATGTTCGCCAGTTCGCGTTCGGCGACACCCATCTCGTCCCGGCGGCCACTCTGGACAATGGTGCCGGCATCACTCTCCGGTGCATCGCGGAACGCCATCATCGAGCGCACCATCTCCTGCAACGGTTTGACCAGCAAGCGACGCAGGGCAAAGAACACCATGATCGCGGCAACTGTGGAGATGAAGATCGACAGCCAGAGAATGCGGAAGGAATAATCGAGCATCCGGTGGTGCAGCGGGCCTTCATCGAGCTGGATTTTCAGGGTGATATCCGGTGCATTGGTCGGTGTGCCGATCACCTGAATGATCCGGTCCTGTGTCCGGGTCAGGGTCGACAGGGCATCGGCGATCAGGGTGAAGAAGCTGGCATCACGCAGATCGAAGCTCTCATCCGGTTCGGCGGAGACCAGCTTGGCGAGGCGAATATCCGGCTGGCCTTCGACCATGCGCTTGATCTGGTGCGCGCCGACGCTGGCCAGCAGCTCGGTCTGTACCATTTGGCTGACCATCTGGTCTGGGGCGGCATCCATGGCGAGCGTCGCCAGATAGGACTGGTCGATACGCTCCTGAAAGTACACCACGCGGAACCGTGCCACTGACGGCGCGAAAATCAGTACCTCAGCCAGCAGGACGAACAGAATGGTCAGTACCAGCAGCTTGGCCGACAGGCTGCGGACGAAACTCAGAACAAACATGATCTATATGCCATTGGTAATACTGCCCCTTGATTGCCCCAGCCCCTGATTACCCCAGAATGCGGCCTGTCAGCCGAATTTCTGCAGAAACTGTACAATTTTTCGGCTGCGGGTGCTGAAAAGTTTCGGTGTGAAATAGGAACCGGCGGCGCGCTTGTTGACTTCCGCCAGCGTTGGATAGGGTACGATCATCGAGGCGATCTTGCTGATCTTGGTCCGCTCCTGCACTGCGAGGCACCAGAGTTGCAGCAACTCCCCGGCCTGCGGTCCTATGATCGAGGCACCGCGCACCCGGCCCCTGACGATGATGATTTTGACCAGCCCTTCGGCCTTGCCCTCGGCCTGCGCCCGGTCGTTTTCATGGAATGACCAGCGGGCGATCTCGAAATTGCCTTTGCCGAACTCTGCCAGTGCCTGTGCCTCGGTCAGTCCGACCTGTGCAAGTTCCGGGTCAGTATAGGTGACCCATGGCAGGGCGCTGTAATCCACTTTCGATGGCAGCTTGAACAGCAGGTTCTTGATCACCACCCCGGCGTGATAACCGGCGATATGGGTGAATTGCGGGCCACCAGCAACATCGCCCACTGCATAAATATGCCGCTTGTTGCTGCGCAGACGGGCATCCACCACCACGCCCTTGCGATTATGGGTAACCCCGGCGGCATCGAGGTCGAGTTTTTCCAGATTGGGGCTGTGCCCGGCGGCAACCAGCAGATCGGATCCCTCAATAAGGTTCTCCGTGCCATTGTCATCCAGTACCACCGCGATGCCGTTACCGCTCTGCTCCACCCGTGAAATGTTGATCTCCTCACGCAGATCGACGCCCTCGGCACGCAGCTTGTTGCGCAGGATGTCTACCAGTTCTTGATCGTCGCGTGGCATCATCCGGCCAATGTCGAGCACGGTGACGGCGGAACCGAGGCGGCGATGGGCCTGGGCCATTTCAATGCCGATTGGACCGGCACCGATCACGATCAGATGCGCCGGGCGCTCCATCTGCGCAAAGATCGTCTCATTGGTATGATAGGGCACTTGATCGAGGCCGGGGATCGGCGGGATCGCGGCGCGTGAACCGGTGGCGATGACGATCTTCCTGGCCGTGATGCGATAGTCACCGGCGACGACCGTGTGGTCATCGACAAAGCGGCCATATTCCCGGATCACCCGGACGCCGAGCCCTTCAAACCGTTCGACGCTGTCCATGGGCGCGATGCCATCGACCACCTTGCGCACATGGGCCTTGACCGCCGGGAAGTCGATTGCCGGTTCATGGCCGTTGACGCCAAATCTGCCGGTATGGCGCACCTCATGGGCGGCCTTGGCGGCGCGCAGGAACGCCTTGGACGGCACGCAGCCGGTATTCAGGCAGTCGCCGCCCATTTCACCGCCCTCCAGCAACGTGGCATCGACGCCTAGTTGCGAGGCACCGGCAGCAACCGAGAGGCCGCCCGATCCGGCTCCAATCACCAGTATGTCTGTTTCGATTGTCCGGGTCATGGGGCTGGTTCCTGTGCTTTACGACATTTCTTATAGATTACCGGGATCAGCGCGAGGGCCGACAGCCCGAGAATAGGCAGCAATATCTCCGGATTGAAGATAATGCCCATATCCGGCACTTCGCCCCGATCAAAAACGGCACCGAGGCCATTGCCGATGGAAATGAACACGAAACTGCCTGGAATGATCCCGAAAAACGTGCCGAGCGCATAGGTGCGGAGCGGGACATTCAGAAAGGCAGGTACGAGATTGACCAGCCAGAACGGAAAAATCGGCACGAGCCGCAATACCAGCATGTAGGACAGGGCATTGTCCCTGAACCCGTCCTCCAGCTTGCCCATCCACGGACCGACCTTGTGTTTCAGGCTGTTGCCGAGGGCGGTTCTGGCGGCCAGAAAAATGGCAATCGCCCCGATCGTGGCGCTGATCACCGTGCTGATGGTGCCCACCACCAGACCGAACAGAAAGCCACCGGTAATGGTCAGCACGGCACCGCCGGGCAGGGACAGGGCAACCGCGATGGCGTAGAGAGCCATATAGATGGTAACGGCGAGTATCTTGTTCTCGCTCACGAACTCGGCCAGTTCCTCACGGTTTTCCGCCAGCGCCTCGAAGGACAGATATTCATGGGTGCCGGTCAGATAGACAACGGCAATGGCAATGATGATCAGCCCGAGGGGGAGCAGCCGTTGCCAGAAGGCTTTCGGTGCATGGGTAGCTGCCATGTCCGGTGTCACTGCTTCTGTCGGCTGGTTACCGTTATCGATCATACTGGGTGGGCCTGAACTGGTGCAATCCGGCATTAAATACTGTTATTGCCGTCATTCTGATGTATATCCCTCTGCCATCACTGGCCAATAACCATCCGGTGACAGCTTCGTGAGTATCGGGGTCTCGAATGTTTTTCCGGTGAAGAAAGTGGCTTCCCGGTTGACTCGGGGGCATTCAAACTTTTATAAGCCCGACTTCGCTCTGTTGAGCTAACCCAATCATGCTTTTATACGCTATCTGAAGGAGCTCGTGCCGTGAAACGCACATATCAGCCAAGCCGTATTGTGCGCAAACGCCGTCATGGTTTCCGTTCGCGCATGGCCACCAAAGCCGGTCGTCAGGTTCTTGCCCGCCGTCGTGCAAAAGGTCGCGCCAAGCTGTCTGCCTAAGCAGACACCAGCGATTTGCGCCTTGAAGGGGTTGTGAAATGCTGCCCCGTCTAAAACAACGTGGTGATTTCGTTCGATTGAACCGCCGTGGCAAACGTGCTGCGGCGGTTGGTCTCGTTGTGCAGGTCGATCCCATACCTGCCGGTCTTGACCGGAAAGGCGATGACTCCCAAATGCGGGTCGGCTTCACCGCTACCAAGAAGCTCG
This sequence comes from Micavibrio sp. TMED2, assembly GCA_002168225.1. NCBI lineage: Bacteria > Pseudomonadati > Bdellovibrionota > Bdellovibrionia > Bdellovibrionales > Pseudobdellovibrionaceae > Micavibrio > Micavibrio sp. TMED2. The sequence continues at coordinate 99,720 of NHBH01000009.1, forward strand.
GCTCGGCAGTTGTCCGGAACCGGGTCAAGCGCCGGTTGCGCGCCTTGGCCGATGAAATGCTGCCAGTGCTGGCGAGGCCGGGTCATGATTTCGTGCTGATCGGGCGCCATGCGACGGCGACCCGCGATTTTGCCGCTCTGCGCCGTGACTTTATCGAGGCGCTGAAGCGTCTGAAGATGGTCCGGGACGGTGCTGACAATGACCTCCGGCAATGGCTGGCAAGCGATCAATGACCATGGGTAATCAGCAAACATGCGATGACGGGAAGGGCGATTTGCCGATGGCAAAGTGGCTCAACCGGCTGTTGATTGCCCTGCCGGTTGCACTGATCCAGCTCTATCGGCTGCTGATATCCCCGTTTCTTGGGCAAAATTGTCGCTTTGAGCCCAGTTGTTCGGTTTATGCCATTGATGCACTCAAGGTTCATGGGGTATTCCGTGGCGGCTGGTTCGGTCTGCGCCGCATCTGCCGCTGTCACCCGTGGGGTGGGCATGGCTATGACCCGGTGCCGCCAGCCAATTCAGATAAAGACAAAAACCGTAAAGATGCCGCAGCGCCATGCGGCTGTGAGAGATAGAAATCATGCGCCCTCGTCCCGATCAGCAAGTGGATCAGCGTAATCTGATCATGGCCGTCATCCTGTCGGTCATGGTGATATTGGGGTTCCATTATTTCTATGAGCGTCCCCGTCAGGAAGCCCTGAAGGCGCAGGCCGAACTCGAGCAGGCGGAAGCGGGCAATACCGGTGAAGCTACAGCAGATGCCGATGGCCATGACCTGCCGCAGCCCGATGGTGCGGTGGTCAGCAACGCCGATGACGGCCTGGCCGTGGCCCGTGACCGGGCGGATGTGCTGGCTGATAGTGGTGAGCGCGTACGTATCAGCACGCCGCGCCTGCACGGCTCGATCAGTCTGACCGGTGGTCGGATTGATGATCTGACCCTTGGCGATTACTACGTCACCGTTGACCGCGATCAGGAAGTGGCACTGCTCTCGCCGGTCGGGTCGGAAACCCCTTATTACGCCAATGTCGGCTGGATCGCCGGTAATGGTGGGCCTGCGGTACCGGACAAGGACACCCAATGGCAGCTGGCGGGCGAGAATACCGAACTTGGTATCAACTCGCCTGTGACTTTGCGCTGGGATAATGGCGCCGGTCTCGTGTTCGAGCGCCGGATTTCGGTCGACAAGGATTTCATGTTCTCGGTCGACCAGCGGGTCATCAACAATACCGATGAGGCAGTAACGCTGTTCCCGTACTCGCTCGCATCCCGTCGCAATCTGCCCCATGGCAAAGAGTTTTTCATCCTGCATGAAGGCCCGCTCGGCGTGTTCAATGGCACCCTGACCGAACTTGGCTATAGCGCCTTGCAGGACGAGGCGCAGGACAACGGCGGTCGCGTCAGCAACCGTTATGACAGCCAGGGTGGCTGGATCGGCATCACCGACAAATACTGGCTGGTCAGCCTGATCCCTGACGGCAATGCCAAGATCACGGGCCGCGTTACCTACACCGCCAATCGGGACCAGTATCAGATCGACATGCTCGGTGCCGGGCAGGAAATTCCGGCGGGTGAGACGATCTCGGTCAAATCCCATATCTTCGCCGGTGCCAAGGAAGTGCAGCTGCTCGACCGTTACAGCGAGGAATACAGTATTCCGCGCTTCGACCGGGCGGTGGATTTCGGCTGGTTCTATTTCCTGACCAAGCCGTTCTTCTTCGCCATCGATTTCCTCTACGGCATCCTCGGAAATTTCGGTCTCGCGATCCTCGCCTTTACCGTTGTGGTCAAGCTGGTGTTCTTCCCGCTGGCCAACAAGTCGTACAAGTCGATGAGCATCCTGCGCAAACTCCAGCCGCGCATGACCGAGCTGCGGGAGAAATATGCCGACGACAAAATGCGCCTGCAGCAGGAGATGATGAAGCTCTACAAGGACGAGGGGGTGAACCCGCTCTCCGGCTGTCTGCCCATTGTGATCCAGATTCCGGTGTTCTTTGCGCTCTACAAGGTGCTGTTCGTCAGTATCGAGATGCGCCATGCGCCGTTCTATGGCTGGATCAAGGATCTGTCGGTGCCTGATCCGACCAGCTTCTGGAACCTGTTCGGCCTGCTGCCCTATGACGGCCCGACCTTCCTTGCGGTCGGTATCCTGCCGATCATCATGGGCTTATCGATGTTCATCCAGATGCGCCTGAACCCGACCCCGCCGGACCCGGTCCAGCAAAAGGTCTTCATGTTCATGCCGATCGTCTTCACCTTCCTGCTGGCATCATTCCCGGCTGGTCTGGTGATCTACTGGACATGGAACAACACGCTTTCGATCATCCAGCAGACGATCATCATGCGCAGCATGGGGGTCAAGGTATCCCTGTTCAGCAAGGATGACGATGCCGGAAAGGCTGACTGATCCATGAAGGGGGATATCACACCATCCCTGATTACCGGCCCTGAGGGTGAGGCAATCGAGGCCGGGCGCAAGCTGTTCACCGGCCCCTGCGACTTCATGCTGAGCGTGGTCAATCTCGACCAGTTGCCGGTTGAGGGCGTACCGGAGATTGCCTTTGCCGGACGCTCCAATGTGGGCAAGTCGAGCCTGATCAACGCCCTGACCGCGCGTGGCACCATCGCCCGCACCTCCAATACGCCGGGGCGGACACAGGCGCTCAACTTCTTTGACCTCGGTGGCCAGATGCGGCTCGTCGATATGCCGGGCTATGGCTATGCCAAGGTGTCAAAGTCGGTGGTTGATGCCTGGACCCGTCTGCTCAAGGACTATCTGCGTGGCCGCGTGCCGCTGCGCCGGGTCTGCGTGCTGATCGACAGCCGCCACGGGATCAAGGAAAACGATACCGAAATCCTGAAGCTGCTCGATGGGTCGGCAGTGCCCTATCAGGTGATCCTGACCAAGATCGACAAGATCAAGAAGGGCGATGCCGAACGCCGCCATGCCGAAACCGTGGAAAAGCTGGTCAAACACCCGGCGGCGCACCCCGAGGTGATTTCCAGCAGTTCGGAAAAAGGCATCGGTATCGAGGAAATCCGCGCCAGTCTGGCGATGCTGGCCGACAGCTGAGGCTGATCAGCCTGCGGGATTTTCAACCGGTTCTGTCGCCATATCGGTCGTCACCTCATCCATGCTTGGCCAGATATTGAGCAGCCGCGCCATGATGGCGATAAAGGCGAGGGTGAAGATAATCCGGGCAACCAGCACGATCCAGATATCAGCGCCGAAAGCGATGAACAGCAGCGTATCCTCGATAATCGCGTGACAGAGCGAGATCAGTGACAGCGCCAGCAGCTTGGCCTTGGGGCTGAATACCTGTTCCTGCGTTGCCTGTATCAGCAGTCCGCCGCCATAGGTGATGCCGAGCAGCAGTCCTATGGTGGTGAGCGGTGCCAGTCGCGGGTCGATGCCGATCACCCGCAGCAGCGGTTCGAGCAGGCGGGTGAAGTGCCGGATCACACCGATCTTCTCCAACCCGTCGAGCAGGATGAACAGCATGATGATGATCATCAGGATCGACAGCATGGAGCTTGCGGTACCGATGGCCCAGTCAGCCCAGCCGGTTTTGGCACTGATTTCCGGTGCCCATGTGAGGTTGAGCGGTTCCGACAGCCAGCCGGTCGCCTGACAGATTTGCCAGATAATCGCGCCGAACAGCAGCGCGCCGCCAATCCGCACGGCACTGGTGATCCAGAAGCTGGCACCGGCGCGGGATACGATGGCCTGTTCCACCGGGATCATATGGGCGATCAGCATCATGGCGCAGAGAATGCTGTGCTGGGCAACACTGATCTCCATACCCGGCAGCAGGGTCAGATAGGCACCGAGCCCGCCATAGGTGCCGATCAGCAGGGAGATGCCCCAGACCAGCCCCGCTTCCGGTGGCAGACCGACCAGTGACATTACCGGCACCAGCATCTGGCCGAGCCAGTCGGTCAGGCCAATCTGGTCGCCGAGCCGCACCAGTATCATCACCGGCAGCATGATCTTCATCAGGGTGATGAAGGTCTTGAGTGACTTGCGACCGAGCGTGTTCAGATATGCCTGCATGATGCGATCTTGTTCTTAAGACAGGGCGAAATCCACGGCGGCTTCTGCGTGCAGATGGGCCGTGTCGAAGGCCGGGATGCTGACATCATCGGGCGTCAGCAACAGGCCGATTTCGGTACAGCCGAAGATAACACCGTCACAGCCGTTTTGCACCGCATCCGCGATAATGTTCAGGTACTTCTCTTTTGCGAGTGGGGTAACAATGCCCTGACACAGCTCGTTATAGATGATGTCATGTACCACGGTGCGTGCGTCATCATCCGGCACCACGGCATTGACCCCGTGTCTGGACGCCAGATGGCCACGGTAGAAATCCTGCTCCATGGTATAGCGGGTCGCGAGTAACAGCGGCTTCTTACAGCCCGCCTCCTTGATCGCCGCAGCGGTAACATCGGCGATATGGATCAGCGGAATATCAACCGCAGCCGTAATCGCCTCGGCGCATTTATGCATGGTATTGGCACCGATCAGCAGGCAGTCGGCACCGCCCCGCTCGATCGATTGTGCTGCCTCGACCATGATCCGGCAGGCACTGTCCCAGTCACCGGCACTCTGGTAATCCGCGACTTCTTTGAACTCGACCGAATTGAGAATGACCCGGGCCGAATGCAGCCCGCCGAGCCGCGCGCGTACCGCACGGTTGAGCATCTGGTAGTAGGTGACCGTGCTTTCCCAGCTGATGCCGCCGATCAGGCCGATGGTTTTCATGTGGTTCATGTGGGGTCAATACTCACGCAATCAGGTCAGGTGATTACGCTAACATCATCGATCCCTCATGAAACCGGGTTTCGGGGTGAGGCAGGGATGCGCAAAACTCATGCAGCCATGCTGCCGAGCGTCCATTGCGGGAACGGGTCCTTCAGGTGATGCCAGTCATCGGGGTTGAACAGCACATCGTCGGGATGGTCGATCAGGCATGCATCAAGGGCGGCAATCATCGCCTGTTTGTCCATGTCATGCCCGATAAACACCAGCTCCTGACGGCGGTCGCCATAGGTGTCGTTCCAGTACTTCCTGATCGTCTGCAGCCAGCCTTTGTCCTCCGGCCAGCGTTCCTGCGGTACCGCCGCCCACCAGAAGCCCATGGGCTCATGCCGGACCACGGCACCGGCCCAGCTCAGATCACCGACGAAGGCAGCACGGGTGGCGAGCCAGAACAAGCCCTTGGCGCGGATCACGCCGGACCAGTCCTGTTGCAGGAAGTCATAGAATTTCTGCGGATCGAATGGCCGCTTGTTGCGGTAGACGAAGCTGCTGATGCCATATTCTTCGGTCTCCGGCACGTGCTCGGCATGGCCGTAGAGTTCCTGATACCAGAGCGGGTGTTCCTGTGCCTTGTCGAGGTCAAACCGGCCGGTATTCAGCACCCGGTCGAGATCGACCTGACTGTGGCTGGTTTCGATAATGTCGGCCGAGGGGTTGAGCGAGGTGATGATCTTGCGCGCCGTATCCCGCTGTTCCGGTGAGGCAATGTCGATCTTGTTCAGGATGATCACATCGGCGAATTCGATCTGGTCGACGAGCAGGTCAACCAGCGTCCGCTCATCCTCCTCACCGAGGCTCTCACCACGGTCCGCGAGGAAGTCGGTGGAGCTGTAATCCTTCAGCAGATTGACCGCATCGACCACGGTGACCATGGTGTCGAGCCGGGCCACATCGGCGAGGCTGTTGCCGTCCTCGTCCCGGAAATCGAAGGTGGTGGCGACCGGCAGCGGCTCGGAAATGCCCGTGCTCTCGATCAGCAAATAGTCGAAACGGCCTTCGCTGGCCAGCTTGCGCACCTCCTGCAACAGGTCATCGCGCAGGGTGCAGCAGATGCAGCCATTGGTCATTTCGACCATCGTTTCCTCGGTACGGGACAGGTTGGCGCCGCCCTCGCGGATCAGCTCGGCGTCGATATTGACCTCGCTCATATCATTGACAATGACCGCGACCCGACGGCCCTCGCGGTTGTTGAGGATATGGTTCATCAGCGTGGTCTTGCCCGCACCCAGAAAGCCTGACAGGACGGTGACGGGAAGTTTCTGTGTCGGGTTTTGTGGCATGGGATCGCTCGCTTGTCTGACGGGTAGGGACGTATGTGTTATGTTATAACTGTTATATTGTGTTATGTTATAACTGTTATATTATAACATTTTTGCTTTCTACCCCTTTTCAAGACTCCGGCTGTGAAAAACCTTCAAAACCCGTCTCGGAGCCTGAAATGACCGTGCCATGCGGGATGCTAAGTGTCTGGAATGGCAGGGTTGCAGGGGCTGTCGCTTGCGGTATCGGCTGCGGGATGCTTAGGGTATCGGCACTTAACCCATGCCGGTACGGATTATGACTGATAACACCCCCTTTGATGCCGCCACGGCGGACCTCGATGCCCTGTCGAAAGCGCGCGTTCTGTCCGAGGCGCTGCCCTATATGCGGCGCTATGCCAAACGCACCTTTGTCGTGAAATACGGCGGCAGCGCCATGGGTGATGCCGATCTCGGTGATCGCTTTGCCCGTGATATCGTGCTGCTGAAACAGGTCGGCATTCATCCGGTGGTGGTGCATGGCGGCGGCCCGCAGATCGGCAAGATGCTGGAGCGGCTGCGGATCAAGTCGGAGTTTGTCGACGGCCTGCGTGTCACCGACCGTGACGCGGTTGATGTGGTCGAGATGGTGCTCGCCGGGTCGATCAACAAACAGGTGGTCGCCTCAATCAATGCCGCTGGTGGCAAGGCCGTGGGCATCTGCGGCAAGGATGGCACCATGATCCGTGCCAACCGCCTGCGTCGCACAACCCATGACACCGACAGCAATATCGAGAAGATTCTCGACCTCGGCTTTGTCGGTGAACCGGCACAGGTCGATCCTGAAATCCTCGCCATCTTCGAGCGCTCGAACCTGATCCCGGTGATTGCGCCGATCGGTATCGGCCCCGAGGGCGAGACCCTGAACATCAATGCCGATACAGCAGCCGGTGCGGTTGCCGGTGCCATCGGTGCGTCACGCCTGTTGCTGCTGACCGACGTGCCGGGCGTCCTCGATCGCGACGGCACGCTGATTGAGGAGCTGAGCGTCAGCGAGGCCCGTGCCCGGATCAAGGACGGGACGATTTCCGGCGGCATGATCCCGAAGATCGAGACCTGTATCCAGTCGATCGAGGATGGCGTCGAGGCGTCGGTTATCCTAGATGGCCGCAAGGCGCATTCGCTGCTGCTTGAGATTTTCACCAAGGGCGGTGCGGGTACGATCATTCACCGCGATCACGTGGCGTACTGACAGCTATAGCAACAGGGAGACGACAACTTGGCCTTTGCAATCGATCCGGTTTCCATCGCTATCGGTGCCCTTCTGGGCAGTATTATCGCGGCATCGCTGGTAAAGGCGATGAGCGGCGGTATCAAGGCCAGGCTGGATTATGCCGAGACCGAGCGGCAGCGTCTCGAAGGTGAGGTGGACAGCCTGCAGGCGGCCAATACCCAGCTTGAGGCCCGCAATGCCGAACTCCGTGCGCAGGCCGAGGCCCGGCAGCAGGCGTATGAGGAATCCCGCAAGAACATGACCGATACCTTCGAGGCTCTGGCGGGCAAGGCACTTGCCGGGAGTACCGAGAAGTTCCTGCAAACCGCCGAGGAACGCTTCAAGCGTTTGACCGAGGTGAGCGGCGGTGATCTGGAAAAACGGCAAGAGGCTATCGCGGCACTGGTCAAGCCGATGCAGGAGAACCTCGGCCAGATGCGTGAGCAGCTGACCCAGCTCGAAAAGGACCGCCACGGTGCCTATTCCGAGTTGAAGGAACAGGTGAAAAGCATGGGCGAGCAGCATCAGGTGCTGCGCGAGGAAACCCTCAAGCTGAACAACGCTCTGCGCAATACCAAGCATCGCGGCAACTGGGGCGAATTGCAGCTCCGCAATGTGGTCGAGATGGCCGGTATGCTGTCCCATGTGGATTTCAGCGAGCAATCCAGCATGGAGAGCGATGAAGGTCGCCTGCAGCGCCCGGACATGGTGGTTAAACTGCCGGGTGGCCAGCGTATTGCCGTCGATGCCAAGGTGCCGCTGGAGGCGTTCCTGAAGGCGGCGGAACACCCGGAAGAGGCTGCGCGCTATCACAAGGAGCATGCCGATGCGGTGGCCAAGCATGTGAAGGATCTGGGCAGCAAGGGCTATTGGAAAAAACTCGATTTCAGCCCGGAATTTGTCGTGCTGTTCATGCCCGGTGAGCATTACTTCTCAATCGCCCTCGATCACCGTCCGAACCTTATACAGGAAGGCATGGACAATCATGTGATTATCGCGACACCGACCACGCTGCTGGCGCTGCTCCGCGCCGTACATTTCGGCTGGCGGCAGGAGAGCATTGCCGATAATGCCCGCAAGATAGCCGAGCAGGGCAAGGTACTCTATGACCGTATCGGCAAAATGGCTGGGCATCTGAACAAGGTCGGCAAGGGGCTGAACAGCGCCATTGGTGGCTATAACGATTTTGTTGCCTCGGTCGAAAGCCGTGTCCTGCCCGCCGCGCGCAAAATGGCGGAGCTGCAGGCACCGAGCGACAGCGATGGCGACAAAACCATCAGCCTGTCCCCGGTCGAGGGCACCAGCCGCGTGCTGAGCGCACCGGAAATGACCGAAGACGCGCCAGAAACCTGACCTCAAAACGAGTGGGAAACAGGCTGGGTAAGCCCGTGTAAATCCGGCTAGCCCTTGACCTTGTCGCAGGATTGGTTAAGTCCAAGGGCAAATACCGATATCGATAACCTGTCAGCCGGACTAACCCATGGCCATCCTACCAATCGTGACCGTTCCCGACCGCCGCCTGCGCGTGAAATGTGATCCGGTGAAGGAAGTCACCGACGCGCATCGCCGCCAGCTCGATGACATGCTCGAAACCATGTATGACGCGCCGGGTGTTGGCCTCGCCGCCCCACAGGTCGGGATCATGGAGCGGATGCTGGTGCTCGATCCGGCAGAAAAGGACGAGAAACCGCAGCCATACAAGATCATCAACCCGGTGATCACATGGTCGTCGGAGGAACTGGGCAGCTATAACGAGGGCTGTCTGTCGATCCCCGAGCAATATGCCGATATCGAACGCCCGGTGGCGGTGAAGGTGAAATATCTCGATGAGACCGGCAAGGCCCATGAGATCGATGCCGATGGCTTCCTCGCCACCGTGATCCAGCACGAGATTGACCACCTCGATGGCGTGCTGTTTGTGGATTACCTCTCCAGCCTGCGCCGCAACATGCTGGTCAAGAAGGCGCAGAAATATATCAAGCAACAACAATCTGCTGCTGGCTAACCCGATCGGACCGGAGCTGTTATGCGTCTAGCCTTCATGGGGACACCGGATTTTTCGGTTACTGCCCTGACCGCGCTGATCGAGACGGGGCACGAGATTGCCTGCGTCTATTCCCAGCCACCACGCGCCGCCGGACGCGGCCATAAGGAACGGCCATCGCCGGTGCATCAGGCCGCCCTCGACCACGGCATTGAGGTACGCACGCCGAAAAGCCTGCGCGATGCCGATGTGCAGGCCGAGTTTGCCGCGCTTGATCTCGATGTGGCGGTGGTTGTTGCTTATGGCCTGATTCTGCCGCAGGCCATTCTTGATGCGCCGAAGCACGGCTGCCTGAACATTCATGCTTCACTGCTGCCGCGCTGGCGCGGGGCCGCACCGATCCAGCGGGCGATCGAGGCCGGGGATGCGGAAACCGGCGTTACCATCATGGCGATGGATGCCGGTCTTGATACCGGCGATATGCTGCTGATCGGCAGCACGCCGATTGCCGACAGCGACGATGCCGGCAGCCTTCATGACCGCCTGTCGGATATGGGCGGCACGCTGATTGTCGAGGCGCTGACGAAGCTTGAGGCTGGCCAGTTGCCGCCGACACCGCAGCCGGAAGCGGGCGTTACCTATGCCGCCAAGTTGGACAAGGCCGAGAGCCGTATCGACTGGACGCAACCGGCGGATGTGATCGCCCGACGCATCCGCGCCTTCCGTCCATGGCCCGGCACCACGGCGGAGCTGGAAGGGCAGGTGGTCAAGGTTCTGGCCGCTGGTATTGTGGGCGGGCAGGCATCGGCACAACCCGGCACCATTCTGGCAAAAGACCCGGTCATCGCCTGTGCTGCGGGCACCGCGCTGCGGCTGGAGAAGCTGCAGCGTCCGGGCAAATCCGCCGTTGATGGTGCGGCGTTCTGGAACGGTGCCAAAACCCTCGCCGTCGGTGATGTGCTGTCATGACCCTGCACAATCAGCCGGATCAGCCGAACCCTGACAATTCACCGATGCAGCGCTGGAAGCTGACGGTTGAATATCATGGCGGACCGTTCGTCGGCTGGCAGAAACAGGAGCACGGCGTCAGCGTTCAGGGCGTGATTGAGGATGCGATGGCGAAATTCCTCGGCCATCCGCCGCCGGTCTATGTCTGTGGCCGGACCGATGCCGGGGTACATGCGTTGGCACAGGTCGCCCATGTGAACCTGCCTATCCGCTATTCCGCCAAGGAAGTACGCGACGCCACCAATTTCCACATGAAAGAATGGCCGGTCGCGATCGTGACGGCAGAGGCGGTGGACGACCATTTCCATGCCCGGTTGTCGGCGGTCGGTCGCGCCTATCGCTACCGTATCCTGAACCGCCGGGCACGGCCGGGCCTTGATGCCGGGCGGGTCTGGCATATCCCGGTGGAGCTGAATGTCGAAGAGATGGCAAAGGCGGCGAAACACCTGCTAGGGCATCATGACTTCACCAGCTTCCGTGCCAGCCATTGTCAGGCGAAGTCACCGATGAAGACGCTCGACAAACTCGATATTACCCGCGTCGGTGACGAGATATGGGTTGATGTCGCGGCCCGATCCTTCCTGCATCATCAGGTGCGCAACATGACCGGTACGCTCCGCGATGTCGGTTGGGGTACGATCACTGCCGATGACATGAAGGATATCCTCGAGGCAAAGGACCGCTCCGCCGCCGGCCAAACCGCCCCCTCCGACGGCCTCTACTTCATGCAGGCGTTTTACGAGGATTAAGGTGGGCCGTTACCCGCCACCCTGGCGCAGGGCGCCGAGGGCGAAGCCGCCGATCATGATCGACAGAATGGTTTCGAGCACGATCAGGGCAAGCGCCAGCGACCAGTGGATCTGCAGCGCTGTGCGATAGCCGAACCACTGATAGACCAGCAGCATCCAACTGACGGTGATCACCGCGATCCGGGCGGCATCAAGGGTGACAAGCCCGATCAGGTTGAGGAACAGCGGCAGCAGGACAACCATCATCCGCACCACCAGCATCCAGTTGAACACCTGCACGAAGCGGCTGAAATAGCGGCCATGCTCCATGATCCGCATGATCTCCCGTACCACGACGAGGAACAGGGTCCATTTGACGATCTGGGCCAGCAGGTTGACGCCGATCCAATGCGCCATATGGCTGCCGCGCTCGGCCTCGGTCGCGGTAAAGGCCATGATGAAGGTATCGGGATCGGCCCCGAACGGGGTCAGCGGGCGGAGCATGGCAAGGGCGATGAAGCCCATGAGCATCAGCGGCAGAACCTGCAGGAACGACCGGCGGGCCGCCGCATCCGTGCCCTTGAAGAACTGCACCCCATCCGCCTTGAACCCGGCCAGCCGAAGGGCACCCAGTAAGGACAGGCGCGGTTCGGCATCTCGGTACATCAAGAGTGACCTTCCGGTTTGTTCGGGTGCTGTATCGGGCCGACGCTATCGCTGGGCGTTGTTCATCAGGGCCTGAAACGTCTCGGGATCAGTCTGCGCTGCAAGCAGGGGTACGGTCAACGCGAGTATGACCTCGAGCATCACGATAAGCGCCGCCTCGAAGCCGTGATTGTCGAGCGCGGTCTTCATGGTGAAGAACAGATAGATGAGGCTGTAGCCGAGGATCAGCAGTTGCAGCATGCCGACACCGGCAGCGGCGGCACCGCCCGCAACCAGCAGCAGTGGCAGCAGTTCCAGCGCCTTGCGCCAGAACATGGTCCAGTTATAGGCGGCAAGGGCGGTATGGAAACGGTGGCCAAGCTCGGCCCGTGTCAGCACCGCTTCCATCAGCACGAGCAGGCCAAGCCATGAGATCACCTGACCGATGGCAAGCAGGGCTGCGGCCTTGAGGGCGGCGGTATCGTCGATTGTCCCCTCAGACCCCTCGGTTGCTGCGGTCTCCATGCCGGTAGCGCTCATCAGGGAGAAGATCACCATCGACATGATCAGGTAATAGATCATCAGCGGCCAGATCACCTTGAACGAGGCGCGCGCGCTGGCAATGCTGCCATCGAAGGCACCGAGGCCGCGCTTGTCGAACCGGGCCAGCATCAGGGCGCCGCGTAAACTTTCAGCCATACCAATCATCGGGTGTCTGCTCCGGAAACAGCGAAAAATTCCTGCAGGATTGCATGGTACACATCGGCCAGTTGCAGCAGATCGGCAGTGGGCACGCGCTCATCAACCTGGTGCATGGTATCGCCGACCAGACCGAACTCGAATACCGGACCGTAATGGGTCACAAACCGGGCATCGGAGGTACCGCCACCAGTGGTCATCTCCGGCATGCGCCCGGTCTTGGCGGCAATCGCCTTGCGGGCTGCCTCGATTACCGGGCCGGGTGCGGTGAGGAACGGATGGGCCGTTGCCTTCAGCGACAACTCATAGGCAACCCCGACGCTGTCGAGACGGCGTCGCAACTCTGCCTCAAGGCTGTCTGCGGTATGCCGGTCATTGAACCGGCTGTTGAACACGGCGGTGCCACGGGCCGGAATCACATTCGAGGCCGGGTTGCCCACATCGATGGTGGTCAGTTGCAGGGTTGATGGCTCGAAATGCTCGGTGCCGTCATCCAGTGGCTCGGCAATCAGGGCATTCAGCAGGCGCACCAGTGGATGCAGTGGATTATCGGCCCGGTGTGGATAGGCGGCATGGCCCTGAATGCCGGTCACGGTAAGGGTGCCGGTCATGGAGCCGCGTCGCCCGATCTTCATGACATCGCCCAGATGCTCGATGCTGGTCGGCTCACCGACGAGGCATAAATCGAAGCCTTCGCCCTGTTCGGCCATCCATTCCAGAACCTTGGCAGTACCGTTGACGCCGGGGCCTTCCTCATCGCCGGTAATCAGCAGCGAGATCGAGCCTTTATCTGCCGTGCCATCCTCAACCGCGCGGGTGAGGGCTGCGAGGAAGGACGCGATATTGCCCTTCATATCAACAGCACCGCGACCATAGAGAATACCGTTGTCGGTGATTTCTGCGCTGAATGGTCCATGCTGCCAGTCGGCATCATTGCCCGGCGGTACCACATCGGTATGTCCGGCAAAGCAGAAGGCCGGGCCGTCGCTGCCACGGCGGGCGTAGAGATTGTGGACTGCCTCCGCACCCTCTCCGAAGGTCAGCCGGGTTACGGTGAAACCGAGTGGTTCCAGTGCCTTCGCCACCACATCGAGCGCACCATCATCAACCGGGGTCACGGACTGACACCGGATCAATGCTTGCGCCAGCGCAATCGGATCATGGGTCGTGGCAGGGCTGGACATGGGTGATTATTCGATACCGCGCAGCAGGTCGTTGATGCCGACTTTCGAGCGGGTCTGCTCATCCACGGTCTTGACGATAACGGCGCAGTAGAGGCCGGGGCCGGGGCTGCCATCGGGCAGGGTGCGACCGGGCAGGGTGCCGGACACAACCACCGAATATGGCGGCACGCGACCGCGATGCACTTCGCCGGTCTCGCGGTTGATGATCTTGGTCGAGGCACCGAGATAGACGCCCATGGAGATAACCGCGCCGCGACCGACGATAACGCCTTCGACCACCTCTGAGCGGGCACCGATGAAGCAGTCATCCTCGATAATCACCGGATTGGCCTGCAGCGGTTCGAGCACCCCGCCAATACCGGCACCACCGGAGAGGTGAACATTGCGCCCGATCTGGGCACAGGAGCCGACGGTGGCCCATGTATCAACCATAACGCCGCTGCCGACATAGGCACCGATATTGACGAAGCTCGGCATCAGCACTGCGTCTTTGGCGATATAGGAACCATGGCGGACAATCGCCCCCGGAACGGCACGGAAACCGGCCTGTACGAAATCCTTCTGCTCCCAGCCCATGAACTTGGACGGCACCTTGTCGAACCAGTTGGCGCCATCGGGGCCGCCGGTGATGGTTTTGGTCGGGTTCAGGCGGAAAGATAGCAGTACCGCCTTCTTCGCCCATTCATTGACCTGCCAGTTGCCACCTGCCTGTGAACCAGACGGTTCGGCAACGCGCAGACTGCCATCATCGAGAGCGGCCAGCGCTTCCTCTACCGCCTGACGGACCTCGCCGGTGGTATCGGCATTGACCTGATCGCGCTTGTCCCAGGCGTTGTTGATTATTGTCTGCAGTTTACTCATGGCGTGCGGCTTTTCAGTCGGGCGTGTGGGTATGGGAAGGGTCGGGGAAATCCCGTTAGCGAGCGCAACATGGGATGCCCGGCGGCACAAGTCAATCGGAAGCGGTGCCCGCTTTTGCCGCGACGGCGGGAAACAGGCTTTCAAGCCAGTCCGAGAGGTCGTCGATCACGCAATCGACGTAATCCGGCACCTCTTCCATGCCCGGCAAAGTATGGTGATGGGCGTGTTCATGGCTTTCGCGCAGCCAGACCGTTGTCATGCCGCGTGCCGCAGCCGGTTTGAGGTTGACGACCATGTCCTCGACCATACAGGCGGTCTCCGGGTTAACCTTGTGGTCGCTCAGAAACCGGTCAAAAGCTTGATCGGCGGGTTTCGGGGCATAATCGGCGGCGATAATGTCGAAGATGCCGTCGAAATGATGGTTGATGGTCAGCCGTTCCAGAATGCGCTCGGCATAGGGCGTCGTGGCGTTGGTATAGATCACCTTGCGCCCCGGCAATTGGTGCAACGCCTCGTTGAGCCAGGCTGCTTCCTCGATCACGCTCAGGTCGATATCGTGGACAAAGCTCAGATACTCGTGGGGATCGATGCCCTTCTCGACCATCAGCCCGCGCAGGGTGGTGCCGTGCTTGCGGAAATAGTCGCGCTGCAACTGCCGTGCCGCATCGGCATCCAGCCCGAAGCGGTCGGCGATGAAGGAGCCCATGCGCTTGTGTACCTGAACGAAGACACCATCACGGGCGGAATAGAGCGTGTTGTCGAGGTCGAAAACCCAGGTGTCGATATGGTCGAAGCTGGTATCGGCTGACATGGCTCTCTGCCTCTGGTTGTTCGGTGTACTCACTGACTGATCACTGTCGACGTCGGGCGCGGAGCGCGGTCGTCAAGGTGCCGTCATCAAGATAATCCATTTCGCCGCCAACCGGGATGCCGTGGGCGAGGCGGGTGACCTCGACATTGGCATCATGCAGTTGCTCGGCGATGTAATGGCCGGTGGTCTGGGCGTCGACGGTGGCGTTGAGGCCAAGGATCACCTCGGTTACCTCCGCATCATGGGCACGGGCGATCAGCTTGGGTATGCCGAGGTCTTCCGGGCCGATCCCGTCAATGGCCGAGAGCGTGCCGCCGAGCACGGCATAGCGGCCCTTGAATGCACCGGTCCGCTCAATCGCCCAGAGATCGGCAACCCCGGCCACGACGCAAATCTGGCTTCTGGTGCGCTCGGTGTCGGCGCAGATGGCGCAGGGATCGGTGGTATCGAGATTGCCGCAAATCTGGCAATCGCGGATGGCGTCAGCCGCATTGAGGATCGCCTGACCCAGTGGCCGCATCAGGCTGTCGCGCCGCTGCAGCATGGCAAGGGCCACGCGCCGTGCGGAACGCGGGCCGATGCCGGGCAGACGGCCCAGCATCAGGATCAGGTTTTCAAGGGCACCAGCGGCCATGATGTCCAGCGGCCTTTACGGTATCAGAACGGCAGGTTCATGCCCGGTGGCAGACCCATCTGTTTGGCGAAGTCCTGCATCCGGGTCTGCATTTCCTGTTCGGCCTTGCCGCGCGCCTGATTGATGGCGGCGACGAGCAGATCCTCAAGCATTTCCTTGTCATCGGGATCAATGATGGATTTGTCGATGTCGATCTTGCGGGCCTCGCCCTTGCCGGTCAGGACGACCTTGACGGCACCGCCACCGCTCTCGCCGGCGACTTCCATCTGTTCCATCTCTTTTTGCATTTCGGCCATCTTGGCCTGGGCCTGTTGGGCCTGCTTCATCATCTGCTGAAGGTTTTTCATGATCTTCTGCTTGTCGGTTGGGGGACGGTTATTGGTTCGGGTTATCAGAACTCGGGGTCATCATCATTGAAGCCCGGGTCTTCCGGGTCGAATGGTACATCGTCGGATATATCACTGCTGAAACTCTCGCCAGCAGAAAAACCCGCTATCTCCGGTTCGTTGAGATTGTCGATCACCATGCTCACATCGGGAAAGGCTGCACGGATGGCGGCAACGATCGGATGCCGGGACAGCTCCTCGATCTCGGCGGCTTCCTGTTGCTTTTCCTGTTCGCGCACCGGTTCGGCACCGGCCTTGTTGACCAGTTCGATCACCCATGGGGTGCCGGTTGCCTCGGTCAGCAGCTGTGACAGCTTGTAACCCTGTGTCGGGGAAATGCCGACTTCGTCCTGCAGCTCGATCCGGCCCTGCTCGAAATTTACTACGCGGGCATCGAGTTTCAGCTCGGCAAAGAGGGTAAGTTCTTTCTGCTGCCGGACGACTTCCAGCGCATCCTCAAAGGAATTCAGTGCGATCGCGGCGGCCGGTTGGGCGGCTGGCTGTGGTGCAGTCTGTGGTGCGGTTCGGGGCGCTGCCGTCTGGGGCATTGGCCGTGGCTGTTGCGGTACAACCGACAGCGCGGCATTACCGCTTGTCGCGGCCACGGATGGCGTCGGGCGGGTCGGCATGCCGGGCGATACTTGTGCCGCATGGCGCGAGTTCTGGTTGGCGCTTGGACCGCCACTGGTCGGCGCGCTGCCACCGCTGGCGGCGCCGCTGGCACCGCTGGCGGCGCCGCTGGCACCCTCGCTGTCTTTCAGTTTCTTGATCAGATCGCTCGGGTCGGGCAGACCGGCGGCATGGCACAGGCGCAGAATGACCATCTCGGCAGCCATGTGGGGCTGCGGTGCCCGTTGCACCTCGTTCAGCCCGGCCATCAGGATTTGCCAGATGCGGGTCAGTGCCGGCATTGCCAGCTTGCCTGCCAGCGCACTGGCGCGGGTGGCTTCTGCTTCCGGAACATCAGCACCCTTCGCAGCGGTCGGGACCAGCGCACAGCGGGTGATGAAATGGGTCAGGTCGAGCAGGTCCTGAATAACCGTGGTCGCCTCGGCCCCGGCATTATGCAGGGTGCCATATGTGGCAATCGCGCGCTCGGCATCGGCTTCGATGATTGCTTCGATCAGATCGAAAATCAGTTGCCGGTCAGCGAGGCCAAGCATACCGCGCACGTCCTCGGCGGTAACCGTCTTGCCATCACCGAGGGCAATCGCCTGATCGAGCAGGCTGAGGCCGTCACGGACCGAGCCATCGGCAGCACGGGCAACCAGTGCCATGGCTTCCGGTTCAACGGTGACGTTTTCCTGCTCCGCAATGCCCTTGAAGTGGTCGATCAGCATTTCCGCCGGGACGCGACGCAGATCAAAGCGCATACAGCGCGACAGCACGGTCACCGGCACCTTGCGGATTTCGGTGGTGGCGAAGATGAAAATAACGCTCGGTGGCGGTTCCTCAAGCGTCTTCAGGAGCGCGTTGAACGCGCTCTTCGACAGCATGTGAACCTCATCGATGATGTAGACCTTGTACCGTGCCTCGGTCGGGGCATAGCGCGCGCTGTCGATCACTTCGCGCATGTCATCGACGCCGGTATTCGACGCCGCATCCATCTCGATCACGTCTACATGGCGGCCCTCGGCAATCGCCTTGCAGACCGGGCAGTCATCGGTGGGGCCGACGGTCGGCTCGCCCTTGCCATCGGGGCCGATATAGTTGAGGGCACGGGCGATCAGCCGCGCGGTGGTGGTCTTGCCGACACCGCGCACGCCGGTCAGCATATAGCCGTGGTGTATACGACCCGAGGCAATCGCGTTACGCAGGGTGCGGACCAGCGCTTCCTGACCGATCAGGGTGTCGAAACTCTGTGGGCGGTATTTGCGTGCAAGAACCCGGTACCCGGCCTGATTGCTGGTTTCTGGCAGTTCTAGGCCGGGGAATGCAGCATCCATGAGGTTGATCGGGTCCGTGGACATGACAGGCAGAAGTGGAAGACTGGACAGACGACCCGGAGCGAACTCGTTACGGCTGCTTCCTTCCGGACCTGACCGGGTTGGCGAGGGCACCGCCCGTCGCCAGCCTTCCATGCCTCAATAGAGTGATTCAGCACGGTAAAGACAAGAGGCAATATGCGGTTTTTTTGAAAAACAGCGCCGGTTTCCTGAATAACCGAAGATTGATCCCGGATTTGTCGACCGCCTGTCCGGTTTCTGATAAAGCACAAGCCATCATGACCATGACCCTCAGCAACCAGCGCCCGCACAATCTGTACAGTCATCCGTCACTGGACCGGATGGCGGTGAAGCGCCGTGACCAGCAGTTTTATGCCAAGCGGCTTTATGCCGGTAAGACCCGGTTGGTTCCGGTCTGGCGCGGCAAGGTGTTCGTTGAACGGATGCCGGAGGGTGCCCGCGATGCGGCCAGCCCGGTCTATATATCGCCGCAGGTGGAGTGGTGGCCGGAATATGCTGCGAGCGCACCGATCCTGCTCGGTGAGGCGTCAGGTCTGGCCGAGGTCGGTGATGTGGATGCCGTAACCTATTTTGCCATCGACCTGTCCCAGATACCGGACCCGGAAGCGTTTGGCCCTTTGCGTGATCTTGGCGTCTTTGTCGATCTGCGCCGGGCCGGGCCGATCATGGATGGCGCGGAGGCTGCCTTGCTCGCCTATGCCAAGGGCATGACCGCATGGCATCGGCAGCATAAGTTCTGCGGTGTCTGTGGTGGGCCAACGGCCATGCGCGAGGCCGGATTCGTCCGCGCCTGCCTTGATCCGAACTGTACCGAGAACGGGCCGACCCTGCATCACCCGCGCACCGATCCTGCCGTTATCATGCTGGTCAGTGACGGTGACCGCTGCCTGCTCGGGCGGGGCAAGAACTTCCCCGAGGGCATGTATTCGACGCTGGCCGGGTTCGTGGAACCGGGCGAAAGCCTTGAGGATGCGGTGGCCCGGGAAATTCACGAAGAGGTCAATGTCCGGGTCGGCAATATCCGCTACCACTCATCCCAGCCATGGCCGTTTCCCGGTTCAATCATGGTCGGTTTCTATGCTGAGGCCGAGACCACGGATATTACCATTGATCCAAACGAAATTGCTGATGCGGGTTGGTATGAGCGCGACTGGCTGCTGGAACGACAGCACGCCCATGATGAGGATAACCCGGCACCCTTCACCCTGTCGCGCCCCGGCTCGATCGCCCGGCGGCTGATCGATGACTGGCTGTTCAAGAAGGCCTAGTCGCTTCGGTTCTGGTAGCGATAGGGATGGGCTTCATAAACGCCCATGATGTTCAGCTCGGCAGCAAAAAAATTCAGCTCTTCCAGCGCCAGTGCCACCAGCCGGTCGTCGGGGTGCCCCTCGATGTCGGCATAGAACTGGGTGGCGACGAAATCGCCGTTCAGCATGTAGCTTTCCAGCTTGGTCATGTTGACCCCATTGGTGGCAAAACCGCCCAGCGCCTTGTACAGCGCAGCCGGAATATTGCGGACCCGGAAGACAAAGCTGGTGACGATATTCGGCGTGATCTCGACCATGTCGTCGGCAGAGGGCAGTGAACCGACATTCTCGTCCTTGGTCATGATCACGAAACGGGTGGTGTTGTGATCGGCGTCCTCGATATCAGCGGCGATAATCTCCAGCCCATAGGTCTCGGCGGCAAGGCTGGAGGCGATAACCGCACGGTCGCGCTGTTTGCCTTCCGCGAGCATGGCTGCCGATCCGGCGGTGTCAGCCTCGATAACCGCGGTTGCACCCAGCTCGGCGATGATCTTGCCGCATTGACCGAGGGCATGGACGTGGCTGTGCACGGTCTTCACGTCCTCAGGCTTCACGCCGGGCATGGCCAGCAGCTGGTGCCGCACACGGGCGAAATGTTCGCCAATAATCTTGAGACCACTGCCGGGGATCAGGCGGTGAATATCTGCGACCCGTCCGGCAATCGTGTTCTCGATCGGGATCATGGCGAGCCGCGCGCGACCTGAAGTCACCGCGTTGAACATATCCTCGAATGACCGGCAGGGCAGGGTGGTCATCTCGGGAAACCGCTGCCGGCAGGCCAGATCGGAATAGGCACCGAGGGCACCCTGAAATGCGATGGTTTGATCAGGCTGGGAGGCAGGTTTGGACATGATGGCAATGACGTTGCGGTGGGCTGCGCCGGATAGGCGCAAAATCAAGGGGAGTATTGTCTAACCCTGCCTCGGGCCGGGGACAAGCACCCTGTCGCACCGCAACGTCATTTAATCAGTTAGTGCCGATTTCCCGATTCACGCATGGGCGAGCATATCCGAATAGCGCATGCTGCTGAGGTAATAGTCGGCATCGACCCCGCCATTGGAATCATCACCATTCATCAGATGTTCTCCCATGATGAGGTTGGCGGTGCGTGCCATGCGTTTTTTGAGAGTGCCGGGGCGGACCGGCAGTACGGCAAAATCAGCAATATTCAGGCTTCTCAGCTTTTTGAGCTGTTTCAGCGTTACGGCCGAACTGACAATGCTGACCGGGATATTCCACGCATAGACATACTTGAATACCTTGCTCATGGAGGTGCCGAGATCGGCTACTTTCCGGGGCATGAAGATCATCAGCAGATGGCAGTCAACCGATCGCATCATGCCTTCGAGTTGGTCTATATCGGTGCAGTAATAGGGATGTACATCATCCGACCGCTCGATAATCGATTGGGCCAGGGAGAAATGTTCCAGATTGGGAATATAAACAACGGCTCTCAGCATTCGGGGGGCTCCATCTGCAAGCTGTTACATCACGTCCTGTGAAAAACGCCGGATTGGTGTAAATGGTTTCCGAAAACCGTCGCTTGCCCTCGCTTTTTGTTTGATGGGATTTAATCAGTTTATGGTCGATCATCCGATTGATCGGTGCTCAAGTCCCGGATCATCAGGTTCAACAGGAAGGCGGTATCGGTTATCGCGTCCTCCGGGGTGGTCATTCGTACCAGTTTTGCTGCGGAAACTGCCAGTATCTCAGGTGTCAGCTTCATCCAGATGGTACAATACCGGATGCCTGTTGCTGGCAGGGGATCACCGCAGCGATAGCCTTCGAGTTGCCCTTCCGATACTGCTTGCGAAATCACTTCCTCATTAAAGTAGCTCAAGGATGGTCGCGGCAAACCATCCGGTCGCACATAGAATTGGATGATCGTCGGCTCTGTTCGTGCAAGAGCGGCACAATAGGCTTCAGCATGAGCCGGGACCGGTACTGCCTTGCAGGTTACCGGCTGCATCTTGCGCCATGAATTATACGGCAGCCATATATGCGAGATATCAATGGCCTTTCGTCCGCCATCAGTAGCGTCGCACAGGGTTTTGACCTTCGGTTTGTTGCCGACCCAGCTGCCGTAAGAACCTTCCCATGCCTGTTCTGGTGCGCCATCGGCTGTTGTCGACCTGAAGCCGATCTCGCGCGGTATGGCAAGGTTCAGATCGCCTATGCGCACTAGGGCTCTTTGAGAACAGGCGGTATCAGGCACCCTCTGTCGCTCCAGAAAAATTCCAGAGATAACGATTGCCGGGATTACAGCCACCAAGGCGGTTCCGATGCCGGTTGATATATGGCGCGAGATCACACCCCATATTGTGCCGGCCATCAGGGCGGCAGCCGTCAAGAGACCGAGATGAAAGGCGATATTCATCGTATATCCATCCAGTCCCAAATGGATGGCGATTGGCCAAGGCCATAGCAGGCCAAGTAGAAAAAGCGGGACCAGATATCGGGTGCGCAAGCGCCCGCGTATGGCCGTTAGCAATGATATGCCCGCTGTGAAAATGACTGCACTCAGAAGAAACAGGGTGTCTTCATGAAACGGAAACATGGCAATTGTTATAGCTTGGAATATGTCGCGTTTCGATTTGTATTCGCATGTGAACCGAGTAAACCGGATTTGCCAGTCAAAAAACGTGCCCGGCATCAGGCCATCCGACATGCGCGGGCATGCCATATGCGGCGATATATATCCCCTGTTAATGATTTTGACGCTTGATTGATGGCGGCGGTTTTGCTTGATGGTGCCCAGCCGAGACATTCTTGACCATCGACAACCGGCAAAACGCTGACTAAGTTCGGCTGGCCAAGAGGCATTCCAGCATTCCGCGTACCCCGCGTCTTACAGGTTTTACGATGAACAGCATCGAGTTTAACAAGATTTTTGCGGCCGTTCTGACCGCCTGCCTCGTCGCCATGATGGCGAGCTTTATTTCGCGCAAGATTGTGCATCCGGAGCATCCGCACGAATCCGCGCTCGAGATCGAAGGTGTTGAACGGGCCAGTGCCGATGCCGGCCCAACTGGCCCTGAGCCGATTCTGGCCATGCTGGAAACTGCCGATCCCGCCGCTGGTGAAGGTCTGACCCGTGCCTGTGCCGCCTGCCACACCTTTGAGCAGGGTGGTGCCAACAAGGTTGGTCCGAACCTCTATGGCATCGTCAATGCCCATAAGGCGCATCTCGACAGCTATTCTTATTCCAGCGCCATGGCCTCATTCGGTGGTGAGTGGACCTATGAGGAACTGAACAAGTTCTTCTATAAGCCGAAGGATTATGTTGCCGGTACCAAGATGAACTATATCGGCCTCAAGGATCCTGAGGACCGTGCCAATCTGATTGCCTATCTGCGCACCCTGAGCGGCAGCCCGGCACCACTGCCTGATCAGGCCCGCATTGATGCCGAGAAAGCTGACCTTGGCTACGATCAGGTTGCTGAAGGTGGCGAGGAAAGCGCTGAGGCTGCAACCGATGGTGATGATGCGACTGCAGAAGCTCAGCCTGAAGAGGCTGCCGGTGAAGAAACCGACGCTGGTGAAGCGCTGGAAGAGGCCGGTGAGGCTGCTTCCGAGGCTGGCAATTCCGCGCTTGAGGCGATCAAGGATGCTGCCCGTGCTGCGGATGAGGCAATTCAGGATGGTGTGACCGGTGCCGCTGATGCGGTCCGTGACGCCACCGAGTAAGAGTACCGTTCACTAGGTTTCAGGTGCTTTTCCGGGCACCGGTATGATGGCTTATGACTGCGATTGATGTCTGTCCCGCGCATTTGGTAGCACTGGCCGAAAATATGGCCGAACGGGCGCGTGATGTGGTTCAGCCGTTCTGGCGTACCGGTACCCAGGTTGATCACAAGGCTGATAACAGCCCGGTAACCCAGGCCGACCGTGCCATCGAAACGGCGCTGCGTGGCATGATTGCTGCCGAGCGGCCCAATGACGGTATCTGGGGCGAGGAGCATGGCAGTGAGCGGCTCGATGCCGAATGGGTCTGGGTACTCGATCCTATAGACGGTACGCGGGCGTTTATTTCCGGTCTGCCAACTTTCGCGACCCTGATTTCCCTGCTGCATAACGGCAAGCCGGTGCTTGGTCTGATTGATCAGCCGATTACCGGTGACCGCTGGCTCGGTGCTGCCGGGCGCACCACGCTGTTCAACGGCCAGAAGGCGGTTACCCGCCGCTGTCGCAGTCTCGACAAAACCCACCTCAAGGCCACATCCCACGAGATGTTTCAGGGCGCAGATGCTGCCCTGTTCTACCGCCTGACCCAGGCGGTGCAGCTTACCTCCTATGGTGGTGATGCGCTGAACTACGGCCTGCTGGCTGCCGGTTTCCTCGATCTGGTGGTCGAGGCATCCATGCATCCCCATGACTTCATGGCACTGGTGCCGGTTGTCGAGGGTGCTGGCGGGTTGATTACCGACTGGTCAGGCAATCCGCTGACTATGGAAAGCGATGGCCGTATTCTGGCGGCAGCCGACCGCACCGCCCATGGCGCGGCGCTGGCGATTCTCGGCGGCTGATCGGCCCGATTCCCGGTTTTGAGAGCCGGAAGCCGCACATTTCACACTACAATGTGGACCAATCCGTCGCTATTGCCCGGTTATCCCGATCATATGCCAAATATATCATCGGGTTTGATTGGCGTTGCCGCGTTCACGCCCTATTCTAGGTTAATCATTGTGCGTTGATGTTCGATCAACCGATTTTCTCATGGAATGACTGTGTTTTCGCCCATGCTGCCAGCCCTGTCCCGCGCATTACGTTTCTCGGCCACTGTTTCCATCCTGCTGTTTACAGCCCAGACTGCACTGGCGGAAAACTATGTCGGCCATGCCGTTTCCAAGGGCGAGCCACCGGCCTATGGCCCGGATTTCAATCACTTCGATTACGTCAATCCCGATGCGCCCAAGGGCGGGACGGTGAAGCTCGGCGCGGTCGGTGGTTTCGATAGTCTCAACCCCTTCATCATCAAGGGGCAGGCAGCGGGCATCAGCAGTTTGCTCGATACCGGTTTTGTCTATATGGCCCTGACCGAGCGGGGTGAGGATGAAGTCTTCGCCCAATATGGCGGTCTGGCCCGGACCATCGAATATCCGGAAGACTATTCGTGGGTTGCCTTCGAGTTGCGGCCCGAGGCTGTCTGGCATGATGGCGAGCCGATCACCGCCGAGGATGTGGTCTGGACCTTCAACACATTGCGCGAGGTCGGTCACCCGATCTATGCCAGCTATTATGCCGATGTGGACACGGTGACGGCAGAGAGCGAGCGCCGGGTCAAGTTCCAGTTCAAGCGCGCAGGTAATGGCGAGCTGCCCCTGATCATGGGCCAGCTGCCGATCCTGCCGAAACATTACTGGACCGCTGAGGACCGTAATCTCGGCGATACCACGCTGGAGCCACCGCTCGGCAGCGGCCCGTATCGTGTGGCCACGGTCGACAGCCCGCGTTCGGTGACGCTTGAGCGGGTCGAGGACTGGTGGGCAGCTGATCTGCCGGTGTTCAAGGGACAGTATAATTTCGACCGCATCGACATCGATTATTACCGCGATGCCAATGTCCAGCTTGAGGCATTCAAGGGTGGGGCACTGGATTTCCGGGTGGAGAATACCGCGCGCAACTGGGCAACCGCCTATGACATTCCGGCGATCAAGCGCGGTGATATGCTCAAGGAACAGATCGAGCATGATTTGCCGCAGGGCATGCAGGCCTTCTCGTTCAACCTGCGTCGTCAGATATTTCAGGACATCCGCGTACGCCAGGCTCTGATTGAGCTGTTCGATTTCGAGTGGATGAACAAGACCATCTTCTATGACAGCTATACCCGCACCGACAGCTATTTCGAGAACTCGGAACTGGCTGCAGAAGGGGCACCGTCCGAGGCGGAGCTGGAAATCCTGACGCCGCTGCAGCAGAAGTATCCCGACTATGTGCCGGCAAGCGTTCTGAGCGAACCTTACAAGGTGCCGGTCAGTGACGGTTCCGGGCGTGATCGCTCCATGACCCGCAAGGCACTGAGCCTGCTCAAGCAGGCGGGCTATACGCTGCAGGATGGCAAACTGCTCGACAAGGACGGCAAGCAACTCGGTTTCGAGATGCTGATCAACTCGCCTTCCTTTGAGCGGATCGTGCTGGCCTACAAACAGACGCTGGAGCGGGTCGGCATCAATCTGAATATCCGTGTGGTCGATACCGCCACCTATCAGCGGTTGGTTGATGACTTCGATTTCGACATGATCTCGACCGTGTTTGGTCAGTCCCTGTCACCGGGCAATGAGCAGCTCGAATTCTGGGGTACCGCTGCGGCCGACCATCAGGGCAGCCGCAACGTCAATGGCATTAAGAACCCGGCGGTTGATGAGCTGATCGACCTGATTATCACCGCGCCGGACCGGCAGGCGCTGATTACCCGTACCCGTGCTCTCGACCGGGTGCTGCTGGCTAATCAGTACAATATCCCGGCCTGGCATTTGCCGGCGTTCCGTCTGGTTTATTGGAACCGTTTTGGTCATCCGGAGAAACAACCGAGATATGGTGCGCCGGGCCTGTTGACTCGCTGGTGGATCGATGCCGACAAGGCCGCTAGCATCCAGACCGATCTGAAGCGCTGAAGGTCTGACGGTTAATGCTCGACTATATCATCCGCCGTGTGGCCCTGATCCCGATCACCCTGCTGGGCATCATGCTGGTCAGCTTTGTCATGACCCAGTTCCTGCCCGGTGGCCCGATCGAACAACTTGCTGCCCGGCTCGAAGGCACTGATGTTGGTGCCACGGCACGGGTCTCGGGTGAGGCGACAACCGATCTCGGCACCGGTGGTGGCGGTGAGGGCGGTTCGCTCTATCGTGGTGCCCGTGGCCTACCTCCGGAACTGATCGAGCAGCTTGAACGCGAATATGGCTTCGACAAGCCACCGGTTGAGCGGTTTCTGTTGATGATGGGCCGCTATGCCCAGTTTGATTTCGGCGAAAGTTTCTTCCGCGACCGGCAGGTGGTCGACCTCGTGATCGAGAAACTGCCGGTGTCCATTTCGCTCGGTCTCTGGACCACGCTGCTGACCTATCTGGTCTGCATTCCGCTCGGTATCGCCAAGGCAGTGCGGGACGGCTCGCGCTTCGATGTCTGGTCCAGCGCCATCATCATTGTCGGCTATGCGATCCCGAGTTTCCTGTTCGCGATCCTGCTGATCATCGTCTTTGCCGGTGGCCAGTATTTCGATCTGTTTCCGCTCAGGGGACTGACCTCGCCCAACTGGGATGAACTCAGCCTCTGGGGCAAGGTGGTGGATTATGCCTGGCACATGACCCTGCCGCTGGTCGCACTGGTTATCGGCGGGTTTGCCAGCCTGACCATGCTGACCAAGAACTCGTTTCTGGATGAGATCGGCAAGCAGTATGTCACCACCGCACGGGCCAAGGGGCTGGTGGAAAAGCGTGTGCTCTACGGCCACGTATTCCGCAATGCCATGCTGATCGTCATTGCCGGTTTCCCCGGTGCCTTTATCGGCATTCTGTTTACCGGCGCGTTGCTGATCGAGGTGATCTTCTCGCTCGACGGTCTAGGCCTGCTCGGTTTCGAGGCGATTGTGAACCGGGATTACCCGATTGTGTTTGCCACGCTGTATTTCTTCTCGTTGCTGGGGTTGGTGATCCATCTGATCAGTGACCTGACCTATACGCTGGTCGATCCGCGCATTGATTTTGAGGGGCGGTAAGACACGGCTATGGCACTTTCCGACCGCATCTTCAAAAGCCCGATCGCCCGGCGGCGCTGGCATAATTTCAAGGCCAACCGCCGTGGCTACTGGTCGGCGATCATCTTCACCATCCTGTTCGTCGTGACCCTGTCGGCAGAGGTTGTAGCCAATGACAAGCCGCTGCTGATCCGCCATGACGGGCATTTCTACATGCCGGTTTTCAAGGTTTATACCGAGACCGATTTCGGTGGTGAGTTCGAGATCGAGGCGGATTACCGCGATCCCTATATTGCCGATCTGATCAATGAGAACGGCTGGATGATCTGGCCGCCGATCCGGTTCTCCTACGACACCATCAATTACGACATCGAAGGCTCGGTGCCGTCGGCACCGACGGCGGAAAACTGGCTCGGCACCGATGATCAGGGCCGGGACGTGATGGCGCGGGTAATCTATGGTTTCCGCCTGTCGGTGGTGTTCGGTGTGGCGCTGACCATTATCGGGTCGATCATCGGCATTCTGGTTGGTGCCTGTATGGGCTTTTTCGGCGGGCTGACCGATCTGATCGGCCAGCGGGTCGTCGAGATATGGCGCTCGCTGCCCAGCCTCTATGCGCTGATCATCCTGACCAGCTTCCTGGCGCCCAGCTTCTGGACCCTGTTGCTGGCCATGGCGCTGTTTGCTTGGTTGTCATTGATTGATGTGGTGCGCGCCGAGTTCCTGCGGGCACGTAATTTCGACCATGTGAAGGCCGCACGAGCGCTGGGTGTCACCGATGGCGTGATCATGATCCGCCATGTGCTGCCCAACGCGATGATCGCCACCATTACCTTCATGCCGTTCATCCTGTCCGGGGCCATTACCGCCCTGACCAGCCTCGATTTCCTCGGCTTCGGTTTGCCGCCCGGCTCGCCGTCGCTGGGTGAATTGGTGGCGCAGGGCAAGAACAACCTGCAGGCACCATGGCTCGGCTTTTCAGCCTTCTGTTCGCTGGCCAGCATTTTGATCCTGCTGACCTTTGTCGGTGAGGCGGTACGCGATGCCTTCGATCAGCGCAAGGCCGCACCACCACCGGCAAAACAGGTCGGTCCGGAAGCCAAAAAACTGGCCGAGCAACAGGCGACAAAATCCAACCCGGCCCAAACCAATCAGGCAGGGGAGATAGCAACCCAATGAGTGATGTGTTGACCCAGCCGGAAGCCACTACCGGCAGTGCCGAGCCCTTACTGTCCATTCGCGATCTCGCGGTCAGTTTCGGCGGTACCGAGGCCGTGCGCGATGTGGATTTCGACATCTACCCGGGCGAGACGCTGGCGCTGGTCGGCGAGAGCGGTTCGGGCAAGTCGGTGACCGCGCTCTCGGTCCTGCAGTTGCTGCCCTATAATGTCGCCAGCCATCCGCGTGGGTCGATCAAGTATCGCGGGACAGAGATTATCGGCGCGCCGCAGCGGACCCTGCGCGGGGTGCGTGGCAACCAGATTTCCATGATCTTTCAGGAGCCGATGACCTCGCTCAACCCACTCCACACGATCGAGAAACAGATTTCCGAAGCGCTGTTCGTGCACAAGGGCATGGGCCGGGCGGCGGCGCGGGCACGGGTGATCGAGTTGCTGGAGCTGGTCGGCCTGCCGCGCCTGACCAAGCGCCTCAATGCCTATCCGCACGAGCTTTCTGGCGGGCAACGTCAGCGGGTGATGATCGCCATGGCGCTGGCCAATGAGCCAGACCTGCTGATTGCCGATGAGCCGACCACCGCGCTCGATGTGACGGTGCAGGCGCAGGTGCTGAACCTGCTGAAGGATCTGCAATCACGCCTTGGTATGGCGATCCTGTTGATTACCCATGACCTCGGCGTGGTGCGCAAGGTGGCGGATCGGGTCTGTGTCATGAATCAGGGCGAGATTGTTGAGGCGGGCAAGCTGCCGGAAACCTTCGATGCGCCACAGCATGCCTATACCAAGCGGCTGCTCGATGCCGAACCGAAGGGGCAGGCACTGGCCTTCAACGGTGATGCCGCACCGATCATGGCGGCCGATAACCTCAAGGTCTATTTCCCGATCCGCAAGGGCGTGATCAAGCGCACGGTGGATCATGTGAAGGCGGTCGATGGCATTCCGGTCTCTGTGCGACCGGGTGAGACCGTCGGCGTGGTCGGCGAGAGCGGCTCGGGCAAGACCACATTGGGTCAGGGCTTGCTCCGGCTGGTCGACAGTGAGGGCGCAATCCGGTTTCAGGGCAAGGATATTCAAGGGCTGAGCCGTTCGGAAATCCGCCCGCTGCGGCGTGAGATGCAGGTGGTGTTTCAGGACCCCTATGGCAGCCTATCGCCACGCATGTCGGTGTCGGAGATTATTGCCGAGGGCGTGCGCCTGCACAAACTCGCCGGATCAAAGGCCGAGGAAGACCGCATGATCGCCGAGGTGCTGCAGGAGGTCGGGCTCGACCCCGAAACCCGGCACCGCTATCCGCATGAATTCTCCGGTGGTCAGCGCCAGCGTATCTCCATCGCCCGCGCCATGATCCTGAAGCCGAAATTCGTCGTGCTCGACGAGCCGACCTCGGCGCTCGATATGTCGGTGCAGGCGCAGATTGTCGACCTGCTCCGTGACCTGCAGGCGAAACACGATCTCGCTTACCTGTTCATCAGCCACGATCTGAAGGTGGTGCGCGCCCTGTCCAACTCGGTCATCGTGATGAAGGATGGCAAGGTGGTCGAGCAGGGCCCGGTTGACCAGATATTCGATGCCCCCCAGACCGATTACACCAAGGCCCTGATCAAAGCCGCCTTTGATATCGAGGCGGTACATGAGGAAGCCGTCAGCAGCTGATTGCCCGTGCGCTGATCTGCTGCCTTCTGGGGTAATTGATATTGCCTGAGAAATAATTGCGAATGATTCGCATTTTCATATTGAACTGATTTTCCGACAGGAGTATCAGCGCGTCCAGTCATAACGCCACATCACTGGATCGAGGCCACAATGTTCTCCCGGTTCCTCAAGCAAAAAAGCAGCAAGACCCTGTCCGTCGAGATCATGGGGGTAATTGCCGGTACCCGTTCACTGGGCGATCCCGAGAAACGCCGGGGCAGTGATCCGAACCGGGCGGCTGACAAGCTGTTGCGTCAGATTGATACAACGCTGGAGCGGGAAGGCTATACCACCGAGCCTGACATCAAACGCTTCCTTGAAATGTCGAAATACGGGTTGCGTTCGCTTGCGTCGATCCCGAGCAGTATCGGCGAGGATATTCGCCTGAAAAATCCGGAACATGGTACCGACCCGCTGGTCCGTCTGCGGCGGGCAAACCCGGAATGGCTGCGCAAGCTGCAGGCATTTCAGGGCAGCATGAAGCCCGAGGCGGAAGCTGTTTTCGAGCGCCACTTCAGCCGCGAGGCTGACCAGCGGATCAGGGATGCCAGAATGCAGGCGCTTGATGATCTCAGCCGCAAGGAACCGAAGGTTGAGCTGCAGATCAAGCTGAACGGCTGAGTGTCTCTCCTCTTATTGCTCCATTCCTGACGAAAGAATGATCCCATGTTCACCAAGTTTTTGCGCAAAACCGACAGTGAAACCCTGACCCTTGAAGTGATTGGTCTTGCGACCGGTGTGAAGGATTTCGACCTCACCGGCATGCCCGGCAGCTGGGCCAGTGCAAAGGCAGCGCGCTACGCAAAGGACATTCGCACCATGCTGCGGCGTGAGGGCAAGGCGCTGGACAGTGACCAGCGCAGCTTCCTGAGAAATGCCGAGCGGCAACTGGAAAGCCTGTCAAAGACCCCGGACAGCATCGGTACCGGCAAGTTCCGTGAGGCAGTCCTGCAAATAGGACTGACGGAATCCCACTTCCCGGTTCAGGAGCACCGGGAGAACCCGGAATGGCGGCGTCAGCATGACCGGTTCCGGCAGGCACTGGCGGTCGAGGCCGGCAAGGTGTTCGACAAGCTGTACAGCGATGATGCGGTCAGCCGGGTGATCGCGGCGACCGACGGCGCAGAGGCCCGCCTGACCCGCGAAGACCCGATCGTCGCCCTCAAAAAGGCACTGTAAGGCTGGTCGATCAGGGTTTGGTTACGACCGCTGCATGCATCTCGTGGCGTAATTCAAAACCCAGTGATTGATAGAGACTGCGCGCCGCCGTGTTGGTTTCCCATGCGTGGAGAAACGGTATGTCGCCACGCGCCTGAATGCCCGCTGCCACATGCGCCGATAGTCGTCGGGCAAAGCCCTGCCCTCGGAAATCGGGGTGTGCGCAGACGGCGCTGACTTCGGTAAAACCCGGAAAGCGCATCCTCTCCCCCGCCATTGCTGCAAGGCGACCATTGATCCTGATGCCATAATAATTGCCCATGGTATGGGTTCGGGGTTGGAATGGTCCCGGATTGGTCAGTGCCGTCAGTTCCAGCATCTCTGGTACATCATCATCGCCAAGTAGGTGAAATTCAGCAGCGTCATCTGGCGTCGATATGGGCTTTTGCAGAACCATTTGCACGCAGAGTGCTGCCATTTCCACTGTCAGTTCGGGCGGCAGTTTCACCGGATCGGCCTGCAGAAAGTACACTTTCTCGCGCTGCTTGATGATCGTATCCAGTGCAGCAATCGCAGCTTCGCTGTCATCGCGAGCGCAAGCAAACAGGTTGACGTCCGGCATAAAGCGCCGTGCCAGATCGTTGCCGATCGCCGAGTTCTTATGATGGTTGTTGAGCGTTGACCAGACCGGTCGGTCAAGTGACGTCAGATCGACTGTATCGCGTTCAGAGTGCTGCATGATCAATGTCCCCTGATTGATGAGCGCTGGCACGGGTTGCAATTGATGCTGCATCCAGCGCTGTTTCGAGCGTGGATATCTGCTCAAGCAATGAGCCGGACAGGTTCTGGCAGGCTTCTGCAACTGCAGCTTCGATATTCGGCCATATTTGCTGTGTGGCATTTGTCATCATGTCCTGACCCTTTGCGGAGAGCCGGACCATTCGGATCCGCCGATCCCGTGTGTCGGGTTCCGAGTGCAGATAGCCGCTGGCCTCGAGCTTGCTGACCGATCGGGTGATGCCGGGCTGGGCCATGCCAAGGGCCTCGGCAATGTCACCGATATTGAGCGGGCCCATGCGGTCAAGTACCGACAGTACCGGCAATTGTGCTGCAGGAATTGTTATGCCCCGTTGGGATAGATAAGCCTGAGTATCTGTCTGCAATCTTTCCGCCAGGCGCTTCAATCGGCTGCCCAGAACAAGGTGCCCAAGTTCCTTGAGAGTGTCTTCCATACCGACATGCCCATACCCAGTTATATATCCTGTTATATAAATGTGTATGACCGCTGTGATGCAAGCGTTATATGCACCAGAGCAGACCACGATCGAGTAAAAGACGGTCTGCTCTGGTGTTGGTCGCGTTATGATAATGCCCGTTTCAATACCGGGATGCGAGACAGGATCAGGAGATCAAGCGCCAGTACCGTGATCAGGGTCACCCCGGCGAGCGGGAAGGCGAGGGACAGGGCCAGACCGATCAGCACTGCACCTTGCCAGAGTGGCATGTTGCGCGGCAGCGGCGGGGCGACCAGACGACCCGCACGGGCCGGGCGACGCAGCCACCACATGACCACGCCACTGACACAGACAAACACCAACATCAGGCAGAACAGCGTGTTGAAGATCAGGTTCCAGAGCCCCATGAAGCCCACATGCAGGGCAACACCCACGGCCATGCCCTGACCATAGACCGAGTAATCGGCAAATTTTACATCGGCCAGAATATTGCCGGTATAGCGGTCGATATGAACGGTGCGGTCCGAGAGTGGATCGTCGCTGTCATTGCTCATGGAATCCCGGGCGATGGTCCAGACACCGGTTTCACCGCGCGGGAAGTGCAGTTGGAAGCGCTGGTCAAAACCGATCTGCCGGGCGAGGGCGATAATATTGTCGAGGGTGACCGGCGTACCCTCTGGCAGGCCGGTTGCCCCGGCATCAGAGCCGGATGCGGGCATCGGGGTCTGTTCCAGCGCCCATGGCACCTCATGGATCACGCCGTGGTTGAGGCTCGCATGGTTCACATCGGACAGCGGGACATTGTCCCATTTCGCCGCCGGGAAGGTGCTCCAGGCCTGTACGAATTTGCTGCCCCAGATGCCGGCCCATGACAGACCGGTAATCAGGAAGATCACAAGGGTCAGTGAAATCCAGACACCGATGGTGACATGCAGGGATTTCCAGAGTGCCCGACCGCGTGCCGCCAGATTTGGCACCAGTGATTGCAGGATGCCGGTCCCGCGCGGCCACCAGAGATAGAGACCGGTGGCGATCAGCACCATGGCCAGAGATGCGGCAATCTCTATCATCCGGTCGCCGGTAACACCGATCAGCAGCGAGCCGTGAATTTCGCGGAAGAACTCGTACCAGCTCTCCCGCCGCTTCATGGTCCCGACCACCTCAGCGGTGTATGGATCGACCGCGACCATATAGGCATCGCTGCCCTCATCGACGCGGAAGATGGCGGCGAGGTTGTCGGCCTTGGGCGCGATGTATTGTTTGACGGTGCCATCGGTCACGGTTGCCAGCGCCGCATCGGCCTGTACCGAAACCGGCAGGGTCTGTTCCTGCGGCACGACGGCGGTGCCCTCACCGTCACGACCATAGAGCACGCTGCTCCACATGATCAGCGTGCCGGTAATTGCCAGCATGATGAGGAAGGGAATGACGTAAAGTCCGGCATAGAAATGCCAGCGCCAGGCGGCGCGGTAGAACGCATTGGCGCGTGCTGCCTCGGCGTCACTGTCGGACGCGGCAAGCGGGGTTTGGGTATCCATGGAAATATCCTGATATGCATGTGAAGACGGGCCGTGGCCCGGTCACTTGGCACATCGGATAAGGCAGGCCTTAGGCAGCAGCGCTATGGGGAACGGGCAGAACGGCGATATGAACCGGGGCTGGTTCTGTTGCCGGTGGCCCGCGCGATGGCGGTGGCAGGGCGTGGAGCCGCGCCAGCGTTGTCTGGTGATCGAGGAACCATGTCCGGCTCTCGACCGGCAGAGCCGTCAGCGCAATCGTTGTTGGCTTTGCAACCTGTGCCAGCACGGTACCGGCATAGGCGCAGACGTTGTGCTGTCCGTCATCGTTGTTATCGCCATCACCGTCAGGTGCGTCCGGCGTGTCGGCTGCCTCGTAGTCGGCGGCGGGCACATAGACCGTTTTGGTGCCGGTGGCGGTACAGATGACCATCTCCAGCACCGCGCCATCATCCGACAGCGCAGGCATGAAGCCGACCGGGATCAGCCCGCCGACAAGCAGGCTGAGAATGGTCAGAAGGATGACGGCGATGCGTCCGGTCATGGGCTGCGGGTTGATCCCTGATATGGCGGGTGTGCCGGAATGATCTGCAGGCGATACTGCATGTTCAGACCGCGCGCAATCATTGAGCGGTCAGGGCGGCAAAATGCGCAACGTAAGGGGGGGATCAGACCACGCTGTCCCATGGCTTCGACAGGCGCATGGCACCGTTGATGATGCCGACCATGGAATAGGTCTGCGGGAAGTTGCCCCAGGCGGCACCGGTCTTGAAATCGGTATCCTCAGACATCAGGCCGAGGCTGTTCCGGGCGGCGAGCAGGTCTTCGAAAATCGCCCGCGCCTCATCCATCCGACCGATCTTGGCGAGCGCATCGAGCCGCCAGAAGGCACAGATGTTGAAGGCGGTTTCCGGCTCACCGAAATCATCGGCTTCCTGATAGCGCATCATGAACGAGCCGCGCCCCAGATCCTTGTCCAGTGCCTCAACGGTGGAGACAAAGCGCGGGTCTTTCGGGTCGATAAAGCCGACCTCGCTCATCAGCAGTACGCTGGCATCGAGAAACTGGCCGCCGAAGCTCTCGACGAAGGCCTGTTTCTCATCGGACCATGCTTGTGTCAGCACCTTTTCCCGGATGATATCGGCCCGTTCACGCCAGAACCGGCCGCGGTCGGGCAGGCCGATATGGGCAGCGATCTTCGCCAGCCGGTCACAGGCGGCCCAGCACATGACGCTGGACGAGGTATGGATGCGGGCGCGGGTGCGGAGTTCCCAGATACCGGCATCGGGCTGGTCATGGAGCTTCCATGACTGCTCGCCGAGGCCTTCCAGACGCTCGAACTCGGCCTGACCGATGGCGCGGAAAATACGTTTGTCGAAAAACGCCTGCGAGGCACCGAGGATGATGTTGCCATAGGTGTCGAACTGGAAATGCTCATGGGCCTGATTGCCGATGCGCACCGGGCCATTGCCCTCGAAACCGGGCAGTTCCTCAACGATCCATTCGGTGATGTTTGCCTCCAGCCCGATGCCATAGACCGGCTGGATATGGCCGCCACCGGTCTGGGCGATGATATTCATCAGCCACTGGACATAATCCTCCATGGTCTTGAGCGCGGCGAGGCTGTTCAGCGCCCGGACCACAAAGAATGCATCCCGGACCCAGCAGAAACGGTAATCCCAGTTGCGTTCCGATCCCGGCGCTTCCGGGATACTGGTGGTCATGGCGGCGACAATCGCGCCGGTGGATTCATAGGCGCAGAGCTTGAGCGTGATCGCCGCCCGGATCACCGCATCCTGCCATTCGAAGGGCAGGGCGAGGGAGTTGACCCAGTCGCGCCAGTAATCGGCGGTGCGGCTCTCATATTCATTGGCCGTGGTCTCAATGCCCGAGGGCAGGGTCTCATCGGGTCCGAAGATCAGGTCGACCGGGTAATCGAGCAGGAACGGGGTTTCCTGCATGATGTAGTCCAGCGGCGCGTTGGCGGTCAGGCGCTGCACCTGCTTGCCACCGACATAGCGGATATGGTTCGAACCCTGGGTGGTGTCCGGGGTGCCGCGTCCATGGTTGTAACCGGGGCGCAGCTTGATCGCGATCCGTGGACTGCCGGAGAGGGTACGGATACGCCGGACCAGCATCTGTGGCCGGAAGATGCGCTGGCGACTTCTGAACCGGGGGGCGAAGTCGCGGATTTCGATACTGCCGGCATCGCTTTCCAGCACGGTTTCGATGATCGCCGTATTCGGGATATAGCGCTGACGGGCTGCGGTCTGGCCTTCCAGCTCAATTACGAAACCGCCCTGATCCGGTCGGTCGGCGGGGCTGCCGAGCAGTGAGTGGAATACCGGGTCGCCATCAAAACGGGGCAGACAGCACCATTTGATTTCGCCGCGCGGATCAATGAGCGCGCTGATGCTGCAATTGCCGATAAGGCCGAGATCAATACCTGCCATAAAAATCTTCTGAAGTTTGTGAAATCTGTGTGATGCCATAGTACTTAGCATCAAATTCGGTCAGGTCGAGCAGCGATTTTGCGGCTGTTTGTTTGCCAATAGGGCGAAACGGCGTATTACTGGTTGCGGTGTTTCAAGACTGTCCCGTTTCGTATTTCCGACTGATTTCCATGAGTTCTGACAATCCCTCTGATCCCAATTCAACTGATTCCGGGCCGGAAGCGCTGACCCGCAAGCTGGCCGAGCGGCTGCTCGATATGACCCTGCCCGATGAGTGCGTACCGGGGGTAACGGCCAATCTAGACCTGCTCAATACTCACCGGGATATTCTGCGCGGTTTCGATCTGCCGGGAGAGGGCGACTGATGACCAGCAGCGATTAGCGGCGCACCAGCAGCAAATCACATGGCGGTGTACGGATCAGCATTTCTGTAAAGCTGCCGAGCAAGGTTGGTGACACTAATGACCGTCCGTGTGCACCAATAGCGATAAGGTCTGGCTTGATCTCTTTGAGTTTTATGGCAAGAGATTCAGTGACACTCATTGGCATGGGCTCTGGCTTTTCAAGACCAGTTGGTAAATCGGCGTTCTGCCACCAGTCATGAAGGCGTTTGTTTGCTGTCTCAATAAACGGTTCAAGAGTTTTAGCCGACTTGTCCGGTCCAAAAAGCCCGATATAGGGAACGTGCATTGCGTGGAAACCATACAATTTGGCTTCTGGTGCAACTGTCATGGATATATTTGCTGCTGCCTCACAAGCGGGCGAAAGATCAATGCCGCAAAGCACATTTTTATAGCCATTGGCCACTACTTCGCTAGACAATAGAACGGCCCTATTGGTGGCGCGTACTATGCGCTCCATGGTTGTGCCGCTGAACATATCCCAGAACGCGCGTTTCTTATGTACGCCAAGAATAATCAGATCGACATCAAGCTTTTCTGAAAGCGATACTATGTCTTGTACCGGGTCGCCGATAACTACCCTTATATCAACTGATTTTTCCGTAATTGATGTACATAGGGCTTCTATTTCCTGTCGTGCATCGGCAGCGAGTGTTTTCGCCACGCCAGTTGGTAGCTCATCATCAATAACGCAGGTTACTGTGACTTCGCATGAACAGGATTCTGCAATAGCAAATGCGCGCCGAACCGCACGCTCGGAACGAATGGATAAATCAGTGGCAACAAGGATGTTCTTCATAAAAAGATCCGCATTCTTAATCTCTGTCATCATGCGTGATTGCTACATGTGCAGTGATGAAAAGGTCAGAATATTTTTCTTGATGATTAGGGAGTGTAGGTGCTTGGCTAATCTCACATGTTCGAAATTAACCTGCTTTATTTGCTAAAAAAAGCTAATTTTTCCCTTGCAACACCAGTTGGGGAGGGGTGTTCCTGATATGAGGCATTTTGATCTGATTTTATCAGGGGGTGTCGTTTGAACCAACTGGTCAAAATTGTTGGTGAGGTCGCGAGTAAAAAAATGACGGCTTTAGCTGTTGTTACCGAGGCGATCGACCGGCTGAAAGAACGTGACCGCCGTATCGGCGCGGTGACCCGGCTGCTTGAGGATGAGGCGCTGGCCGATGCGCAAGCGCTCGATGCCATGATTGCGCAGGGCGAGGACCCCGGACCGCTCGCCGGGGTGCCGTTCGGGGTCAAGGACCTGTTTGATGTTGAGGGCATACCGACCACCGCCGGGGCCGCGATGCGCAAGGATGCACCGCCCGCGATCCGTGATGCCGAGGCCGTGCGACGGCTCAAGGCTGCCGGGGCCATTCTGGTCGCGACCCTCAATATGGACGAATACGCCTATGGCTTCGTCACGGTGAATGACTGCTGGGGGACGACCAAAAATCCCCATGATACGGCGCGCCTTGCCGGTGGCTCATCCGGTGGCTCGGCGGCGGCTGTGGCCGATGGCATGTTGCCGCTCACCCTCGGTTCCGACACCAACGGGTCGATCCGCGTGCCCTCGGCGCTCTGCGGTGTCTATGGCCTCAAACCCGCCCATGGCAGCCTGCCAATGGAAGGGGTGTTTCCCTTTGTCGACAGCTTTGACGACATCGGGCCGTTCACCACCTCACTGACCGATCTGGAACTGGTCTGGCGCATTCTGCTGCAACAACCGCTCGGCGATACCGCACCGAGGGGCGATCACAAAATTGCCCGGCTCGGTGGCTGGTTCGCCAGTAATCTGGCTCCGGAGCTGGATGAGGCGATCAAGGGTATTTGCGAGCGTTTCGGCAATGCCCCGACGGTTGAGTTGCCCCATGTGGATGTGGCCCGGTCGGCGGCGTTTCTGATGACCGCCGCCGAGGGTGGCGAGCGCCATCTCGATGATCTGCGTTCGCGGGTCATGGATTTTGATCCGGCCACCCGCGACCGGCTGATTGCCGGGGCGATGCTGCCTGCCTCGACCTATTTCCGCGCCCAGCGGTTCCGGGAATGGTTCCGGGCCGAGGCTGACAAGCTGTTCGACCATTATGACGTGCTGGTTGCGCCCTCGGTCGGCTGTGTCTCGCCACTGATCAATGATCCGGTAATGCCGGTTGATGGCAAGATGGTGCCAGCGCGCGCCAATCTCGGCCTCTATACCCAGCCGCTCAGCTTAATCGGTCTGCCGGTGCTGGCAGTACCGCTCAAACGACCGGGCGACTTGCCGTTGGGGCTGCAGCTGGTCGGTGCGCCGGGGCGTGAGGGGGCATTGCTTGCCTTTGCCACGGCACTCGAGGCGGCAGGCATTATCGGCTATTCCGCGCCGTCCGCAGGCGCGACTGGGGAGTAGGGCAGAGACAGGGTTTTTGCGAAATAACCGCTGCCAGCCTATTCGCACTGTCTAGCTGACATGATAGAGTGCCCTCAAGCCACACAAGATGGCACCAAGGCAGGAGGAAAGACCCCTTTTGATTTAAAGGGTTACTGCCATGTTCAACGACCGATACGGCAAGAGCGACGCGCCGCAATGCGCTGGCGCCGTTGTGTCCTGCGCGACATGCCGCGACGGTCATCACGCAGGCCGGATCACACCGGCATTGCACATTCGGCTGAACTCTCGCACCGCTGCTATCTGAAGCATCAGACAAGCAATAATGCCGAGAGAGAACACCAATGCTGCATAGCGTAAGCGCCCTTCGGGGCATGACCACTGCACCACATCATCTGGCCGCACAGGCCGGTTGCGACGTCCTGAAGGATGGTGGCAATGCCGTTGAGGCTGCCGTTGCCATCGCGGCGACGCTTGCCGTCGTCTATCCCCATATGACCGGGATTGGCGGTGACGGGTTCTGGCTGATTGCCGAACCCGATGGCACGGTGCATGGGGTCGATGCCTGCGGACGCTCGGCGGCGACACTCTCGCTTGATGATTATCAGGGCCATGACGCAATCCCGATGCGTGGACCGCTGGCCGCGAATACCGTTGCGGGCACGGTTGCTGGATGGCAGGCCGCCCTCGACACCATTCCGGGTATGCTGCCGCTGTCGCGCCTGCTGCGTGATGCCATCCACCATGCCGAACATGGTGTGGCGGTAACCAAGGGCGGTGCCGAGATTGCGGCGAGCAAAGGCCCGGAACTGCGCGTTCAACCCGGTGCCTATGCCGATACTTTCGAGCCGGACGGCAAACCGCTGGCCGAAGGCGATATCCTGAAACAGCCGGTGCTTGGTGAAACCCTCGCCACGATTGCAGCCGAGGGCACCGACTGTTTCTATCGCGGTGATCTGGCGGCCCGGATTGCCGAGGATCTGGCGGCGCTGGGCAGTCCGGTTTCAGCGGATGATCTGGCGGCCCATGAGGTCACGCGCCCGACACCGCTGACGGTCTCGCTCGACGATATCCAGCTCTACAACATGACCCCGCCGACGCAGGGTGTCGCCTCGCTGCTGATCCTGGCGCTGTTCGACCGCCTCGGCGTGACCGAGGGTGAGGGGTTTGAGTATATCCACGGCCTCGTGGAAGCGACCAAACAGGCCTTTCTATACCGCGATGCCCATGTGGGTGATCCGGCATGGATGAACAGCGATCCGCAGGCGCTGCTCGATGATGCTTCTGCGCTTGACGCCATGGCCGGGAAGATCGACATGGCGACGGCACTGCCATGGCCGCAGCCACCGAGCGCCGGTGACACCACATGGTTCGGTGCCGCCGATAGCGATGGCCGCGTGGTCAGCGTAATCCAGAGCACCTATTTTGAATTCGGCTCCGGCATCGTGCTGCCGAAAACTGGTATCACCTGGCAGAACCGGGGCAGCAGCTTCCGCCTGACCGAAGGCGGCTGGAATGCGCTCAAGCCCGGTCGCAAGCCGTTCCATACGCTGAACCCGGCGCTGGCCCGGTTCGCCGATGGCCGCACCATGGCTTATGGCACCATGGGCGGTGAGGGCCAGCCGCAGACGCAGGCGGCGCTGTTCACCCGTTATGCCCGGTTCGGCATGGGCCTGCAGCAATCAATAACCGCCCCGCGCTGGCTGCTTGGCCGCACATGGGGCGAGGAAAGTACTTCCCTGAAACTCGAGGACCGTTTTGCCTCTGACCTGGTTCAGTCTCTGAAACAGGCAGGGCACGCGGTCGAATTGATGGACGCCTTTACCGCGACCATGGGCCATGCCGGGGCGATTGTCCGGCATGGCGATGGTCGATTGGAGGGCGCTAACGATCCAAGAAGCGATGGCATGGTGGCAGCATGGTAGATCAGAAACCTTCCGGCAAACGCGCGGTAGCGCGCTGTGATTTTCTCGGCGGAAAACCCTATAGCGACGAGGAGGACCTGCTGTTCCGCTCGTTTCTGTCGCCGGGCTATCACTGCACGGTGAAACAGGTTGCGAAATGGATGGCGGAAGCCGGCATGGCAACCCGTATCGACCCTGCCGGAAATCTGATCGGTCGCTATGAGGGCAGCACTGCCGATTCCCCGGCCTTGCTGATCGGCTCGCATCTCGACAGTGTCCGCGATGCCGGACGCTATGACGGACCGCTTGGTGTCATGCTCGGCATCGAATGCGTTGATGCCCTCAACCGCGCTGGCAAACGCATGCCCTATGCCATTGAGGTAATTGCTTTCGGTGATGAGGAAGGTTCGCGTTTCCCGGCCTCGATGCTGTGCAGCCGGGCGGTGGCCGGTACCCTGCCTGCCGGTGACCTCGATCAGGCCGATACCGATGGGGTCAGCCTGTCCGACGCCTTGATCAAATCCGGGCTGAGTACCGAAAACTTCCTCGACGCCCGCCGCGAACAGGGGGAGATACTGGCCTATCTCGAGGCGCATATAGAACAGGGGCCGATGCTGGAGGCGAAGGATTTGCCGGTGGGCACCGTCACCGCCTTTGCCGGGCAGCGCCGTTACCGTGTGGTTGTGACCGGCAAGGCCGGTCATGCGGGCACCACCGCCATGAGCCTGCGCCGTGATGCGCTTGCCGCCACGGCAGATGCGGTGCTGGCGGTGGAGCAGGTCGGTGTTGCCGGACCGGATGATCTGGTCTCGACCGTCGGTGTGTTGCAGGTGGCGCCGGGGGCGATCAACGTCATTCCGGGTCAGGTTGAATTTACCGTCGACATTCGGGCGGGTGATGCCCCGACCCGTGATGATGCCGCCAGCGAAATTCTGGCTCGGTTCGAGATCATTGCCGCCAAGCGCAATGTCAGCTTCGAGGTGACACCGCTGCAGGAGATCATGCCCTGTCCGTGTGACCCTGAACTGATGGCGCTGCTCGACCGTTCGATTGACAAGGTGGGTGTTCAGCCGATGCGCCTCGTCAGCGGTGCCGGGCATGATGCCATGAGCTTCGGTGATTTCTGTCCGGTGGCCATGCTGTTCGTGCGTTGCCGCGACGGTATCAGCCACAATCCGGCGGAGCATGTGGAGCAGGCCGATGTTGATGTTGCATTCAACGTCATGCTGGGCTTCATTGACCAGCTTGCAGCAAGTCCAATGACGGCAGGCATGAAGCAACAACAATCCGCCAACGGAGAAACCCTTGAAGCCTGATTATTTTGGCGAGATCGATCCCCCGCAGCGCCTGCTGATGGGGCCCGGTCCGGTGAATGCCCACCCGCGCGTCCTGCGCGCCATGTCCGCCGACCTGCTCGGACAGTTCGACCCGGAAATGACCGAATACATGAACCAGACGATGGCGCTCTATCGCCCGATTTTCGGGACGGAGAACCGTTGGACGTTTCTGGTCGATGGTACCGCGCGTGCCGGGATCGAGGCAGCGCTGGTGTCGCTCGCCGCACCTGGCGATACCGTGCTGGTGGTGAATTTCGGTCGTTTTGGCCTGCTGCTGACCGAAATCCTGGAGCGGATCGGGGCGAAGATCGTGACCGTCGATGCCCCCTGGGGTGAGACGGTGCCCATGGCGGCAATCAAGGAAGCGATCGAGCGTCACGGCCCGAAGGTTGTCGCCTCGGTGCATGGCGATACGTCGACCACCATGGCCCAGCCGCTGGATGGTCTCGGTGAGCTGTGTCGCGCTGCCGGTGCCTATTCTTATGTCGACGCGACGGCGACGATTGGCGGTATGGAAATCGCTTCTGACCGCTGGGGTATCGATGTGGTGACCGGCGGTTTGCAGAAGTGCCTCGGCGGACCGTCCGGTTCCTCGCCGATCACGGTTTCCGACCGGGCGGCGGAGTACATCTTTTCCCGCCGCCATGTGGAGAAGGGCATTGTCCGCGATGACATCAGCGACGGCAGCGGTACCCGCATCGGTTCCAACTATTTCGATCTCGCCATGGTCATGGATTACTGGTCGGAAAAGCGCCTCAACCACCATACCGAGGCGACGAGCATGCTCTACTGTGCGCGTGAATGTGCCCGTGTGGTGCTGGGCGAGGGGCTTGAGGCCCGCTTTGACCGCCATGTGAAGGCCGGTGCCGCGGTTACCGCCGGTGCCCGTGCACTGGGCTTGGAAGTGTTCGGCACCGACGCCACCCGCATGACCAATGTGACCGGCATCTATATCCCCGACAGCGTTGACGGCGAGCGGGCCCGCAAGCGGATGCGTGAGGATTTCGAGATCGAGATCGGCACCGCCTTTGGCCCGCTGCAGGGCAAGATATGGCGGATCGGTGCCATGGGCTATAACGCCATGAAACATAAGGTGCTGATTACCCTCGGCGCGCTTGAGGCTGTGCTGCGTGCAGAAGGTTTTGTGGCCCCCGCCGGTGCTGCGGTCGAGGCCGCGCTTGAGGTCTATGACCAATGAGCGAGATGCAGCCCCGCGATCTGGTTGGCTATGGTGCCAATCCGCCCGACCCGCAATGGCCGAACGGGGCCAGGGTCGCCGTGCAGTTTGTCATCAATTACGAAGAGGGCGGCGAGAATACCGTCCTCAATGGTGACAAGGGATCGGAGGCGTTTCTGTCCGATATGGTCGGGGCTCCGAGCCATGAGGGCGCGCGCGCCATGGCGATGGAGAGCCTCTATGAATATGGTTCGCGTGCCGGGTTCTGGCGTCTGCATCGCCTGTTCACTGAACGGCAGTTGCCGGTAACCGTCTTTGGCGTTGCTCATGCCATGGCGATGAACCCGGCGGCGGTTGAGGCCATGCTCAAGGCGGATTGGG
Organism: Micavibrio sp. TMED2; assembly: GCA_002168225.1. Lineage (NCBI taxonomy): Bacteria > Pseudomonadati > Bdellovibrionota > Bdellovibrionia > Bdellovibrionales > Pseudobdellovibrionaceae > Micavibrio > Micavibrio sp. TMED2. The sequence continues at coordinate 143,760 of NHBH01000009.1, forward strand.
AAATTGCCACCCACGGCCTGCGCTGGATTGATTACCAGTATGTATCAGAGGCGGTTGAGCGTGAGCATGTGGCACAGGCCATCGAGTTGCATACCAAGCTGACCGGCAGTCGCCCGCTCGGCTGGTATCAGGGCCGCACCTCACCCAATACGGCACGGATTGTCGCCGAGGAGGGTGGCTTTACCTATGACGCCGACAGCTATGCCGATGATCTGCCCTATTACGACCGCAAACATGGCCGGGCACAGCTGATCGTGCCCTATACCCTTGACGCCAATGACATGAAGATGGTGGCGCTCAACGGCTTTACCGAGGGCGAGCAGTTCTTCCGTTATCTGCGCGATACCTTTGACCAGTTACGGGCCGAGGGTGGCCGGATGATGTCGGTCGGTCTGCATGGTCGCATTGCCGGTAAACCCGCGCGTGCCCGTGCGGTGGCCCGGTTCCTCGATCATGTGATCGCCAGCGGCGATGCCTGGGTAACCCGGCGCATCGACATTGCCGATCACTGGCTCAAGGTACATGCGCCATGAAGATCAATGACCCCGATATTGTCGCCGAGGTGCGCGCCGCTTTCGATGCCTATGAGGCGGCCCTGATGGCCGATGATGTGGCAGCGATGGACCAACTGTTCCACGATGCACCGACCACTGTTCGCTATGGTGTCGGTGAGGTGCTCTACGGCATCGAGGAAATCCGCGAATTCCGCAAGGGCCGTGGCGGCTCGCCGCAACGTCGCCTCGGTCGGGTGGAGATCACCGCCTATGGCCCCGATTTCGCCACCGCTGATGCCGAGTTCTTCCGTGAAGGTTCCGACCGTCGCGGACGGCAGAGCCAGAGCTGGGTGCGGTTTCCCGATGGCTGGAAGGTTGTCTCCGCCCATGTGTCGCTGGAGGGCAGCCATTCATGAGCGAGAACACCACGTCCGCGATTGATCCGAACAGCCTGTCCGATGACGCCTTTATTGCGCGCTATGGCTTTCTGTTCGAGCATTCGCCATGGATTGTCGAGGCCGCTGCCGCGCGTCGCCCGTTTGATGATCTGCATGCCGGGCTGATGACCGTTGTGCATGAGGCGGACGAGGAGCAGCAGCTGGCCCTGATCCGTGCGCACCCGGAACTGGCGGGCAAGGCAGCGATTGCCGGTGACCTGACCGACAGCTCCACCGCCGAACAGGCCTCTGCCGGTCTCGATAAGCTGACAATGCAAGAGTATGAGCGTTTCCATGCGCTTAACGCGGCCTATGGTGAGCGTTTCGGCTTTCCTTTCATCATCTGTGTTCGTTTGACCGATAAGGCTGGTATCCTGAAAGCTATGATGGATCGCCTGAATAACGACCGCGAGCAGGAAATCGCCACCGCCATCGAACAGATCGGTGAGATTGTCCGCCTGCGTCTGGGAGAAGTTGCATGACCCACGCCATTGGCCTTGATGCACTGGAACAACGGGTCGCCCATGACCTTGCCTGCCTGAACCATGATGCCGCCGACTGGCTGCAGCCGCACACCTATAAGGGCGCGCATGTCTATGACACGGTGATTGTCGGTGGTGGCCAGAGCGGCATGGGTGCTGCCTTCGCTCTCCGGCGTGAGCGTATCGCCAATCTGCTGATACTGGACGAGAACCCGGCGGGTTATGAAGGGCCGTGGGATACCTATGCCCGCATGGCGACCCTGCGCACGCCCAAGCATCTGACCTCGATTGATCTCGGCGTGCCGAGCCTGACCTTCCGGGCATGGTGGGAGGCGCAGCATGGTGCCGAGGGCTGGGACAAGCTCGACAAGATCCCACGCAAGATCTGGATGGATTACCTGCGCTGGTATCGCAAGGTGCTCGACCTGCCGATGCGCAACGAGACAAAGCTGCTGCGGGTTGAGCCGGTCAAGCGTGGCCTGTTCCGCCTGCATCTGAGCAAGGGTGAGCCGGTACTGGCGCGCAAGGTCGTGCTGGCGACCGGTATTCAGGGCGGCGGCGAATGGCATACGCCGGGCTTTATCGCCGATAACCTGCCGAAAGAGTTTTACGCCCATACCTCGGAAGACATCGATTATACGCGGCTGAAGGGCAAACGGATTGCTGTGCTCGGTGCCGGTGCCTCGGCCTTTGACAACGCCCATCACGCGCTGGAAAGCGGCGTTACGGAAGTGCATGTCTTTGTTCGCCGCAAGCAACTGCCGACGGTGAACCCGATCCGGTTCATGGAGCAGAATGGCGTGATCCCGCGCTATGCCGTGATGAGTGATGCCGAGAAATATGCTTTCATGGCCTCGTTCTTCCATCGCAACCAACCGCCGACCAACGATATGTTCGAGCGTGCGGCGGCCTATCCCGGCTTCAACCTGCATCTCGGCTGTGGCTGGGAGGCGGTGTCGGTGGATGGCGACATGGTCAAGGTGAAGACCGAAAAGGGCATCTATCACTTCGACTTCCTCGTGCTCTCCACCGGTCTGGTGACCGATCCCGGCTTGCGCCCGGAACTGTGCGATGTGGCCGGGGATATTGCCCGCTGGGCCGATATCTATGAGCCACCGGCGGATGTGGCCAATACGGTCATCAGCCAGCACCCCTATGTCAGTGACAGTTTCGAGTTCGTGCCGCGTGCAGACAGCGATGCCGACAAGCTGCATGGTCTCTACGGTTTCAACTATTCCGCACTGATCAGCCACGGCCTGTCGGCGGCAGCGCTGTCGGGGCTGAAATATGCCTTGCCGCGCCTTGCCGGTGGTATCGCCAACCAGCTGTTCGAAGATGACAAGGCAAGCATTCTCGAAGGCTATTACGCCTATGACGAGCCGGAATTTGTCAGCGAGTGGAATGCCTCGCCATCGGAGGCTGCGGAATGACCTCGTCACTCTCGACCCATGTGCTTGACCTGACTCACGGCACACCCGCGAGCGGCATCCAGGTGCGCCTGCTGCAGGGTTCGGACGTCCTGTTCAGCGGTCTGACCGATGAGGATGGGCGCTGTCCCGGTCTGCAACCGATGGCACCCGGCACCTATCGGATCGAGTTTTCGGTCGCGGCCTATTTCCGTTCCAAGGGCATCGACTTGCCCGATCCGCCGTTCATCGATGTGGTTGGCATTGATTTCGGTATTGCCGACAGCGGTGGCCATTATCATGTGCCGCTGTTGGTCTCGCCCTTCGGCTACTCAACCTATCGGGGGAGCTGATGGGCACGGTCCGGTTTGTTCTTGATGGCGCGATACAGGAAGTTGCGGTCAGTGATCCGACGGCGACCCTGCTCGATCATCTGCGCTACAAGCTTGGCCGGACCGGTACCAAGGAAGGCTGTTCGGAGGGTGATTGCGGCGCCTGTACCGTGCTCGTCGGTACGCTCAATGGCGATGACCTGATCGACTGGCGGGCGGTCAATGCCTGTATCCTGTTCCTGCCCATGCTTGATGGCCGCGCCCTGCTGACGGTCGAGAGCCTTGCGGCGGATGACGTACTGCATCCGGTGCAGCAGGCCATGGTGGATTATCACGGCTCACAATGCGGGTTCTGTACCCCCGGTTTTGTCATGTCGCTCTATGCCCGCAGCATTGAGGCCTGCGGTACCAAGGACCAGCCGGTTGGTGATGTGATCGCGGGTAATCTGTGTCGCTGCACCGGTTATGGCCCGATCCTCGATGCCGGTAACGCGGTGCCGGTGAGTGCCCGCGATGACGGCGATACCATTGCCCTGTTACAGGGACTGCGGCGGGAGCAGCCGCTGACCATTCATAGCCATGATCCCGAAACCGGTGTGGATCGCCATTGGCTGACCCCACGGTCGATTGAGCAACTGGCGGATATGCTGGTGGCGCATCCGACCGCACGGGTGATTGCCGGTGGCACCGATATCGGCCTCTGGGTGACCAAGAAGCTCGACCGGCCCGAGGCGCTGATCTGGATTGGTGATGTGGCCGAGTTGAATACGATCCGGGAAGACCGCAACAATCTGGTGATCGGTGCCGGGGTTCGCTACAGCGATGCCCATGCAGCGCTGGCCCGGTTGCACCCCGATCTGGGTGAGCTGGTGCGGCGCATCGGCGGCCTGCAGGTGCGCAATGCCGGTACCATCGGCGGCAATATCGCCAATGGCTCCCCCATCGGCGACATGCCGCCCGCCCTGATCGCCCTCGGCGCGGAACTGACCCTGCGCCATGGCGACCGGCACCGCACCATGCCGCTGGAAGATTTCTTCATCACCTATGGCAGGCAGGACCGGGTGCCCGGCGAGTTTGTCGAGAGCGTGCGCATTCCGCGCCCGGACCCGAACAGCCGGATCGCGATCACCAAGCTGTCCAAACGCTTCGACAGCGATATTTCGGCTGTCTGCGCTGCCATTGCCTTACATTTTGACGGCGATGTGGTGCGTGATGCGCGGCTCGCCTTCGGTGGCATGGCCGGTATCCCGGCACGGGCGGAGAAGGCGGAGGCAGTGCTTTCCGATAAGCCGTTTGATCAGACCGCGGTGGATGCAGCGATTGCGGCACTGGGCGAGGATTTCGCGCCGCTCAGCGATCTGCGCGGATCATCGGCCTATCGCCTGCAGGCGGCAGGCAATCTCCTGCGCCGTCTGTTGCTGCAGCATGAAGGCTGCGGCGAGCCGGTCAGCGTGCTCGATCCACGGCTGGTGGAGGTGGCTGGCTGATGGCGGATGGCAGCACCAAATTACCCCCCGATAGAGCTGTGCATTCACCACGGGCCCATGACAGTGCGGTCATGCATGTCAGCGGTCGGGCACGCTATGTGGACGACATACCGGAACCGGCGGCCCTGCTGCATCTGGCATTCGGACAGAGCACCAAGGCCCGTGCCCGCGTCAAGGCAATCGACCTGACGGCGGTGCGCGGTGCGCCCGGTGTTGTGGCGGTTTTTACCGCCGGTGACATTCCGGGCGTCAATGATGTGAGCCCGTTTGCCGGGGATGACCTGCTGATGGCTTCCGACACGGTGCATTATGTCGGTCAGCCACTGTTCATCGTTGCCGCCGAGAGCTATCAGGCCGCGCGTATCGCAGCGCGCAAGGCGGTGGTGGATTATGAGGAACTGCCGCATCTGGTGACCATCGATGAGGCGAAAGCTGCCGGGTCACAGATCGAGGACAGTCAGCATATGGCGCGCGGTGATGCCGCCGCTGCCCTGCCAAAAGCGGCCAACCGCCTGCAGAACAGTTTTGCCATCGGTGGGCAGGATCACTTCTATCTCGAGGGCCAGATTGCCCTGGCCCAGCCCAATGGCGAGGGCGGGATACACATTATCAGCTCCACCCAGCACCCGAGCGAGGTGCAGCATCTGGTGGCCAAGGTGCTAGGCCTTGGCGATGCCGATGTGGTGATTGAGGTGCGGCGCATGGGCGGTGCCTTCGGGGGCAAGGAAACACAGGCCTCGGCCTTTGCTGCTGCATCGGCGCTGGTGGCGATGCAGACCGGTCGCCCGGCCAAATTCCGCGCCGACCGGGACGACGACATGGTGCTGACCGGCAAGCGCCATGATTTTATCGGCGGCTATGATGTGGGTTTTGACGATGATGGCCGGATCACCGCGATTGCGCTGGAGTTGGCCTCGCGTTGTGGTGCCTCGACCGACCTGTCCCCGGCCATCAATGACCGGGCGATGTTCCATGCCGATAACTGCTACTGGCTGTCTGATGTTTCGATCACGTCCCACCGCCTGAAAACCAATACGGTCTCCAATACGGCGTTCCGTGGCTTCGGCGGACCGCAGGGGATGCTGGTGATCGAGCGGGCAATGGACGACATTGCTGCCCATTTGGGGCTGGACCCGCTCACCGTGCGTCAGCGCAATCTCTATGGCATCGGGGAGAACAACGTCACGCCCTATGGCATGACCATTGAGGACAATGTCGCTGCTGATCTGATCGGCGAACTGGCCGAGCGGGCGGGGTATGCCGAGCGGGTGAAGGCCGTGGCTGCCTTCAACGCCACGAACCGGGTGCTGAAAAAGGGTCTTGCCCTGACGCCGGTGCGGTTCGGAATTTCCTTTACCACCAAGCATCTCAATCAGGGTGGGGCGCTGGTGCTGGTCTATGCCGATGGTACAGTGCTGCTCAACCATGGCGGTACCGAAATGGGGCAGGGGTTATTCGTCAAGGTGGCGCAGATTGTTGCCGATGTGTTTGCCATTCCGCTGGATCAGGTGCGTATCTCCGCAACCCGCACGGACAAGGTGCCGAATACCTCGGCCACGGCGGCATCTTCGGGCACTGACATCAACGGCATGGCGGCATTCCGGGCGGCGAGCACGATCCGTGAGCGGCTGACCACGCTGGCGGCCCAGCACTTCAATGTCGCCGAAGATGATGTCGCGTTCACGAGCGCCGGTATCCGCGCCGGTGTCGAACTGATCAGCTTTGCCGATCTTTGCCGTCTGGCGCATCTGAACCGTGTATCGCTGGCCGCCAATGGCTATTACGCGACGCCGAAGATCGAGTATGACCGCAGCAAGCACAAGGGCAGGCCCTTCCTGTACTTCGCCTATGGCGCGGCACTGTCGGAGGTGGTGATTGATACCCTGACCGGTGAGCACAAGGTGCTGGCGGTTGATATCCTGCATGATGTGGGTCGGTCGATTAACCCGGCGATTGACCGGGGCCAGATCGAGGGCGGCTTTGTACAAGGCATGGGCTGGCTGACCACGGAAGAGCTGGTCTATGGCGATGATGGCCGTCTGCTGACCCATGCGCCGTCGACCTATAAGATACCAACCGCCAATGACCGCCCGGCACGGATGGATATCCGCATCTGGGAACGCGGACTGAACCGTGAGGAGACGATCCATCGCTCGAAGGCGGTGGGCGAGCCGCCCTTCATGCTGGCGATTTCGGTGTTCTCTGCCCTGACACAGGCAGTGGCAGCCGCTGCCCCCGGCAAGGGCATGCCAAAACTCGATGCCCCGGCGACGCCCGAGCGTATCCTGAAAGCCGTGACCGAGCTGCAGTCCCGTAATGGCTGAGTGGCTGCAACAACTGCGTCAGGCGATGGCTGGCGGACCGGCAGCACTCATCACCATTCTGGCAACCGAAGGCTCGGCCCCGCGTGAGGCCGGTGCCCGCATGGTTATTACCGCTGACAGCATTCAGGGCAGTATCGGTGGTGGCAATCTCGAATATCAGGCGGTGGCACAGGCCCGCGCCGCCCTCGACCAGCCACCCGGTACATGGCGGGTGCAGGATTATCCGCTCGGCCCCCTGCTGAACCAGTGCTGCGGCGGCAAGGTGCGGTTGCTGATCGAGCATGTGAATGGTGAGCAGGCCGACTGGCTGAACGCTGGTGCCGATGATGCGGCGCAGCTGGTCGCCATGCTGACCGATGATGCGGTTCTCCGCGCATGGCACGCCAAGCCGGACGCAGAACTGCCCGGTGTCCGTGGTGACCGACCACAGGCCGGTGCGACATTCATCGAGCCATGGGAAGGCAAGCGTCAGCAGGTGCTGATGTTCGGTGCCGGGCATGTGGGGCAGGCGATCATCCGGGGCAGCTACGGCCTGCCGCTGGATTTTCACTGGTACGACAACCGCCCGGAAATGGCGGGCACGGATGGGCTGATTGCGGCTGATCCGGCAGCGATGATCGAGGCGGCGCGGCATTGTCCGGACGATACCAGGCTGCTGATCCTGACCCATGACCATGATCTGGATTACCGGCTGCTGGCGGCGGCGCTGAACAGCCCGGCACCGTTTATCGGCATGATCGGGTCAATAACCAAACGCGCGCGGTTTCTGTCCCGGCTGGAGAAGGAGGGCTTCGGCGCAGACGATCTGGCGCGGCTGGTCTGTCCGATCGGTCACCCGGATATACGCGGCAAGCAGCCGGGTGTTATCGCGGTGGCCGTGCTGGCGCAGCTATTGGCGGGCGGATAACCATCTATTGGTGTAGGTGACCAGTGCCATACCGGTGATCAGGGACAGAACAAAAACCACTACTGATGACAAGCCTGTGCCAAGCGCCGGTATTGCCCCACCGGGACAAAAACCGCTGATCCCCCAACCGATGCCAAATATTGCGGCCCCGGCAAGAAGGCGGAAATCTATCTTGCGGTTTTTGGGGACATCGAAGCTTTCTCCCCATATCGGCTTGTGCTGCCGGAAAAGCAGCCAATAGCCGGTGGCCGTGATGGCAAGTGCGCCACCCATGACAAACATCAGGCTCGGGTCCCATGTGCCGAATACATCAAAGAAATTGAGCACCTTCGCCGGGTTGATCATGCCTGAAATCAGGATGCCCAGTCCGAAGATCAGGCCAATCAGATATGCAGCAGCAAATCGCATCGCGTCAGCCCCCGACCATGTGACGAATGACAAAGACGGTAATGAAGGCCGATGCCATGAAGGCGAGTGTTGCGGCGATGGAGCGCGGGGAGAGCCTTGAAAGGCCACAAACGCCATGGCCGGATGTGCAGCCATTGCCGAGGGTTACCCCAATCCCGGCCAACAATCCGCCGATTACAAGTAATGGGATACCGGCCGGGCTTTCTACGGCAGGCATGTCGCCATGTATCATTCGGTAGGCCAGTGGTGCAGAGACCATCCCGAGTACCATGGCAATCCGCCAGTAACGTTCATGGCCACGAGCCGTTATCAAGGCACCTCGCAAAATGCCGGTCACACCGGCAATCCTGCCGAAGGTCAGCATTAGCAGGACAGCGGCAAGGCCGATAAGGCTGCCGCCAAACAGGCTTTGCCATGGGGTAAAAGCGGTTTCGATGTCTGTGTGTAACATGGGTCGTCCAGAACATGTTTGTACGTGCCGCCAACAGTAGCGGTAGGGAGGCTGATCTGGCACACGCAAAGTGTCCCACTCCACAGACATTACGATGAGGGCAAGAGTTTAACCGCGAACCTGACAGCCATTGAGAAACACATCGACGCCGCTCTCGACCCGTTTTTGCAATTCGGCCTGTGTCTGTTTGCCATCAACGCCGATCAGTTGGCGGATAAACAGGTCGCCGACGATGATGTTCTTGAAAATCACGGCGGCGTTGTCCGGATCCCTGATCTCAAGTTTGCCGCCCTTGGCCAACTCGCTCAGATACTCGCTGACCCGGCGGCTCAGAACATCGGGTCCCTGCCGGAAGAACGTATCGGTGATGTCTTCCGGCAAGGCGTTCTCGGTAATCAGAAAGCGTACCAAGGCCAATGTGCTTGGCTCGTTCAGGTTTTCGAGGAACCGCATGCCGACGCGGATCAATGCTTCCCGTGGTTCCGAGTTACGGTCGGGGCGCACATCGTGAAACTTGCTCAGAAACTCGTTGGTATGTTCTTCCAGAACCGCATGGAGCAGCCCGCTCTTGTCGCCGAAATACTGGTAGAGCGAGGTCCGTGATCCGCCGGCGGCATTTACCAGATCGCTCAGCGTCGTGTTCTCATAGCCCTGTTCGGTGAACAGTTTCGAGGCAGCCTTGACCAGTGCCCGGTAACGGGACTGGCCGCGCTGGCCGAGTTCATCGAAAGAGGGTCGTTCTAGTTCTGGTTGATCTTTGGTGCTCATGGCCCATTTTGAATTTTTATGTTGCACCTGCACAAACAATATGTACTGTACCGTACAATACAGTCAAGCGGTGTGTTTGAAGTGCAGGTTGCATGTTGCTCTGCTAATACTCTTGCTGCTCTTGAAAATTGATCGAGATATTCCCGTCATGAAACGTATTCTGACCCCTGCAATCCTTATGGTTGCCCTTGCTCTGACGACCGCCTGTAAAGATGAAGAGCAGGCCGCTGCCCCCGGTGGTGGTGCGCCGCAGGCGGTTGCTGTTACTGTCTATACGGTTGAGAAAAAACCGTTGCAGGTCAGTGCCGAACTGCCCGGTCGCACCTCTGCCTTCCGTATTGCCGAGGTACGCCCACAGGTGACCGGCATCATTCAGCAGCGCCTGTTTGAGGAAGGCGCGCTGGTTGAGGCCGGTGAGCAGCTGTATCAGATTGATCCCGCCCCGTATGAGGCCGAACTGGCCAGTGCCAAGGCTGATCTGCAGCGTGCCGAGGCCTCGGTTGCCAATGCCAATGCACGGGTGAACCGGTATGATCAACTGGTGCGGAATGACGTGGTCAGCCGTCAGAATTATGATGACGCCATCGCTGCTCAACGTCAGGGACGCGCTGAAGTGGCGGCGGCCAAGGCTGCGGTCGATGCGGCGGAAATCAATCTGCAATATACCCGCGTGTCAGCGCCGATTGCCGGTCGTACCGGGAAATCTGCTGTTACCGAGGGCGCGCTGGTAACCGCCAATCAGGACACCCTGATGACGGTGGTACAGCAACTCGACCCGATTTATGTGGACATGACCCAATCGGCCTCGCAACTGCTGAAACTGCGTCGTGAAATCGCACAGGGGCAGTTAACCCAGACGGTCGATCGTACGCCGGTCTCTTTGATCATTGACGGCGGCAATGATTATGAACTTCAGGGCGAGTTGAAATTCTCTGACGTTACCGTTGATGAGAGTACGGCAACAGTTCAGCTCCGTGCGGTTTTCCCGAACCCGAACAATGAGTTGCTGCCCGGTCTCTTCGTCAAGGCGGTGATTGATCAGGCAGTGCGCAATGAAGCTATTCTGGTTCCGCAGCGCGCGGTTGGTCGCGGGCCGAATGGTCAGGCACTAGTCTGGGTGCTGGGCGAGGACAACACGGTATCGCCCAAAACAGTGACGACGGAACAGGCGATGGGTAATGCCTGGCTGATCGCGGATGGTCTCGACGGTGGTGAGAGCATTGTTATCGAGGGGCTGCAGAAGGTCTCGCCGGGTGCCAAGGTTGATCCAGCCCCATCAGATTTCGAGATCGACCTGACGCTCGAAACAACCCAAGCCATCACTTTCTAATCATTCCTGCCGACAGGCAGCGGTAAAAACGGTCTCATATTATGGCTCAGTTTTTCATTGATCGTCCGGTATTCGCCTGGGTGATTGCCATCATGATCATGCTGGCGGGCGCGATTTCAATTTATCGCCTCCCGGTTGAACAATATCCAGCGATTGCCCCACCTGCGATTTCGATTTCAGCGCGCTATCCCGGTGCATCTGCCAGTAACCTTGAGAATACGGTTACTCAGGTGATAGAGCAGAATATGACTGGTCTGGACTATCTTCGCTATATGTCCTCGACCAGTGACTCATCTGGCAACGTATCTGTTACGCTGACTTTTGAGCCTGAAGCTGACCCTGATATTGCGCAGGTTCAGGTGCAGAACAAACTGCAGCTCGCTTTGCCGCTTCTGCCGCAGGAAGTGCAGGAGCTCGGTATCTCCGTCACCAAATCCAGTTCCGATTACCTGATGGTTGTCGGCTTCGTTGCCGGTGAAAGTGGTTTGGGCCAAGGGCAAATTGCTGATTATATCGCTTCCAACATCAAGGACCCGGTAAGCCGTGTCTCTGGTGTTGGTGAAACCACCCTGTTTGGTCCCCAGAATGCGATGCGCATCTGGCTCGATCCGGACAAGCTGAACAGTTTCAATCTGACCGTAATGGATATCAGTGCGGCCATCCGTAGTGAGAATGCCCAGATTGCTGCAGGTCAGTTGGGTGGTGCCCCGGCGGTTAAGGGACAGGATATCAATGCAACGATTATCGCCCAGACACGTCTGCGCGACCCCGGTGAGTTCGGCAATATCCTTGTTCGGGTAAATTCTGATGGCTCACAGATCCGCCTGCGCGATGTCGCCCGGATCGAGCTTGGTTCTGAAAACTATGAGATTGTGGCGCGGTATAACCGTCAGCCGGCTGCCGGGCTTGGTATTCAGCTTGCCAGTGGTGCCAATGCTCTGGAAACCGCCGATGCCGTCAGGGCAAAAATCTCTGAATTGCAGCCTTATCTGCCGAGTGGTCTGGAGGTTATCTACCCTCTGGATACGACGCCATTCGTCCGTCAGTCGATTGAGAAGGTGGTGCATACCCTGTTCGAGGCGATTTTCCTCGTCTTCCTGGTCATGCTGTTATTCCTGCAGAATTTGCGGGCAACATTGATTCCAACGCTGGCTGTCCCGGTCGTTCTGCTCGGTACCTTCGGTGTGCTGGCTGCATTCGGTTTCTCGATCAATACCTTGACCATGTTTGGTATGGTGCTCGCTATCGGCCTGCTGGTCGACGATGCGATCGTTGTGGTTGAGAATGTCGAACGGGTGATGGAAGACGAAGGACTTCCGCCCAAGGAAGCAACCCGCAAGTCGATGAAACAGATCACTGGTGCGCTGATCGGTATTGCACTGGTACTGTCAGCGGTGTTTGTTCCGATGGCGTTCTTCCCGGGATCTGCGGGTGCAATTTATCGCCAGTTCTCGATCACGATCGTTTCGGCCATGGGGCTGTCGGTTATCGTGGCGCTGGTACTGACACCGGCACTGTGTGCGACCATTCTCAAACAGCCCAAGCATGGCCATGGTCATGAGAAGAAGGGGTTCTTCGGCTGGTTTAACCGTCTGTTTGACCACGGCAGTGACTCCTACACGCGAACCGTCAGCAAATCCAGTAACCGCCTCGTTCGTTATGGTTTTGTTTATGTGCTGTTGGCCGGTGGGCTGGCATATCTGTTTATGTCTCTGCCCAGCTCGTTCCTGCCGACCGAGGACCGGGGGCAGATATTTGCCCTGTGGTCGACGCCTGCCAACTCAACCATTGAACGGACACGTGAAACGGCTCAGGAAATTGAGAACTTCTTCCTTGAGGATGAACAGGATACGGTCGAGGGACTGTTTACGGTTGTTGGTTTCAGCTTTGCCGGTCGCGGGCAAAATCAGGGCTTGGCCTTCATTCGGTTGAAGGATTGGTCCGTGCGTGAAGAACCGGGCATGGATGCGGCATCGATTGTGGGTCGAGCCATGGGTTTCTTCTCCACAATCAAGGATGCTCAGGCATTTCCGATCATGCCGCCATCAATCAGCGGTCTAGGCAATGCTACGGGCTTTAACCTGCAGATTGTTGATCGTAATGGCGTTGGCCATGAGGTGCTGACCGAAGCCAGAAACAAGCTGTTGGGTTTGGCTGCCCAGAATCCGAGTATGACGGGTGTCCGTCCTAACGGTATCGCTGATGCACCACAGTTCCGCATCGAGGTTGACCGGGAGAAGGCCCGTGTTCTCGGCCTGTCGCTTTCTGACATCAACAACACGCTGTCTGCTGCATGGGGCTCAACTTACGTCAATGACTTCATCGACCGCGGCCGTGTGAAGCGGGTTTATCTGCAGGCTGATGCACCATACCGCATGTTGCCGAGCGATATTGACCGCTGGTATGTGCGCAATTCATCAGGCGACATGGTGCCATTCTCTTCTTTCTCTGACTCTTACTGGATTTATGGGTCGCCGCGTCTCGAGCGTTATAACGGTAGCTCATCAATGAATATTCAGGGCAATGCTGCTCCCGGTGTCAGTACCGGTGAAGCAATGGCTGCCATTGAGAATATGGTCAGTGAGCTGCCCGAGGGTGTCGGCATTGAGTGGACTGGCCTGTCCTATGAGGAGCGGCTTGCGGGATCTCAGGCACCGGCGCTTTATGCGCTCTCCATCCTGATCGTCTTCCTCAGTCTTGCTGCCCTGTATGAGAGCTGGTCGGTGCCGTTCTCGGTCATGTTGGTGGTGCCGCTTGGCCTGATCGGTGCTGCTTTGGCTGCCAAACTGGCCGGTATGCCGAATGACGTTTATTTCCAGGTGGCTATCCTGACCACGATCGGGTTATCGGCGAAGAACGCCATTCTGATCGTGGAGTTCGCCAAAAGCCTGTATGAGGAAGGTAGATCGCTGACCGAGGCGGTGACCGAAGCTGCGCGTCAGCGTTTGCGACCGATCCTGATGACCTCCATGGCGTTCTCGCTCGGTGTGGTGCCGCTGGCAATCAGCACCGGCCCCGGTTCCGAGAGTCAGAATGCCATCGGTATCAGTGTTCTGGGCGGTATGATCAGTGCGACCGTGCTCGCAATCTTCTTCGTGCCGGTATTCTTCGTCTTCGTTTACCGCGTATTCGTCCGTAAGAAAAAGGATGAGGCTGCGGTATCCGATGATGCCAAGGCTGGCAGCGATGGCAATCAGGGCGAAGTACCGGCCTGAAGCTATATCTCGCGGGTCATGAAGACACTGCTGGGGTCGAGCCGGTAATCGGCGAAGGGCTCACAGAATGCGAAGCCGTGGCGGGCATAGAGTGCCCGTGCCGGTGCGAAGCCGTCCTGTGATCCGGTCTCGAGGCTGAGGCGGGTCATGGCTTTCAACCGTGCCTGTTCGATCAGGTGGTTCAGGATCACCCCGGCCATACCCTTGCCGCGATGGGCTGCGGCCACATGCATGGATTTGACCTCGCCGTGCCGTTCGCCCAGATCCTTGATCGCGCCGAAACCGATCAGGCTGTCATCCTGCCATGCCGAATAGAAACTGATCTGTGGTATCCGCAAGCCGGTGTCATCGAGTGCATGAACGCTGCAGGCCGGGCTGATACTGCGGGCATTGGCGAGGTGGATCGCCAACAGCGCCTGCACCGCCGGATGGTCGAGATCACCGTCAATGATGGCAAGGCTGTCGTGGCTCATATCCCGTTTGCTCTCTACTGCAGGTTCTCGGCGATTTTGGCAAAGTCTTCGAGCACGATGATGATGGCGGTCAGGATTGCCAGCATCAGACCCCAGCCGAGAATGGTGATTTTTACCGACTGGGTCGCGGTCTTGCGTTCCAGCCATGTACGCGGGCGGATGCCTTTTAACAGCAGCACCAGCTGTGCCGCCAGATTGACCGCCACGATATTCACGGCGAGCAGAATGCTTGCATTCATGGCGAGGTCGAATTTTCCGGCACCGAGCGTAATGCCGACGGTCGCTGCTGGCGGCATCAGGGCCACCGCCACCATCACCCCGACGAGGGTTGAGGACAGACCGGTGGTGAGCGACAGCACCGCCGCCGCCCCGGAGGCGAGCGCCAGTGCAATCGCTGCCAGATTCAGCTCGGTTCGGCTCAACAGCTCATCACTGGCCAGAACATCGAAATCCCAGATCAGGCCGATAATGACGGTCAAGGCGAGTGTCATACCGAGACCGGCGGCATTGGTGATCGCCGCTTTGAACATCAGGTTGAGATCGCCCAGTGCCGAACCGAAAGCCATCGCCAGATTGGGGCCGAGCAGCGGGGCGATAACCATGGCGCCAATGATGACCGCGACATTGTCGCTGGCGAGGCCAATGGCGGCAACGACGGCGGAGAGCAGCACCAGAACCACAAAGTTGCGGTCCAGTTTAGCATTGCGGACAACCTCGTTATAGAGCTCTTCGCGGGTCGCCATGACCGCCTTGGTTTTCTTGGCCTTACGCGCTTCTTCTTCCTTGGCATTGAGCGGGATGCCGAGGGCTTCCTTTTCCTCACGCTCGGCCTTTTCCTGTTCCCGCTGTTCTTTTTCCGGGTCGGGTATGGCTGCTTCAACGGCGGTCAGGACGATGCGCCAGTCGCCTTTGCCAAAGGCATCCTGCAGGGCATCGAGAAATTCCTGCTGTCGTTCGAGACCGATCAGGACGGTCGTGCGCTGCTTGCCATCCTCGTTCTGCGGGCTGGAATAGACCGAATGGGCACCATATCGCGGGGCAATCGCCCGGGCATGGGTGGCGCAGGCACCGTCACCGATAATTTCAATAAGTCGCAGGGTCATCTGAACAGCATCATGGCAGCAATAAAAAAGCGGGCAATATGCTCATAGCACATTGCCCGCTCTTCCAAGACTGTTCGTTACAAATTATGGCGTGCGCCGGGTTGGCGATGGTGCCGGTGCCGCTTTGGCCTCTCGACGTTTGCGGAAGGCGTCTAGATCGGCCTTGACGCCATTATCCATGCCTTCATCGGTCAGCTGATCGCGAACACCTTCACCGGTGAGTTGTTCACGCACACCTTCGCCGCGCAGGATGCCCTTGGTTTCAGGGGCAATCTGGATCGGGTCAGGCCGTTTTTCACTGATGGCACTCAGACGGCCATTGGTGATCGGGCCGATGATGATCGGGTCCGGGCTCTGGGCTGTCATATGGGCGACGGTTGCGCCGGGCACATCCTCGTCCACAAGGGCGAGACGCGGCAGGACGCCTTTCGGTGGTGCGGACGGACCGTTGCGCGGTGGTGCCTTCAGCGTCTGGGTCACGACCTCATAGACATCCTTGGACAGGCCCGGTGTAGCGGCGATGCGCTCCATCTCCGCCTGCATAAGCTTCTGCCGCTCGTCATCGAAGCGACGCCATTGCCGCATCGGTGACAGCAGACGGGCCGCAGTGCGTGGATTGACCTTCTGCACATCGAGAACCACATCGGCCAGCAGCTTGTAGCCAGAGCCGTCCTTGGCGTGGAAATTCGACGGGTTGGCGGCGGCGAAGCTGCCAACAACGGAACGCAGACGGTTCGGGTTGGTCAGGCTGAAATCCGGGTGCGCCATCAGGGTTTTCAGGGCGGCAGCATCGGTTTTCGGGCTGGTGGCCTGCATGGCAAACCACTTGTCCATAACCAGTGGCTGGTCCTTGAAGTCATCATAAAACTGCTGGATCGCGCGCTTGCTTTCCGGCCCCTTGATGCCGGAGAGAACGCCGAACGCGGCGAGGCGGTCGGTCATGTTGTCGGCATCGCGGAACTGGGCAGAGGCATGCTCGGGTGCCTTGCCGCGCTTGTTACCGGCGAGGTAGCCGAGAGCAAGGTTGTGCAGCGCCCGGCGGCCCATTTCCGGCCCGGTCGCTTCATAGGCGCCGGTTGCCTTGGTGCCTTCGAACATTTGCTTCCATTCCGGTGCCAGCTTGTCGGCCAGTTCGGTACGGACGAATTTGCGCACGGCCTGAATGGCGTCGGGATCGACCTCGTCGACTGCCTGTGCCAGCTCGGAATAGCCCGGCACGCGCAGCATCAGTGCCTTGTACTGGTTGTCCAGATCAGGGTTGCTGATGGTCTCGCGCATCTGGTCGATCAGCATGGTCGGCATGGTGAGCTCACGACCGGCCTTGACGTCGTCGATCATGGCGAGCATTGCTTGACGATTGACGGTCTGGGCTGATTCCCAGCGGTTGAAGCTGTCGCTGTCATGGGCGGCGAGGAACTGCAGTTGCTCGGCCTTCAGATCGGTGGTCAGTTTTACCGGGGCGGAGAACCCGCGCATCAGGGACGGCACCGGCTCTTCCTTGACGCCGGTGAAGACGAAGGTCTGCTCGTTCTCGGTCAGGCTGAGCACGGTTTCGGTGCCCGCATCCTTGCCATCGACGGTCAGGTCCATGTCCTTGCCATCGGCACCGACGAGGCCCATGCGAACCGGAATGTGGAATGGCAGTTTTTCAGGCTGGCCCGGTGTCGGGGCGGTGTTCTGCTTGAGGGTCAGGGTATAGGTCTGTTTCTCAGCGTCATAGACACCCTTGGCATCCACATTCGGGGTGCCTGCCTGATTGTACCAGTTGCGGAACTGGGTCAGGTCGATACCGTTGGCATCCTCGATGGCGCTGATGAATTCTTCCGTGGTCACGGCTGAATTATCGTGCCGGTCGAAATACAGATCGGTGCCCTTGCGGAAGCCTTCTTCGCCGACGAGGGTGTGCATCATGCGGATAACCTCTGCACCCTTGTCATAGACAGTGCTGGTGTAGAAGTTGTTGATCTCGATGTATTCTTTCGGCTGGATCGGGTGCGCGGTCGGACCGGCATCCTCGGCGAACTGACCGGCGCGCAGGCCCTGCACATCCTCGATCCGCTTGACCGCATGGCTGCTCATATCGGCAGAGAAGCTCTGGTCACGGAAAACCGTCAGTCCCTCTTTCAGGGTCAGCTGGAACCAGTCGCGCACGGTGACGCGGTTGCCGGTCCAGTTGTGGAAGTATTCGTGGGCGATCACACCCTCGACGCCATCGAAATCAGCATCGGTTGCGGTCTCGGGATTGGCCAGAACATATTTGGTGTTGAAGATATTGAGGCCCTTGTTCTCCATCGCACCGGCGTTGAAGTCGTTGGCCGCAACGATGTGGAAGGTGTCGAGGTCGTATTCACGGCCATAGACGTCCTCATCCCACTTCATGGACCGCTTGAGGCTGTCCATGGCGTGCGCCACCTTGTCCTCATCACCCGGCTCGACGAAGATCGCGAGATTGACCTCACGACCGGAACCGGTGGTGTACTTGTCCTCGACCTTGATCAGGTTACCGGCGACGAGCGCGAACAGATAGGCGGGCTTCGGGTGCGGGTCGCGCCATTGGGTGAAGTGGCGGCCTTCCGCGGTGACACCGGCGTCGATCTGGTCACCATTGGACAGCAGTACCGGCAGCTTCTCGGCATCGCCTTCAACACGGGTGGTAAACTTTGCCATCACATCCGGGCGGTCAGGATAGTAGGTCACGCGGCGGAAGCCCTCGGCCTCCATCTGGGTGACGAACAGGTCATTCGACTTGTACAGGCCCTCAAGGCGCAGGTTCTCATGGGGCTTGATGCGCGTGGTGATTTCGAGCTGCGCATTCTCCGGCATATGCGGGATGCTAAGTCCCTCATCGGTGCGGGTATAATCCTGCTCGGTCAGCTTGCGGCCATTCAGTTTGATATCGACCAGCTCCAGATCCTCGCCATCCAGATCGAGCGTGGTTGGCTCACTGGGCGCGGCATCGGGGTTTCTGCGGATATCCAGCTTTGAGGTAACCGTGGTTGCATCATCGCGGATATCGAAGTTCAGGTCGACTTCGTCAATCAGATAGGCAGGTGGGGTATAATCCGCGAGGCGCTTGGGTTGTTTCGGTTCGGGCGCGGGCTGGTTGGGACGCAGCATTGAGTTGGCTCTCCTGGTCAACAGTCGATCAGTACGGCAACCCCTTGGCTCACGCAGGTGCACAGTCATCTGACTGATTGCGCATCCGGGTGCCAATGGGCTGGGTTATGCGACGTGTCACCGTAATCAGGGGAGAGCTGACATGTGCTTGTGGGGGGCTCATGTCATAGTGACAGTAGGCATATGGTTAAATCTGCATATGAAAGCGCCGACAGTTTTTGTAACAAAACCGACATTTTTCCGGTGTCTTGGGGTGTCTGGTATGTGAAGCGCTATTTTGAGGTGATTTGCCATCCCGCTTGTCGAAGATTTAACGGGGCGGTTCGGTAAAACTCACTCACGAAGATGTTAAGCGATATGGTCTCAACCATGCCGGGTGCGTCATGCTTGACGGTGTAATCTTTGTTGCAGGGAGCATCGGGTCACTTGGCACGGTTTACCGACATATATGGCTATGAGCTGAGCGCTGGCGATCTGTCCGGTGCCGCGCCGGTCGATCCTGCCCGGCTCAGTATGGCATGGGGTGAGGCGGCAGCGGGGCTGCTCGCCCACCGTCCGGATTTCGCCGATCGCCTCGATACGGTTCTGACCATTGCCCCCGGCTTTGCCTATGGCTGGGCGCTCAAGGGGCTGGGCTGCATGCTGCTCGGGCGGCGTGAACTGGTGGCCCTTGCCCGTGCCGCCTGTACCGAAGCCAAAGCCGCGATTGCTAGCTATGACGCGAGCCAGAGCGAACGGTTGGTCGTCGAGGCGCTGGCCATGCTGCTGGATGATCGCTGGCGGGCCGGTGCCGATCTGCTCGATCAGGCGCTCCACCTGTCGCCGCAGGATGCGCTGCTGGTCAAGCTGAGCCATGCGGTGCGGTTCGTTCTCGGTGACTCACGCGGGATGCGCCGGAGCATCGAGAATGTGCTGGCCGGTTATAACGAAACCCATCCCCATGCAGGCTATGTCTATGGTTGCTATGCCTTCGCGCTGGAGGAGACGGCGGATTACAACGAGGCCGAGCATTGGGGTCGTCGCGGATTGGAACTCAATGCCGATGATGCCTGGGGCCTGCATGCCGTGGCCCATGTCCATGAAATGCGGGTTGATCCGGAGACCGGCAAGCGCTGGCTGATGGACAACAAACCGGCCTGGCAGAACAGCAATAACTTCAAGGTGCATGTCTGGTGGCATATGGCGCTCTACCTGCTGGAGGAGGGCGACCATGCCGCCGTGCTCGATCTGTATGACCGGGAAATCCGTGCCGACCAGACCGATGATTACCGCGACATCGCCAATGGTGCCTCCATGCTCAGCCGTCTTGAACTGGAAGGCATCGCGGTCGGGGATCGTTGGGATGAACTGGCGGATAAATCGGCGGCACGGATTGATGATGCCTGTCTTGCCTTCGCCGATCTGCATTATCTCCTGTCCCTGACCGGTGCCGGTCGTATGGGTGAGGCGGAACAACTGGTTGCGCGGATGGAGCGCTCGGGCGAACAGAATCTGGGTGATAGCGGGGTTATTACCCGGCGGGCGGCGGCACCGATGGCCAAGGCGCTCTATCAGTATGCGCGCGGCAATCATGCAGCGGCGATCGAGGCTTTCCGGCCCGCAGATGAGCAACTTTACCGGATTGGCGGCAGTCACGCCCAGCGCGATGTGTTCAAACGGATCATGACCGATGCGGCGATCAATGCAGGAACGCTTGACATGGCGCGCAAGATACTGAAAGAACGCGCCATTCTGCGCTGTGGAGCCGACCGGTTCAGCAATGAACGCACGACAGCAGCGCGTATTTCCTCCATTTCGCCACAGACGCCGGGTTCCGGCGGCACTGATGGTGACCGGATGCTGGGCTGATGACCACTGGACTTTCTGATCGTTTGGTAGCTTTACAGGACGAACCCAAACCTGGCACGGCCCCGACCGGCACATCGGGTACCGTAACGCCCCGCGACCCGCGGCTCGATTTCTTCCGCGGCATCTGCATGTTCATCATCCTGCTGGCCCATACGCCGGGCAATCCGTGGACGCTCTGGATTCCGGCCCGGTTCGGCTATTCCGACGCGACCGAGATTTTCGTGTTCTGCTCCGGTATGGCCTCGGCCATTGCCTTTGGCCGGGTGTTCGACCGTGCCGGACTGTGGGGCGGCACCCTGCGGGTGGCCCAGCGGGTCTGGCAGGTTTACTGGGCGCATATCGCCCTGTTCCTTGTCATCGCCGCCATGATGGTCGTCTTCAACGGCATGGAGCTGGTGGAGAAGGATCAGATCGGGCGCCTCAATCTCTATCCGTTTTTTGAAGATCCGATGACCCAGTTGCTCGGCCTTTTGACGCTGACCTATGTGCCGAACTATTTCGATATTCTGCCGATGTATATGGTCATTCTCGCCATGCTGCCGGTGGTGATGATGATTTCGCGGCTGCATGTGTCGCTGGTTCTGGCCTTTGTCGCCGGGATCTACGGGCTGGCACATTTCGATATTCTCTGGCTGCCTGCCGAGCCGTGGTCGGATCGGGAATGGTTCTTCAATCCCTTTGCCTGGCAGCTTGTATTCTTCACCGGCTTTGCCTTCATGCGCGGCTGGATACCGGCCCCGCCGATCCGGCTGTGGCTGGTGATTGTGGCGGTTGCGGTGATCCTGCTCAGCATGCCAACGGCCTATTTCCGCCTGTATCAGCTTGAGGGCTTCGAGTTCCTGCGTGAATGGCGCACCATGCTGAGGCCGGTGATCAACAAAACCGATTTCGGCCTGTTCCGTTACGCCCACTTCCTCGCGCTGGCCTATCTCGCCTATGCCGCTGCCGGTGAGGGCGGGCATCGCCTGCTCGGTTCCGGGTTCAAGGCCGGGGTGATTGCCGTCTGTCGCAAGGTTGGCCAGCAATCGCTTGCCGTGTTTCTGGTCTCGATGGCGCTGGCCCGTGCACTCGGCTTAATCTTCGACATTGTCGGGGTGAATTACCTGACGGCACCGCTGGTCAACTGCTTCGGGCTGGCGGTTGTTATCGCCACCGCCTATTTCGTCGCCTGGTTCAAATCCCAGCCTTGGAAGGTCGCGCGCGCCACCATGCCGGCAACGATCCCGGTGACCCATCAGACAGCAGCCGAGCCGGTGACAAAGCCGGAGCCGGTGGTCACTGAACCACGCCAGCAGGCCAGCTTCGGTCCATCACCGCTTGGCGGTGCTGCACCCGCTTCCTGATATCAGGCCGATGTGGTTGGTCGCTGGGCGAGCCATTGGCCGATGCGTCCGACCACGGCTTCAGGTTTCTGGAAACCGGCGGTGAGCAGATCATAGCCGGTATCATCCTCCCCGATCAGCAGGGTGGGGAAGCCGGTAATGCCAATGTCCTTGGCGATCTGGAAACCGCCCTGGGTTTCATCGGCTGTTGCCTGATCGTCGAAGACATCGAGAAACTCATCGCGGTCATAGCCCGCATCCAATGACAGGTCGGCCAGCACCTCGGGATCGGTCACGTCCCGGTTTTCGGCATAGAAGCCTTCCTGCACGGCAATCAGCAGGCCGAGCACATGTTCCGGTGCCAGACGGCCACCGGCAACAATGGCGCGGCAGGCCGGTTCGGTATCGTAGATGAAGTCGTCACGATCAAAGAACTCGTAGCGGAAGGGCTGGCCGCTGGCTTCCGCCACATGCTCCCAGTGCTGGCGGATTGTGGCCTTCTGCGCGGCATCCATCACATGCGTCGTGCCGGGGCGAAGCCCGCCCATGATCATGCGCAGCGGCAGGGTGCTGCCATATTGCTGGAGGGCCGCCATCAGCGACGGCTTGAAGCCCCAGCACCATGAGCACATGGGGTCAGCGAAATAGACGAGTTGTGCGGCCATTGGTGCGCTACCTTTTTCTCTCCGGATTTGATACCTGATGGTGGCCTGTGTGACAGCGTATTGTCGCTGATGGCCCCGAACAGTCTGATTAACTTACCCTGAACTTGGAGTGTTGGTCCTTGGACATCAACCAATCATTGCGTGAGGCGCTCCGCCCCGCGGCCCGTCAGGCCCCGCCGAGCGGCATCGTCGAGATGGTCAATCACGGCATCGGTCGTGACGGGATGATACCACTCTGGGCCGGTGAGGGCGACCTGCCGACCCCCGACTTTATCCGGGAAGCGGCGATCAGATCACTGGAGGCGGGCGATACCTTCTATACCTATCAGCGCGGCATCCCGCCGCTGCGTCAGGCGATCTGCGATTACATGACCCGTACCTTCGGCAGCGATTTCGGGTTTCAGTCGGACCGATTCCTTGTCACCGGTTCCGGCATGCAGGCGATCCAGATCGCCGTTGCCTGTGTTGCCGGTCCCGGCACCTCGGTTGTACTGCCGAGCCCCACATGGCCGAATTTTGCCGCCGCCGTCGGCCTGTCGGGCGCGCAGGCGATTACCGTGCCCATGGGGTTTTCCAATGGGCGCTGGCATCTGGATATTGATGCGCTGTTTGATGCGGCGCGCGAGGATACCCGTGCCATTTTCATCAATACGCCGGGCAACCCGACCGGCTGGACCGCGACCCGTGATGAGCTGCAGGAAATTCTGACCCGTGCCCGGGCGCGTGGCATCTGGATCATCGCGGACGAGATTTACACGCGCTACTATTACGGCCATGACAATGGCGGTGCACGCGCCGCCTCGTTCCATGATGTGGCGGAGCCGGATGATCGCATCCTCTATGTCAACAGCATGTCGAAGAACTGGGCGATGACCGGCTGGCGGGTGGGCTGGATCGAGGCCCCGGCAGTTGTCGGCGAGACGATCGAAAACCTGATCCAGTATTCAACCTCGGGTGTTGCCACCTTCATGCAGAAGGGGGCGATTGCCGCTCTCAATGACGGCGATGACTTCATTGCCGAGCAGGTGGCGCGGGCAACCCGTGGCCGCGAGATTGTCGGTGATATGCTGGCGGTCCTGCCGAATGTGAAGGGAGCGCCGCCCGATGGCGCGTTCTATTACTTCTTCTCGGTCGAGGGGATCAGTGATGTGCGCCAGCTCGGCTTCGATATCATCGATCACGCCAATGTCGGCCTCGCGCCCGGCACGGCCTTCGGTCCGGGTGGTGAGCGCTTCATGCGCCTCTGCTTCGCCCGGAGCGAGAAAAGCCTGATACAAGCAATGGAGCGATTGACTGGGTATTTAAGTAAAGGGTGAACGATATGGCAAAGATGCGGTTCCGCATCATTGATACTATTCTGGCGTTGGTGCTGCTTGCCAGTCTGGTGGTTTTTGCCAAACCATATCTGATGCGGATAATCTCGGAACCCGACTACGGTGATGCTGTCGAGTTCGCGTTGCCAGAGGGGGCGACGCTGAAAAGCGAACTCGATCCGGAGAAAATGGGTGAGAGCTGTACGCGTGCACAACAAACTTGTCGGGGCGAG
Source organism: Micavibrio sp. TMED2 (assembly GCA_002168225.1). NCBI lineage: Bacteria > Pseudomonadati > Bdellovibrionota > Bdellovibrionia > Bdellovibrionales > Pseudobdellovibrionaceae > Micavibrio > Micavibrio sp. TMED2. The sequence goes on from NHBH01000009.1 coordinate 167,875, forward strand.
CAACAGGTTTGCACGCGCCATGTTGCCGTTCTCAAGCGGGCGATGCCCGACGGTAAACTGGTGGGCTATGATGACCCGCAGAAATGCGCGTACCAATGTAGCCGATCTGTCCGTTCAATCATTGACCAGATAAAGCGTGACAATGACCGGTTTGGTCGGACAAGCAAGTCCGAACTGTACAACAGCTTTCATTATGCCTGTCTGCACGAGGGCCAACGCCTTGGTCATATTGTCCGGCGCAGTATTTCAAAGCCGAAACCGAGTTTCTGGAAACTGTTTACGGATTGATGAGTAACCAGACGTGTCAGATCGGCTTCAGTGAGGGCAGTTGATCGTCCAAGGCTGGTTCGCGCTTGTTCATGCCGCCGCGTTGTTCACGATCGAGTTGTGAGAAGGCGGGGAATTCGGTGTGGCGGAGCTTGTCCGCCTTGGCCTGTGCCTTGTCCGCACGCTCGTCATCACCATTGGCGCGGAACCGGTTGGCCCGGCGGTCATAGAATTTGATACGTGAGGTGATGAAGGATTCGCCGAGCATTTCATCGACGCCGAGGGCACCAGTCAGGCGTTTGGAAACCGCATTGACCAGCGGAATGCTGCCGAGCATCGGAATGGTGACAGCCCAGCTAGCGGCGGCCTGATCGAACCCGTGCGGGTCTTTCAGGGACAGGGCGGCACCCAGCGACAGGATCGGGGTGGCCGCCAGTGTGGCGCGCCCGTAGTTACGGGCAACAAAGGCAGCGAGAGTTTTGACCGGTCCCAGATGCAGGCGATTGTCGCGCTCGGGGCCGCAGGCCATGACATATTGCATAGTAGGTATCTTGTTTCCTCATTTTGTGCTTTCGCCAAAGCTTACGCCTCGCCGGTGAAAGTGCCCCGGACAATATGAAAATTTCCCTATTCATTTGTTATTGAGAATCATTTGCATCTTTCTTGGGGCAGGCATAAGCAGGAAATCGCTGAATACTGAACCGGTGGGGACCTGCCCATGACCGATCAAATGATTGACCGGACAGACTTTTTCAAACAGTTGGCGATATTCGTTGCAGAAGACATGCAGGAACGTCAACGCGACAGCCATGACATGACCGACCTGATGCTGGCGCTGGCCCGTTTCGAGGATGGTCGTGCGCTTGCGCCGCGAAAAAAGCTGAATGCGGATGGCATCATCAAGGATCTGAAGGACGTACGGCGGCTCGGACGGCCGGTTGGTTTTCAGGCCGTTGATCCGGTCAAGACGGTTGGAGCCGCACTCGACCGGGCCGTGCCGAAGGTCGTACATGAGCTTGAGGATTATATCGAGCAGCGGCTGACCGAGGCACGGGACTATGCCTACTACTCGACAGAAATAACCGAGAATGCCGAAGCGGACTTCCTGCAGGATATCGCCAACCGCTACGAGCGCAAGCGACCGGCTGCTCCTGATGACATGGCCTATATGATCGCTGCCCGGAAGGCGGTTGAGCATCATCGACAGGCACGGATCAACGGCGGCAATACCGGGCATCGGGTTTCCGCCTCATCAGAGACAATCCTCGCGGTCAAACGCGCCAGCAAGGAAGCTGCGCAAACCCCCCTTTCCATTCTGATGACACTCGAGAGCGGGCCCCATCTGGTCAGCCTGCCGGGTGTTCAACGCTTCTGCCAGAGTCTCGATGGCGGATTACTCAACCTGCTGATTACCAGACACGATACAGGACTTGCCGGCACCATCACGGCAACGGAGAGCAAGATGCCCGTAACCGCATTACAGAAGTTCATCGCCAAGGCCGAAACCGAAGCCCGGGCCAGTGGTGACCAGATCGTCCAACCCAAACACCTGTTTCTGGTATTGCTGACGGAAGAGCCGATCCGGCAGGAGATCATGAAGCTCAACCAGAGTGTCCGGCGGATCACCATCAGCGATATCCAGCAGGCATTCAGTTCAAATCCGAATGAGGGGCGGCAGGCAACATCGCCAGCGGCTTTCGAGCGTACGGTTGATGCCTTGCGCCCGGTGTTGGAGCAGGATGGTCCGAAGGCCACGTCACAGGCCATGCAGACCCTGCTGCGTAAAAATCCGGAGTTGAAGGATGGTTTGCGGGAACTGGGCTTTACCGACTGGCGCTTCAAGCGCTGGCAGCAGATTGCCGACGGCAACACCAATACCGCTGATCTGGAGCCGATCCAGATTGCGGAAGACGACTTCAAACAGGCGATCAAACAGTTCACGCGCGATATCACTGCCATGGCCCGGGCTGGCAAGCTCGACCCGATCATCGGTCGGGAAGGCGAATTGCAGCAGATGAAGACCATCATGACCAATCGGAAAAAGAAAAATCCGATTGTGCTGGGTGAACCGGGTGTCGGTAAAACCGCCTTGCTGCATGGATATGCGCAGGATGTCGTAGCCGGGAATGTACCGGGCAATCAGGTGGATGCACAGGTTCTGGAGCTTGATCCGGCAGCCCTTGTCGCAGGCACCAAATATCGCGGAGATTTCGAGCAGCGGCTGAAAAACATCCTGCAAGGGGTTGCCGAACGCAATGCCCGCGGTGATCGTCCGCCGATCATCCTCGGTATTGATGAGGCGCATACGCTGGTGGGGCTCGGCTCCACCCGCGATGGTGCACAGGATGCCAGCCAGTTTCTGAAAACCTATCTGCAGGAAGGCAACCTCTGGACGGTGATGTTCACCACCGAGGACGAGTATGCCAAGCATATCGAGCCGGACGGTGCATTGGTGCGTCGTACCCAGACACTCAAGGTCAATGAGCCAAGTCTGGATGATACGATTGTCATTCTCGATGGTCTGAAATCAAAGTTCGAGCAGCATTACGAGGCCGAGATTCCGGATGAAATCATCAGGGACGTGGTGCGGCTGACCGACCGCTATGTCAAACAACGGCACTTCCCGGACAAGGCGATTGATGCGCTTGAGGGGGCGGGTTCCGCTGCTGTTCGTGATGGCAAGATGGTGGTTGATCATCAGGCTGTGGTTGAGACGGTTGCGCGCATGGCGCGATTGCCTGAAAGTTTCCTCGGTCAGGAGGATGACGAGCGCTATGCCGAACTTGATTCTACCCTGAAACAGGATGTGTTCGGGCAGGATCAGGCGGTTAATCAGGTGGCCATGGCCATGGCTGTGGCCAAGGCGGGCTTGCGTGAGCCGAACAAACCGATCGGTTCCTATCTGTTCGTCGGCCCGACCGGTGTTGGCAAAACCGAACTGACCCGGGCACTGGCGAAACATACCGCTGGTGATGCGGATCGCATGGTTCGGCTCGATATGTCGGAGTTCATGGAAAAGCACAGCGTCAACCGGCTGATCGGTGCACCGCCGGGCTATGTCGGTTTCGATCAGGAAGGCACCCTGACCGGCCCGGTACGCCGGACGCCAAATACGATTGTCCTGCTGGACGAGATCGAGAAGGCGCATCCGGATGTGTTGAACATCCTGTTGCAGGTCATGGATAACGGCCAGTTGACCGATGGTCATGGGCGGGTGGTTGATTTCCGCAATACCCTGCTGGTCATGACCTCGAACCTCGGTGCCGCCGAAGCCAATATGGCAGAGAAGAAAGAGAAGATCGGCTTTGGTCCCAAGGAGAAGGTTGACCGTACCGCGATCATGGAGCGCGCGGTTGAAGGGCACTTTACACCGGAATTCCGCAATCGCCTCGATGCCGTCGTGCCATTCTACAGCCTGTCGAAACAGGTCATGCGGCCTATTCTCGACCACAACATTGCCCGGCTTGAGGGGCAGTTGCGTGATAACTGGCGGGTTGGCATGGAGCTGGGTGAGGAGGCGCGCGAGAAGCTCATGGATGCGGGCTTCAATGAGGAGATGGGCGCGCGTCCGCTCAAGCGCGCCTTGCGTCAGATGGTTGAAGAGCCGCTGGCACTCTGGATGCTGCGGAACAAGGAGTTGCGTAACCGTCCCGGCGCGACATTGATGATCGAGGATATCGGTACGGAATTTCGGGTCAGCATGAAAGCACCCGAGATGCAGCAACGGCAGCTTGCAGGTGCCGAGAATACCGCTTTCCCCCGACAGACGCTGGACAGATTACGTCTGCGTCGCTCTGCCAATGGCGCCATGCCCAATGGTCAGGAGCCGGAGCAACGACGTCCGGGCATGGCTCCCTGATCAGGTAGCCTAACCCATACAAAAAAGCCCGCAACCGGTGTGGATGCGGGCTTTTTTGTATGGTGCGCCTGCTGCATTGAACTGGTCGCAGAAAGGCTGAAAGGTGGTGAGTAGACTACACCAGCCGTGCCTGGCGCGTCGCCAAGCGACAAGTCAGATGGTGCATGGACCGTTCTTGCCGCTCTTCCCAAACGAAATATAGTCACTTGAGCTGTGTTATCGCAAACTTTATGGCGACAATCGTTCCGAAACCGCGATTACTTGCGCGCGACCATCATGTGTTTGATCTCACCGATCGCTTCGGCCGGGTTGAGGCCTTTCGGGCAGGTGCTGGTGCAGTTCATGATGGTGTGGCAGCGATAGAGCTTGAACGGGTCTTCGAGCATGTCGAGGCGCTCGCCGGTTGCCTCATCACGGCTGTCGGCCAGCCAGCGATAGGATTGCAGCAGGATCGCCGGACCGAGATAACGGTCACCATTCCACCAGTAGCTTGGGCAGGAGGTGGAGCAGCAGAAGCACAGGATACACTCATACAGGCCATCGAGCTTGTCCCGGTCTTCCGGTGACTGCAGGCGCTCGCGGGTCGGTGCCTGTGTGGTCGTCTTCATCCATGGCTCGATGGATGCATATTGCGCATAGACATGGGTGAGGTCGGGGATCAGGTCCTTGACCACCGGCATATGCGGCAGCGGATAGATTTTCAGGTCGCCCTCGACATCCGAGATCGCCTTGGTACAGGCGAGGGTGTTGCGACCGTCGATATTCATGGCGCAGGAACCGCAGATACCCTCACGGCAGGAGCGGCGGAAGGCCAGGGTCTGATCGTAATCATCCTTGATGTGGATCAGCGCATCGAGAACCATGGGGCCGCAATCATCAAGGTCGATGGTGTATTCATCAACCTGCGGATTTTTTCCGGTATCAGGATCGTAGCGATAGACCTTTACCGTCTTCGGGCGTGCCGGGCTGCTCGGCCCTGCATGCTTTTTACCATCGGTAATTTTGGAATTCGCCGGAAGCGTGAACTGTACCATGATCGAAACGCCTGAGTTTGCGTGGTTTCAAAAAGAGTAATCGGCAAAAGCCCGGGACTTAATAGACCCGAGCCTTTGGTGGGAATGCCTGAACCTCATTGGTCATCGGGGTGAGGGTCACCGGACGTTTGCCGAGTTCGACCTTGCCGTCTTTCAGGTAGGAGATCGAGTGGTGCATCCAGTTCTCGTCATCACGATCCGGGAAGTCCTCACGGGCATGGGCGCCGCGGCTTTCTTTCCGGTTGGCTGCTGAATTCATGGTGACAACCGCCTGATGCAGCAGGTTGTCGAGTTCCAGCGCCTCGATCAGATCGGTGTTGAAGACCATGGAGCGGTCGGAAACCTTGATGTCCTCGCGCTTCTTCCAGGTCTCGGCGATCAGGCCAACGCCTTCTTCCAGAACTTCGCCGGTGCGGAACACCGCGCAGTTATTCTGCATGGTGCGCTGCATTTCGCGGCGGATTTCGGCGGTACGGGTGCCGCCATTGGCATTGCGCATCGCATCGAGGCGTGACAGCGCCATGTCGTCGGCATCCTTGGACAGCGGCTTGTGCGCCTGACCCGGCTTGACCGTTTCGGCTGCCGTATGGGCTGCCGCACGACCGAAGACGACGAGATCGAGCAGTGAGTTCGAGCCGAGGCGGTTGGCACCGTGCACGGAAACGCAACCTGCCTCACCAATGGCCATGAGGCCCGGCACAACCTTGTTCGGGTCGGCGGCGGTGGGGTTCAGCACCTCGGTACGGAAGTTGGTCGGGATGCCGCCCATATTGTAGTGAACGGTCGGCAGAACCGGGATCGGCTCCTTGGTCACATCCACATCGGCGAAGATTTTTGCGGTCTCGGCAATGCCCGGCAGGCGCTTGTTGATCACAGCCGGGTCAAGGTGTTCGATATGCAGGTGGATATGGTCGCCATGTTTGCCGACGCCGCGACCGTCACGGATTTCCATGGTCATGGAGCGCGAGACAACGTCACGGCTGGCAAGGTCCTTGGCCGATGGCGCATAACGCTCCATGAAGCGCTCGCCCTCGGAATTGGTCAGGTAGCCGCCTTCACCGCGGACACCCTCGGTAATCAGACAGCCGGCACCATAAACGCCGGTCGGGTGGAACTGGACGAACTCCATATCCTGCAGTGGCAGGCCGGCCCGCAGCACCATGCCGCCACCGTCACCGGTACAGCTGTGCGCTGAGGTACAGGAGAAATAGGCCCGGCCATAACCGCCGGTGGCCAGAACCGTCTGATGTGCGCGGAAACGGTGCAGGGTGCCGGTATTCAGGTCCCAGGCAATCACGCCGCGGCACTCGCCCTCATCCATCAGCAGGTCGATGGCGAAATATTCGATGAAGAACTCTGCGTGCTCCTTCAGCGATTGCTGGTAGAGCGTGTGCAGGATCGCGTGGCCGGTCCGGTCAGCCGCCGCACAGGTGCGCTGGGCGGTGCCCTTGCCGAACTCGGTGGTCATGCCGCCGAATGCGCGCTGGTAGATCTTGCCTTCCTCGGTCCGGCTGAACGGCACGCCATAGTGCTCCAGCTCGATGATCGAGGGGATGGCTTCCTTACACATGTACTCGATCGCGTCCTGATCGCCGAGCCAGTCGGAACCCTTGACGGTGTCGTACATATGATAGCGCCAGTCATCATCGCCCATATTGCCGAGGGCAGCGGAAATACCGCCCTGTGCCGCGACGGTGTGAGAGCGCGTCGGGAACAGCTTGGATACGCAGGCGGTCTTCAGACCGGCTTCCGCCATCCCGAGCGTTGCCCGCAGACCGGCACCACCGGCACCGACGATCACAACATCATATTCATGATCGATGATGTCGTATGCTGCACCGTTCACCGCCGGAGCGGCTGAACCATTTCCCTGAGCCATGAGACTTAACCTCCGAGGCCGATTTTCAGAATGCTGTAATAGCAGGCAACGGCCCCTGCAATGCACAGCAGGTTGACCGTGATGATAGATAGTTTTCTGCAGATTTCACGAGAGACATAATCCTCGATGACGACCTGCAGGCCGAGCGCCGCGTGATAGAACGCGCCGGTGACGAGCAGGATCAGCAGAATGGCATTGATCGGGCTGTTGAGCGTACCGACCATTGCGTAATAGTCCTCACCGGCAAGGCCGATGACGAGAGCGATAAACCAGAGGACGAGCGGCACGAGGGCAAGTGCCGAGACGCGCTGCATCCACCAGTGATGGGTACCGTCCTTGGCGGCGCCAAGGCCACGGGCGCGACGGAGCGGGCTGATATAACCGGTTGGTTCCATGATCCTGTCTCCTTACCCGTAAACCGCGTAGCCGATGATCCATGTGATGATCGTCAGCACGATAGTGGCAATGCAAACAAAGGTAGCCGATTTATTGGCCACCGGCAGGCTGTAGCCATAACCGGCATCCCAGACCAGATGGCGGATACCGTTCAGCAGGTGATAGAAGATGCTGAGCGTCCAGCAGAACAGCATCAGACGACCGATGAACGAGCCGAAGAACCACATGGCGTTGTCATAGGCCACTTCACCACCCGCGGCTGCGATCAGCCAGTAGGTCATCAGGATCAGACCGATGGCATTGCCGACGCCGGTAATCCGGTGGGTGATCGAGGTTATGGCAACCAGTGGCAGACGGTACACCTGCAGGTGCGGTGACAAGGGCCGTGCGCGTTCCGGTGCGGATTTTGTCGTGCTGGACGACGCCATGAGCTGGACTCCTGAATCTCTAGAACACAGCCTGATTACGGCATTCGGATGCTGTATGGATCATGCTGTGCAGCATAAAACTTTTTGACACGCTTCCGGATTGCGGACAACGGGACGGTCTGACATGGCAGAATGCACATTGCCGCATTGCAGAAAGGTAATTTGGAGAATGGCGATCTGGCGCGTCAGGTCAAGCATTGTTTAGAATTTCTCTAAATACATGATGAAAAAACGAAACAGCCGGCAGGCGCATCGGCTGAATGGCTCGTTTGTCGGTGGTGCAACCGGTCTTTAGTGTGACATGGTGCACTGCCAGTTTGCCCGCGAGCCGGGATATATTCTCACGACCAATCAGCCTGTTTTTCAATGTCCGACCAACTCCAGCAAGCTTATGCCGATGCCTGTTCCCTCGTGAATGCCGGGGAGTTGCAGGCAGGACTTGAGGCGATGGAAGCGCTAATGACGCGCGATGACGCCAGTGCCCAGCCGGATATCTGGCTCAATGCCGCGCAGCTGGCGCTGAATTTCAGTGAGGCGGAACGGGCCGAGGCGCATCTGGACGCCCTGCGCCGGATGCTGGTCAGTGCGGCCGGGGGCAATAAGTCGACAGCCGACCACCCGCTGATCGTCGCCCTGCTGGCCACGGCCAAACGGATGCAATTTGCCTATGGCGACGTGTTGGAACTGCTCGGCCCATGGGTTGAACGGCCCGAATTCTCTACCGAAATGCGCATCGAATACGGTCTGGCGCTGGCCGGGTCCATGCAATATGAGGCCGGTCTGCAGTATCTGGAGCAGGCGCTCGGACAGGATGGCGACAATGTCGAGCTGCTCTGCCACATTGCCCAGATATATGCGTATCTGGAGCGATATGCTGAAGCGGAACAATGTTTGAACCATGCGATCGAGCTGCGTCCGGATCTGGGCTATGCACATAGTCTGCGTGGCAAGATCTTGGATGTGCAGAAGAATTTTCCGGAAGCCGCCTTCGCTGCGTACAAGACCGCAATGCATCTTGGGCCACTGAATGCCGACGCCACCATGACAATGGTGATGCTCATTCGGAAACTGGCCGAATGGTCTCTGCTGGAGACATTTGATGCGCGGGCCGCCGAGCATCTTGAACAGGTAAAGACCGGTGCTGTGGTGTCGCAATACCGGCCTTTCGTTTCATTTCTCACCAGTGATGATCCGCAGCACAACCGACTGGTCGCCGAACTTTCCACTGTCGAGATCAAGGAAGTGGTGGCAAGAGATGAGGCGCTTGGATCGGTCTTGCCAACGTTGCCAAGACCGGCACGCGATGAAGCCGGGAGACGGCTTCGTATTGGCTATATGTCCAGCCATTTTAGCGAACATGCGGGCATGCATCTTGTTGCCAGCATGTTTCAACACCACGATCGTGAGCATTTTGAAACTGTTGCGGTGGCTGTCGGTACTCACGATGAGAATGTGTTCCGTGAGGCTGTGCGTGCGCAAGTGGATCGGTTTGTGGACGTTTACGATCCGGATATGATTACCGGGGCGTCTGACTTGCGTGATCTGAACCTCGATATTCTCATTGATTTGCGGGGGTTCAGTCAGAACTCCCGGCTTCATCTCTGCCTGTACAGACCGGCTCATCTGCATGTGACATGGCTGGGTTTTCCGGGGCCGATGCCGTCCGGCATGGTTGATTACCAGATTGTCGATGACCTTGTTGCGCCGCCTGAAGATCGGGAGAGTTTCGGGTCGGCCTTGGCCTTTCTGCCGGATACCTATCAGATGACAGACAATCGGCAATCGATTGCCGCAGCGGTAGAGCGCAAAGCGGTTTTGCCCGGCATTGCTTCTGATACATTCGTTTTCGCCTGTTTCTGCAATATCTACAAAATTCAGCCGGAGCTGTTCCGGGTTTGGATGGAAGTCCTGCAGGCAGTGCCGGATTCAGTGCTCTGGCTCTGGTGCGATGTTGAGCAGGCAAAGCAGAATTTGCGCCGGTTTGCGCGCGATGCGGGTGTCGATCCGGATCGGCTGATCTTTTCTCCGGGCCTGCCCAAGGAACAACATCTGGCGCGGGTTCAGCAGGCCGATCTGATCCTTGATACCTGGCGCTGCGGCGGCCATGTCACCACGACCGACATGCTCTGGGCCGGGGTGCCGGTGCTGGCCAAGCGCGGTACCCATTTCGCTTCACGGGTATCACAGAGCCTGCTCCACGCCGCAGGATTGCCCGATATGGTGGTGGATGATCCCGCAAGCTATCGTGACAAGGCGATAGCGCTGGCCAATGATCCTGTTGCCCTTGCCGCGATCCGTGAGCGGGTTGCGGCGGCGCGTACCGGCAGCACGCTGTTTGATACGGAAAAACGGGTGCGTGATCTGGAAGCGCTCTATCGCCGGATGTGGCATCTTTACCTGCAGGGTGAGGCACCGGCAGATATTCATGTGATGTCATAGGGATGACCATGCAGGAGAACGCGCAGCAACAGTTTCTGGACATGGTGAAGCTGGCCGTACGGGACGGCAGGCTGGCAGAGCATGCCGATCAGCTGACCGCAATTATCATGCAGCAACCCGATCATCCGGCATTTGGCCGGTATTACGGTCTGTTGTGTCGTCAGCAGGGACGCATGGCGGATATCACCAACTGGCTGGCCGCGATCGAGGCGGATGGCAGGGTTTCGGCCAACAGTCTCACTGAACGTGCGGCCATTGCCGCGATGCAGTCCAATATCGGGCTGGCCGATGATCTCGCGGCGCAGGCTTTTGCGCTGGATGAAAGCCGTGATGATGCCCTGACCATCCGGGCGAAGGTGGCCCTGTATCAGCGTGATTATGTCCGGGCCGATGAGTTGTTCAGGGCAGCGCTGGCGCTTGATCCGGACAATCTCGATGCCGCCTATCACCATGCCAGCAGCCTGCAGCAACAAAAGCGCATGGCACCGGCAATCGCGATGCTGGAGCATTGCCTCGCCCTGCGTCCCGGCCATCCACAGGTCTGCAATGTGCTCGAATACTGTTATCGCCGGACCGCGAACTGGGGACGGACAGCAGCACTGGAACCGGTTGTGCGGGAACAGACCCGTGCGGCGATTGCGGCTGGTGGCGTGCCGGCGGAACTGCCGTTTCATGCCCTGATCCGATATGGCGATGACCACTATGTCCGTGATGTCGGGGCGGCCTTTGCCCGAACGCTCGGCCCGGCGGTGCCGCGCGCAGCCGCGCCGGTGCCACCGCCCGATGCGAACAAACGATTACGCATCGGTTATCTCTCGGGCCATTTCTACGATCACCCGAACATGCATCTGATTGCCGGCATGTTCGGGCATCATGATAGGGAGAATTTTGAGATTGTCGGCATCACCTATGGCCCGGAACGGACCGGGCCGGAACGACAGAAGATCGTTGAACAGACCGATGCTTTTATCGATTTCGGTCACGCGGATAACGTAAACGCCCTGCAGCAGGTAAAGGCAGCGGGCATTGATATTCTGGTCGATCTGCGCGGATTTACCGAGAGCTCGCGGATCAATCTGTGTCGGCAGCGGGCGGCACCGGTTACGGTTACCTGGCTCGGCTATCCCGGTCCGATGCCACCCGATGTGGTGGATTATCAACTTGTCGATCCGATCATTGCGCCGGAACAGGATCGTGATGCTTTTGGCTGTGCTCTGGCCGTCCTGCCATCGACCTATCAGATGACCGACAACACGCAGCCTGTTGGTGCACCGATCACCCGGGCAGAGGTGTTGCCGGGTCTGGATGCGGAGACATTTGTTTTCGGCTGCTTTTGTCAGCCCTACAAGATCGAACCGGAACTGTTTGCGGTCTGGATGGAGATATTGCAGGCGGTGCCGCGTTCGATCCTGTGGCTCTGGGCCGATGATGATCTGACCAGAGGGAACCTGCGTGCTGTGGCTGTGGCGGGCGGTATTGACCCGGCGCGGCTTGTCTTTGCGCCCATGATGCAGAAACAGCAGCATCTCGCCCGTGTACAACATGCCGATCTGATCCTTGATACCTGGAATTACGGCGGCCACGTAACCACCACGGATATGCTCTGGGCCGGGGTGCCGGTACTGGCAAAGCGCGGTACCCATTTTGCCTCACGGGTGTCGCAGAGCCTGCTCCATGCCGCTGGTCTGCCCGATATGGTGGCCGATGATGCCGATGGGTATCGGGACAAGGCGATTGCGCTGGCCAATGATCCGGCGGCGCTTGCCGCGATCCGCGAGCGGGTTGTCGCCGCCCGTACCGGCAGCGCCTTGTTCGATACGCCGGGGCGGGTCCGGCATCTGGAACAGTTGTACCGGGCCATGTGGCAGCGCTATGTTGCCGGTGAGGCGCCCGCCGATATTCACCTCTCCTGATCTGAAGGACCACCAGAAATGGCCAAGGCTCTGTTGTCGATCCAGTCCCATGTGGCGTTCGGCTATGTTGGCAATCGCGCGGCGACCTTTCCGCTGCAACGGCTCGGCTTTGATGTCTCGGCGGTCAATACGGTGCAGTTCTCCAACCATACCGGCTATGGGGAATGGACCGGCGAGGTTTTCTCCGCCGGGCATATTGCCAGCCTGATTGACGGCATTGAGGCGCGGGGCGGGCTCGACCTCTGCGCCGGTGTGCTCTCCGGTTATCTGGGCGAGGCAGCGCTGGGTGAGGTGGTGCTCGATGCAGTCAAACGGGTTAAGGCGCGCAACCCGGATGCAATTTACTGCTGTGATCCCGTAATGGGCGATGTCGGGCGCGGGTTTTTCGTGCGTGAGGGCATCCCCGAGTTCTTCCGGGACGAGGCCCTGCCCATGGCGGATATTCTGGTGCCCAACCAGTTCGAGCTCGCCTATCTGACTAACAGGACGGTCGAGACGCTGGCAGATGCACTCGCAGCGACGGGTGAGTTACGCAAACGCGGCGTCGATCAGGTGCTGCTGACCAGCTTCGAGCCGGTGGATGGTGACCGGGACCAGATCAGTATGCTGCTCGATACCGGGCAGGGGGCATGGCAGGTGGATACGCCGCGCCTGCCGCTCAATCCCGCGCCGAACGGTGCCGGGGACTGCACGGCGGCACTATACATGGGCCATATGCTGCGCCTGACCAGCCCGGCGGCGGCGCTGGCGGCAACGGCTGCCAGCATCTATGCGGTGTTTGAGGCGACGGCAGAACGCGGCACGCGGGAACTGGCGCTGATCGATGCACAGGAAGTGATGGTCGCACCGACCCGGCTATTCCAGCCCGCGCGGATTGCCTGAGTGCGGCTGCGCATCGTCTGACGCTTCCTCGGCTTCTTCCATGGCGGTTTGTTTGCGCGCCAGGATGATGAAGGCGATGTTCAGCACCAGTGCCAGAACAACCGCAATGCCGATGCCGAGGGCGCGGGCAAGCTGCCCGTGAAAGCCCATCTCCACATCGCCGATCATGTTGCTGGCGGTTGCCAGATACCAGACACTGCCAACGCAGAGAGCCAGGAACACAACGATCGAGATCGCCTCGTATCGGGTTGGTCGACGCAAGTGCATCGCCGCCACCTTACTGGTTCTGGGCGGCGTTCAGGCCAAGATGCTGCGCCACCAGAAGCTCGGCAATCTGGATGGTATTGAGGGCAGCGCCTTTGCGGATATTGTCGCCAACGATCCACATGGACAGGCCGTTCTCGACACTGGCGTCCTCGCGGATACGGCTGACGGCAACCATGTCCTCACCGGCGATTTCGGCCGGGGTGACATACATTTCCTCGTCATGGCGGTCGATCACCGCAATGCCGGGTGCGTCACGCAGGATTTCCCGGGCTTCCTGTGCCGAGATTTCCTCTTCAAACTCCACATTGACCGCTTCGGCATGGCCGACAAAAACCGGTACGCGGACACAGGTGGCGGCAACCTTGATTTTCGGATCGAGGATTTTCTTGGTCTCGACCATCATCTTCCACTCTTCCTTGGTGGTGCCGTCATCCATGAACACGTCGATCTGCGGGATCACGTTAAACGCGATCTGACGTGGCAGATGCTCCGGACCCACATGCTCGTTCATGTAGATCTTGCGGGTCTGGTTAAACAGCTCGTCCATGGCCTCCTTGCCAGCGCCGGAGACGGATTGATAGGTGGACACCACCACGCGCTTGATCTTCGCACGCTCATGCAGCGGCTTGAGCGCCAGCACCATCTGGATGGTTGAGCAGTTCGGATTGGCGATGATGTTGGTTTTCGTATAACCGGCGAGGTCTTCCGGGTTCACTTCCGGCACGATCAGCGGCACATCGGGGTCCATACGGAAATGCGAGGTATTGTCGATGACAACCGCACCGGCCTTTGCGGCCTTGGGCGAGTACTCGGCTGATACCTTGCCACCGGGTGAGGACAGGACAATGTCGATGCCCTTGAAATCGAACTTCGAGAGATCCTGAACCTTCAGCACGTCCTTCTCACCGAAGGAGACTTCCTGACCGGCGGAGCGATGCGATGCCAGCGCGACCACATCCTTCACCGGGAAGTTGCGCTCGGCCAGAGTGTTCAGCAATTCGCGTCCGACATTTCCGGTTGCACCCATGATGGCGACGTTAAAAGCCATAATCCTGTTCCCTGCAGTATCGTTGACGCCGGTCGATCCCGGCTCATATCCAGTTCTATTGATATAGAATTGCCCAAAGCTGTTTTCGAGACTAGCGTTGAAAACGGCAGGCTACAATGATCGTTACGCATAGCAGCCTGTTACAAACAAAACAAAAAAGCCGAAAGCCGGAAATGGCGACGGCGGGAGGAAACCCGTGACGGACAAGATTGCAACCTATCAGGCGTTCTGGCCCCACTACCTTGCCGAACATACCGAGCCCGGTACAAGGCGCTGGCATTTCGTCGGCACGGCACTCGCCCTGATGTTTCTGGCGCTGGCAATTATCCAGATGAACCCGTGGTATCTGCTGGCGGCCCTCATTGCCGGATACGGTTTTGCCTGGGGCAGCCATATGCTGATCGAGCGCAACCGCCCGGCCACCTTCACCTACCCGCTGTGGTCGCTTTACAGCGATTTCAGGATGTTTTTCCTGTTTATCGCCGGGAAGCTGGATGCCGAGCTGAACCGATGCGAGATTAAACCTCAAAGCTCCTGAGTACAGGACAGCCGGATTATCTGAACGGGCAAGCGTTACGTTATGGCCAAAAAGAACCTCGTCGCCACCATCGGCGCGGCGATCAAGAGCGCCGATACCTCATTCTTCAATGAGGATTATGCCAAACAGGGTGCCGAGGTGATCTCGGTGCTGCGGCGTGAGGGGTTCGAGATCGTACCGAAGCAGCCGAGCGAGGAGTTGATCGACTATATGGTCGAGAACATGCCGTTCGGTCAGATGAAGCCGGAACAGCTGATGCGCGAACTCTATATCCTGATGGTCGAAAACGCCCGACGGCTGAGTTAGGGCTGTTCCGACTGGATTTGCCGCAGATAGACCAGCACGGCGGTGTCGCGGAATGCCTGATCCAGATGCTGCGCGCCATCCCGATATTGCTGACAATATTCAAACGATGTGCCGTCGCGTGCGAGCAGCGGGTGCTCGATACCGTCATAGTGCCGGGTCAGCGCGGCGGTGATGCTGTCATCCGGTGTCGGCAGGGAGTTCAGGATATCTGCTGAGAGGTCGAAACCGCTTGCGCGTGTCAGCTCGATCATCTCGTCAAAGGCGGGTGCGAGGCGGCTCTTGCCATCCTGTCCGGTACAGATCAGCGGGAAGAACGGGGCGAGGCGCGGGAATACCGTATTGGCGGTGATGTCCACCTGCCAGTATTTCGCCGCCACACGACAGAAGTGGTGAAAGTCGCCGATGGGTGTGAACCGGCTGTCGGCGAGCGGCAGGATTTCCAGCTTCGGCTTGTCGGGATTGACCGTGTCATTGGCGGCATCCACATACCAGGCACCGAATTGCAGTGCGTTCTGGAAATACTCACCGCGCAGATCGCCCCATATCTTGCCGATAAACCCGCCCTGATGCTGGAACTGGATCAGTGCCTGTGGTGTCTGCCGGTTCAGGTTCTGCGCCACCGCATCGCGAATTTCCCGGCAGCGACCAAGCGGATACGGTTTGCCCTTGAAACTCGGCAGTTTCGGCTCCAACGCGGCATCGATCGCCTGCCGTAACGACAGAAGCCAGGCGGCAATTTCCTGCCGCGCTGGCTCCAGATAGCTGTCAGTCAACTGCTGTTGCTGCGCATCAACCGGCCACGGCTGGTGCGGTGGCCGGATGGTCGTTGCCGGGGTTGCGGTCAAGCCGCAGCCTTTTGCTTGTCCAGCTCACCGATGATCGCATCACCAAAGGCGGTGGTGCCGACCTTGGTGCAGCCCTCGGCCATGATGTCTCCGGTGCGGATACCACTGACCATGACCGACTGAACGGCGTTCTCGATCAGGTCAGCCTCTGCCGCCATATCGAAGCTGTAGCGCAGCATCATGGCGAAGGACAGGATCGTGGCGGATGGGTTGGCGAGGTCTTGACCGGCAATGTCCGGTGCGGAGCCGTGTACCGGCTCATACATGGCCGCGCGCTTGCCGCTGGCGTCCGCTGCACCGAGCGAGGCCGATGGCAGCATACCGAGAGAACCGGTCAGCATGGCCGCTTCGTCGGACAGGATATCGCCGAACAGGTTGTCGGTGACGATCACGTCGAACTGGCGCGGGTTTTTCAGCAACTGCATGGCGGCGTTATCGGCATACATGTGGCTGAGCTCGATATTGCTGAACTCGGCGTCATGGACCTTCTGGACCACAGCGCGCCAGAGGCGACCGCTCTCCATCACATTGGCCTTTTCACAGGAGGTAACGCGGCCCTGACGCTTACCGGCGAGGTCGAAGGCAACGCAGGCAACACGCTCGATTTCCGGCGTGGTGTAGACTTGGGTATTGATGCCGCGCTGGGTGCCGTCCGGCAGGTCCTCGATACCGCGTGGCTCACCGAAATAGACGCCGCCGGTCAGCTCGCGCACGATCATGATGTCGAGGCCGCGGATGATTTCCGGCTTCAGGCTGGAGGCATCGATCAGCGCATCGAACACCAGCGCCGGGCGTAGATTGGCGAAGAGTTGCAGTTCTTTGCGGAGCGCCAGCAGGCCAGCCTCTGGGCGGATGTTGAAATCGATGCTGTCCCATTTCGGACCACCGACGGCACCGAGCAGCACCGCATCGGCCTGTTTCGCCCGCTCAAGTGCGGCATCGGTCAGGGGCACGCCATGGGCGTCGATGGAAACACCACCGACCAGATCCTCGATCACCTCAAAACCGGTGCTGCGGGTGGCGTTCAGCCAGTCGATTACACGACGGACCTGACCCATGACTTCGGGGCCGATGCCGTCACCGGCGAGAAACAGGATCGATTTGGACATGGGGGATGCTCCCTTGAGAACTGTCAGCGATAAAATTCGTGACGTCGCTTTTAAGGTGCGTGCTGGCAGGTGTCCAGCCACTCAAGGGTGAGATGCAATATTTGCGGGGCTCAGACCGGCAGGCCGTCGGCAAAATCCTTGAGCAGTTCGAGGAAGACCGGGCCGGGAATGAACGGGTCTTTCTGTTTGCCGAAGCGCCGCCGCCATGTGGTCTGGGCATGGTCGATCCCGGCCACCGAGGCGCCCAGATGATCGAAATGCCGGGAGGCATCGCGCAGGAAGGCAGTGAACTGTTTCGGCTGTCCCTTGCGGATCATCTCGTGACGATAGGCGAGGTCATACTGGTCAATCGAATTGGTCGCCTTCTGGAACTCTTCCCGCAGGGCAGAGAGAACCCGTGGCCGCAGGTTCTCGATCTCTTCCTTTACTGCCGGGGTTGGCATGTTGACCGCCTGTGCCGCTTGCAGCGAGGTCACGAACATGGCGAAGTTCTCGCTGATCTTCTGCAGGATCAGCTTGTAATAAACGAAGCCTTTCCAGGCGAAGAAGATGTCATTGGACTCGGCAAACGGGATGTCCATGGCATCCATCATGGGTTTGAGCACCTGCAGATCGGTCGCTTCCCACATCTTGTCGACGATCAGGCCGGAAAGCCGGTCAATATCCGCCGCCCCCCGGAAGGCGGTCTTTGCCAGCGGATAAAACTCCCGGATGACGCTCTCGCGATATTTGCGGGCTTCACCTTCTGAGAGCCGGAAATAGGCCTCGTCAATGCCAAGTCCCATGCGCGTCAGGCGGTCACGCAGCAGGAACGGATCGAGAGACGGCAGGCGGTCGAGGCTGTGCAGCAGCAGGATGTCGCGCCGGTCGTCCGGGTTCTTCTCCGGGCTCAGGCCGAAATGCTGCTGGAACACATCTTCGGCACCCTTCTGACCGAGGAACATGTATTTGCCGCTGTTGTCCCGGCTGTCCTTCTCGCCGTAACGGATAAATATCTTGGTGCCGACCAGCGCCTCGGGATTGGCCATCATGCGCCGTTCCTCGGGGCTGATCCGGTGCTTGATAATCACCGCATTGTTCAGCGTTTCATTGAGGAAGAAGTTGCCGGCTATGTTGTTGGGATCAACCGCCTGAGCTGTGGCGACGGCAGTATCGTCGCCGTCATCATCGAACATTGGTGGGGGTGCTGGTGCATTGAGGCGCTTTCTCGTCAGTTCAAAGAGGTTGAGTACCCTCGATGAATTGGAGAAGTTTTCTGCCTGTGCGGGTTGGTATTCCATGAACCCTGTTTGCCTCATCGTCGCGGTGGTTGGTTGTTTGCCTGCCCGGCATACAAGCCATTCCATTATTCTTTGTGATCGTCAGGTGGGGAGCCCGTCGTCAAAATCACGGAGCATCTCCAGCAGATCATTGGCGCTGACCAGAACGGTCTTGCTCATGCCAAACCGCCGTCGCCAGGTTGTCTGTGCATGTTCAATGCCAACGACCGATGCGCCCAGTCGCTCGAACTGGTAACCGGCCCGGCCCAAAAATTGTGTAAACTGCCGGGGGCGGGAGAGGCGGATCATTTCATGCCGATAGGCATGGTTATACATTTCGATCTGAGCGGTTGCGAGATCATATTCCTGTTTCAGGCTGCTCACGATCCTCGGTCTCAGCATATTGATTTCATCTCCGGCCTTGGCGGTCGGAATGCTGACCGGCTGCGCATTCTCCAGCGATACCAGAAACGTCGCGAAATTTCCTGACAGGCGACGCATCAGCAGCTTGTAGTAAACAAAGCCCTTCCACGCGAAGAATACCTCGCTGGCATTTTCCGGCTCAAGCTCCAGTGCTTTCAGCAATGGGCCGAGCACGCTCATATCGGTCGCCAGCCACATCTTGTTGATGATCAACTGGGTCAGACGCTTGGTATCGTCCCGTTCATCAAAGGCAACCTTAACCAACGGCTGGAATTCACGGATGATGTCATCCTTGATCTTCTGGGTCTCGTTGCTCGACATGCGGAAATAATGATCGTCGATGCCGAGACCCTCACGGATCAGGCGTTCACGCAGTAGGAATGGGTCGAGGGATGGCAGTTTGTCGATAATCGATAGCAGATTGAGGTCGCGTTCGATTTGTTCGGCGGATCCGCTGTTGCGTCCAAGCCCGAAATGTTCCTGCAAAATGGCATCGGAACCGCGCTCGCCCAGATACATGTATTTGCCGCTGTTATCCCGGCTGTTATCGAAGCCGTAGCGGACGAAAATCTTGGTGCCCATGAAGCTGTCGGGATCAGCCATGGACTTGCGCTGGTCCTGATTCAGCCGGTGCTTGATGATGACCGCTTTGTTCAGGATGGGATTGAGGAAGAATGCGCCTTTTACGTGATGCTGGATCGTATCCAGATCAGCTTTGTTCTCTTCATCCCGACCATCAATGAGTTGAGCGCGTTGGGTGCTTAACTCGAAGAGATTAAGCACTCGTGACGAATTCGGAAGCTTCTCCGCGTCATTATTGCTGCTCTGCAATGCCTAAAGCCCCCCGGATTAAGCATAATCGGCGCTGCTATGCCATCAGCCATGGCCGCTCGGCGGTCAATTTGGCCTCGTAATTTGTGATTTCCCCTTCATGCTCAAGGGTTAAGCCGATATCGTCAAGTCCTTTCAGCAGGCAGTCACGACGGAACGGATCAACCGGGAAGGAGATCATCTCACCATTCGCGCGGATGATCTGCTGGTTTTCGAGGTCGATAGTCATGCGGCAGCTGTTGTCGCCCTGTGCATCTTCCATCAACTCGTCGATGGTTTCCTGCGGCAGGACGATCGGCAGAATGCCGTTTTTGAAGCAGTTATTGTGAAAAATGTCTGCGAAGGATGGTGCGATCACACAGCGGATGCCGAAATCGAGCAGGGCCCATGGGGCATGCTCACGGCTGGATCCACAGCCGAAATTGTCACCGGCGACGAGGATTTCTGCATCCCGGTAAGGTGCCTTGTTCAGCACGAAGTCCGGAATTTCCTGCTTGTCCTGAGTAAAGCGCATCTCGTCGAACAGATGCTGGCCGAGACCGGTACGCTTGATGGTCTTCAGGAACTGCTTGGGAATAATCATGTCGGTATCGATATTGATCAGGGGCAGTGGGGCGGCGATACCGGTCAGCTGGGTAAACTTCTGCATGGCTCTTTTATGTCAATTCATAGGATTGAGGTGATCAGACTGATCATGACCTAGCGCAGAAGCCGGCGGCTCCGCAATCGCTTTATCCGGGTGGCTGGGCTGCAGCAGGACTGCGATGGAGCTGCGGTTTTCAATCCAGCTCGGAGATATGCAGCGTGCCGCCATCACTGGTGGCGATAACCGCCAGATGGCTGGCGCGAGTGCGCATCTTGTTGCCGATGGCGAAATACAGATACTGACCCGCCGGGATAAAATGGTCGCCGGTTGTGGCTGTCACCGTGCTATCGCCGAGCGCGATCTTGGCATCCGCCGTGGCGTAGAGGCTGATAACCTGAGTGTCGGCGGCAAAGGCGGTGGCGGTGCGGGTACTGGTGCTGTCGATTGTTACCTCAAAAGCATGGTCGGGGCGTGGGCGGAGGGCCGGGATGGCATTGCCCTGGCTGTCGATGGGGAGGCTGGTCGGCATGGTCTGGCGGTTCCTTGGTGTCTGAAATGTGATGGCAAAATAGGAATATAGTCATATTTAGATTGGCGCAAGATAAAATAGGTAAAAAATCCTAATTATCGGTTTTCACGCGGCATCAGGCAGACAAAGAGCGACTTTTTCCATGCGAGCGCCTATGTCATCGCCCATGACAACTGCACAACCAGATACTTCCCCTAACGCAGCCCCTGACAGCACCCCGGAGCCGGTGGCCGATAGTGGCGGCAATGCCTTCGCCGCCCGCCATGACGGGCTGCACGCGGTCTGGGCGTTCCTGCCCTATCTGTGGCCACCGGGGGAGACGGGGATCAAGCTGCGGGTTGTGGCGGCGATGGTGGCATTGGTGATCGCCAAGCTGTTCAACGTCTTCACGCCGATCCTGTTCTCGCGCGCCGTGGATCAGCTGAGCGCAGCACGGGCGATGGTGGCGGAAAATGCCGTTGTCGCGATCCCAATGCTGCTGATCCTGTCCTATGGTGTCGCCCGCATCCTGAATCTTGCCTTCAACGAATTGCGCGATGCCCTGTTCGCGCGGGTCGGTCAGCGCGCTATGCGCCGGTTCGGCATTCAGGTATTCGAGCATCTGCACCAACTGTCCCTGCGGTTTCATCTGGAGCGCCGCACCGGTGGCCTCAGCCGCGCAATCGATCGCGGCACGCGGGCGGTGGAGACCTTGCTGCGCTTCTCGCTGTTCAGCATCATTCCGACCATTCTCGAGTTGTTGCTGGTTGCCGGTATTCTCTGGGGCTTCTTCGATGCCGGGTTTGCCGCGCTGACGGTGATTACCGTCGGTGGCTATATCTATTTCACGATACGGATTTCCGAATGGCGGCTGCAGTTCCGGCGGCGGATGAATGACAGCGAACAGCAGGCCAATACCCGGGCTATCGACAGCCTGCTCAACTTCGAGACGGTGAAGTATTTCGGCAATGAGCGCCATGAGATCACCCGCTATGACGCCTCGCTCGCGGGCTATGAGGAAGCCGCCGTACGCTCCCAGCTATCGCTCTCCGCGCTCAATATCGGGCAGGCGGCGATCATCGCGGTCGGGATCACCATTGCACTCTATATGTCGGCCAAGGGCATTGCCTCGGGCGAGATGAGCGTCGGTGACTTCGTGCTGGTGCATACCTATCTGCTGCAGCTCTATCAGCCGCTTGGCTTCTTCGGTTTTGTTTATCGGGAACTGCGCCAGTCGGTAATTGACCTTGAGCGCATGTTTGACCTTCTGGGGCAAAAGGCCGAGGTGGTCGACAAACCCGATGGCATTGGCATTGCCCATGGTCCGGCGGCGCTGCGGTTTGATGAGGTTTCATTCGGCTATGATCCACGCCGCCCGATCCTCAAGGGCATCAGCTTTGCTGTACCGGCTGGGGCCAAGGTGGCGCTGGTCGGGCCGAGCGGTGCTGGCAAATCCACCATCGCCCGGCTGCTCTATCGGTTCTATGACGTGACCGGTGGCGCGATCATGGTCAATGGCACCGACCTGCGGGATATTCGCCAAACCGATCTGCGCCGTGCCATCGGCATCGTGCCACAGGATACCGTCCTGTTTAACGAGACCATCCATTACAATCTCGACTATGGCAGCCCCGGTGCCGATATGGCAGCGGTCGAGGCGGCGGCACGGGGGGCCCAGATCGACGGCTTTATCGCCGGCCTGCCTGATGGCTATGAAACCATGGTCGGGGAGCGTGGGCTGAAACTCTCGGGCGGGGAGAAGCAGCGGGTGGCCATTGCGCGCTCGGTGCTCAAGGACCCGTCGATCATGATTTTCGATGAGGCCACCTCTGCCCTCGACACCGCGACCGAGCGCGCGATCCAGACCAATCTGAATGCCGTCAGCAAGGGCCGGACGACGCTGGTGATCGCCCACCGGCTGTCTACCGTGGTCGATGCCGACCAGATTCTGGTGCTGGTCAATGGTCGAATCGAAGAGCGCGGGACCCATGCCGAACTGCTGGCGGCGGACGGTACCTATGCGATGATGTGGCAGCGACAACAACAGGGTGAGGAAACCCTGCCCGGCCCAACCGCGGAATCCCTTGAATTGGGGGCATCTGACGCGGGTGAGGCATAGGAGGGGAATAAAAAGCTGCTCCCGCTTCACCGGCAGCGCGTTAGAATCCCGTCCCATGAAGACGTCATCCCGCACATTACTCGGCCTTGCCCTCGGCTCGTTCGCTCTGGTCGGCCTGTCCCTGTTGCCCGCAACACCAGCGGCAGCCCAGCAAAGCCTTATCAAGGAAGACATGAGCGGCGCCTACCGCCCGCTTGAGCCGAAGTCGCCGCCGCTGCCGCCACGGATCAAGCCACGTGATGCCGCATCCGGCGCGATCCAGCACCAGAATCTCAACCGCCTGTTCCTGCTGCACAAGCCGCCACAGGCGAAACAGGCCGATGGTCTGTCGCCGGTACCGGTGCCGACCGTGATTGTGTTGCACTCGACCGGTGGCAATCCCGAGCGCGTGGCCGAACTCACCAATTTCAACACCTATGCCGACCAGTACGGGTTTCAGGTTGCCTATCCGGCAGCGATCGAGCGGGCGTGGAATGATGGTCGCTCCATGAGCCCCGGCCATAAGGAAATTGACGATGTCGGTTTCATCAACCGACTGGCCGGGCATCTGGTCGATACCTTCAATGCCGATCCGGCCCGGCTCTATCTTGTCGGTCTCGCCGAGGGCGGGATGCTGGCCCAGCGCATCGCCTGTGAGGACAGCCGGATTTTTGCCGCTGTTGCCACGGTCAATGCCGCGATCCCGGAGCCGGTTGCAGCCCGCTGCCGTCCGACCGCTCCCATGCCGATCATGATGATACAGGGCACGTCCGATCCCTTTGTGCCGTTCAAAGGCGGGGAGAGTACCCATATGGGTGAGCCTGCCGGTCCGGTTATCGGTGCCTTCGAGGCGGCGGAAGCCTGGCGGCGGTCCAATGGCTGTATCGGTGATGTGGCGCTTGAGCGGATGCTCAACTTCGCGCCTGATGACGGCTCACGGGTGATTGCCCATCGCTGGAACGGTTGCCGTACCCATGCCGATGTTGTGCTCTACGAAATCGAGCGCGGCGGTCCCACATGGCCCGGCGTCGTCGATCAGCTCAACAAACTGCGCAAGTTTGTCCTCGGTCGCCCGAATATGGATATTGATGCAACCGAAGAGATTTGGGCATTTTTCCGCAACCGTGACCGGGTCGGCTCACCGCTGTTCGATCCGGCCCGCGCCATGCAGTAGAGATACATCCCCGGTTCCGTGAAAAACGTCATTCCTGCGCAAGCAGGAATCTGTCGCAGTCCGGCAAAAGATCCCGGCTTTCGCCGGGATGACGTGACCGGGATCAATTCTCTTTAATGCTTGACCGAAAGCATGTGTCTGGCCTATATCCACGGCTCGCAGCCGTACGGATTGTACGAGTTGCCAGAATTTTAGCGGTTTTCATGGCTGTGGCACTGCCCGGTATGACAGCCGATTTTGTATCGAACAGATTGAACTGATTGGGGAAAAGCAATGTCCCGCCGTTGTGTTGTAACCGGTAAAGGCGTCCAGACTGGCAACAATGTCAGCCACGCCATGAATAAGACCCGCCGTCGCTGGTTGCCAAACCTGCAGACCGTTGGTGTCTACAGCGATACGCTGAAGCGCAACTTCAGCCTGCGCGTTTCTGCCCATGGCCTGCGTACCATTGAGCACAAGGGCGGCCTCGACGCTCTTGTTACCGGTACCGCCATCACCAAACTCGATCCGGCCCTGCGCCCGATCAAGAAGCTGGTTGAAGCTGCCAAGGCAAAAGACGCTGCATAAGCGACAAACGCCTTAAATCACGAATTTAAAAAAGCCGGGTTCTGACCCGGCTTTTTTTGTTGAGTTATGTAACCTAAATTTGCGTCTATTTTTAATTTTATGTTATTTATTTCATTAATGCGCATTGCTTATGCGTAAATTATTAGAAAGGAGTTTCTGTTTTCATGGATTTAATTGTTAGAATTTTAAATTTGGTTGCTGCCACTGTTGATTTTGTTTTGGCCATTATTAATTTTCTGAAATAAATTTTGTTGTTTGTGATTTTATTTACTTACTTGTGGAGTTGCAAGTCTAAAAAGCCGGGCTTTGACCCGGCTTTTTGCTGTTCTGTGGCCTTGCATTACAATGCCGGGATGTCGCCAGCGGCCTGTTGTTCGTGGAAGGCGGCTTCAAACTCGGGGAAGCGGTTTTCGGCGATGGCGGCGCGCATATCGGCCATCAGTTCCTGAAAATAATGCAGGTTGTGCCAGGTGGTCAGCATCAGGCCGAGGATTTCACCGGCCTTGAGCAGGTGGTGCAGATAGGCGCGGCTGTAATCACGGCAGGCCGGACAGGTGCAGTGTTCATCGAGCGGGCGTGGGTCGTCCACATGGCGGGCGTTGCGGATATTGACCGGTCCGCGGCGGGTGAAGGCCTGACCGGTGCGCCCTGAGCGGCTCGGCAGCACGCAATCGAACATATCGATGCCGCGCTTGACCGCACCGACCAGATCGGACGGCTTGCCAACGCCCATCAGATAGCGTGGCCGGTCATCGGGCAGGTGTGGGGTGGTGACGTCGAGGGTGTCGAACATCATCTCCTGTCCCTCACCGACGGCGAGGCCGCCAACCGCATAACCGTCAAAGCCGATCTCGATCAGCCGCTCCGCCGATTGCTGGCGCAGATCGGCATAGGTGCTGCCCTGTACGATCCCGAACAGCCCGTAGCCCGGTCGCTTTTTGAACGCGTCCTTTGAGCGTTCGGCCCAACGCATCGACAGCTGCATGGACTTGTCCGCTTCCTCATGGGTGGCGGGGTAGGGCGTGCATTCATCGAGCACCATGGTGATGTTGGAATCCAGCAGGTGCTGGATCTCAATCGAGCGCTCGGGCGTCAGGTCATAGGCGGTGCCGTCGATATGGCTGCGGAAGGTGACCCCCTTCTCGGTCATCTTGCGCAGCTTGCTCAGGGACATGACCTGAAACCCGCCGCTGTCGGTCAGGATCGGGCCGGGCCAGTTCATGAACTTGTGCAGACCACCGAGGGCGGCAATCCGCTCCGCCGTTGGGCGCAGCATCAAGTGATAGGTATTGCCGAGCAGGATTTGTGCACCGGTCTCGGCGACGCTCTCCGGGCGCATGGCCTTGACCGTGGCGGCGGTTCCGACCGGCATGAAGGCAGGGGTCTCGATCTGGCCATGGGCGGTGGTGATCCGCCCGCGCCGGGCCATGCCATCGGTGTTGAACAGCTCAAAGCCGAAATCGGGTGCAGTGGCAGTGGTCATGTCTTTAGTCAATCCGGCATCGCGGCGAGCAGGCAGGCATCGCCATAGGAGAAGAAACGGTAATCATGCGCAATGGCATGGTGATAGGCGTGGAGCATACGCTCCCGTCCGGCCAGCGCACTGACCAGCATCAGCAGGGTCGAGCGGGGCAGGTGGAAATTGGTCAGCAGGCGGTCGACGAAATTGAACCGGTAGCCGGGCAGGATATAGAGGTCGGTGGCCCCGGCAAAGGGCTGGATGCTGCCGGTTGCGGCAGCAGCGGTCTCGAGGATGCGCAGCGCGGTTGTGCCGACCGCGATCACCGGGCGGCCATCGGCTTTTGCCTGATTGAGCAAGTCGGCGGTCTCCGGGGTTACCTCGCCCCATTCCTCATGCATCTGGTGTTCGGTCACATCCTCGGTTTTGACCGGCAGGAAGGTGCCGGCACCCACATGCAGGGTGACCTGTACCGTCGTGATCCCCCTGGCCGCGAGGCGGGTCAGCAGGTCGTCGGTGAAATGCAGGCTGGCGGTCGGTGCGGCAACCGCGCCCTCGCGTTTGGCGAAAACCGTCTGGTAGTCCTGCTTGTCCTGATCGTCGCCCCCTTTGTCGCGCTTGATATAGGGCGGAAGGGGCATGACGCCGTGAATGTCGAGCTGATCGCGCAGCATGTCGAACGGCATCTGGAAGCGTAAGGTCACCTGACCGTTCTCATGCTTGGCATCGACCAGCGCCTCGAAGTCATTGGCGAAGCGGATACGGTCACCCGGCCTGATGCGTTTGCCCGGTTTGGCAAAGACATGCCAGATCGTGTCGTCACCGTTGGAGACAAGCTGATGCAGGGTCACCTCGATCACCCCGCCCGGTGTGCCGTCGCCATCAGCGGCGATCCGGCGACCGGTCAGACGGGCCGGGAGCACGCGGGTATTGTTGACCACCAGAATGGTGCCGGGGGTGAGAATATCCGGCAGGTCGTTGATGGTCCGGTCAACCGGTTCACCGCTGGTCAGGTCGAGCAGCTTCGCGCTCTCGCGTGGCTCGGCTGGCCGGTCGGCAATCAGCCGGGCTGGCAGCGGGTAATCGAACAGGGAAATATCCATGGGTCGGGATGTCCGATCGGGTCTCGATCTGTCGCGGAATGGGGCGTTTCCGGTCGGCTCGGGCGACCTGAAATCGTGAATTGCCGGGAAGTTACGCACAGAAGGGCAGGAAATCAATTCCCGCCATGGACCGGTCGCGGAAGTTATCGCTTGGCTCCACGTCCGGTCATGGTAAGTTGCCGCCGCATTTACATTTCCGCCCCAGCAGACCGAGCCTGTCCATGTCTGATCTCTCGCAACTGACTGTCGTCAAACACCCGCTGATCCAGCACAAGCTGACCCGGATGCGGGAGACGAGCTGCCCGACCGGTGAATTCCGTCGCCTGCTGACCGAAATCTCACTGCTGATGGGGTATGAGGTCACCCGCGATCTGCCGCTGACCCAACGGATGATTGATACCCCGCTGATCAAATTCGAGGCACCGACGCTGGCCGAGCGTACCCTGGCAATTGTGCCGGTGCTGCGCGCCGGGCTGGGCATGGTTGACGGTCTGGTCGAGTTGATGCCCAATGCCGTGATCGCTCACATCGGTCTGGCGCGGGATGAGGAGACCAAGCAGCCGGTGGAATATCTGGTCAAGATGCCGCCACAGGATGTGCGTCGCTGCATCGTCTGTGATCCCATGCTGGCCACCGGCAACTCCGCCGTTCATGCCCTCAACGTCCTGCGCGATCAGGGCGGGTTCGAGGGCGATCGGGTCAGCCTGATGACCCTCGTTGCCGCACCGGAAGGTGTCCGCCGTGTCTATGAGGCCCGCCCGGATGTTCAGGTATTCACGGCATCGCTTGATGAGCGCTTGAATGATGATGCCTATATCGTGCCCGGCCTCGGTGATGCAGGCGACCGGATATTCGGTACATTATAAGCGCGATAAGCACTTCAAAAATCCCGAGTGAGATGATAATTAAAAGCATTCTAAACTGTGAGTGCCTGGCATCTCGCAACATATCATGTGCATTCTGAACATCGGATGTGGCAACGACGGATTTGTCGGGAGACTTTGAAATGGAAAATCTTGAAGAAAAGTGTGTTGAGGCGGGTCTGAAGATGACCGGCCAGCGCCGGGTGATCCTGAAAGTATTGGGTGAAAGCAATGACCACCCGTCTGTTGAAACCGTCTATGAACGCGCCAAGGCAGAAGACAGCTCGATCAGTATTGCGACCGTCTATCGCACTTTGAATCTACTTGATGAGTTGAATCTGGTACAACGCCATGACTTCAATGAACCGCATTCACGGTTTGAAGTGAATATGGAGCACCACCATCATCTGGTGGATCTGGAAACCGGTGAGGTGATTGAGTTCCAGAATGAAGAAATCGAGCACCTCAAGGTACGGATTGCCGCCGAGCTGGGTTTTGAACTGCTCGACCACCGCCTTGAGCTTTATGGCCGCAAGATAAAGAAGAAAGCATGACCACAGATCATACCGATCAATCAGGTAAGCGCCCGGACGGAAATATGGAAGAAATCGCCCTCGTTGGTGATTCCGAACCCTGTATCTGCAAGCCGGCGGTTATCCGCGCCTATGACGGTATGAAGAAATCGGGCACGTCAGAGCGTATTGCCCTTGATGTGGCCGAACGCGTGCTTTTCCATCATCATCCGGAAATGCCGGTCGAGCGGATCAAGATCACGGTTGAGCGCTGGGTCCATCGCGGCCAGATGCACTGATCGGATTTCGCTCTCCGCTGACTGATAGCAACTGACTGATGCGCCTGACTGGTATCACCAGTCAATCGCGGTCAGGAAATCGCCCAGACTGTCATCCCAGATACGGAACTGTTCTTTCAGATTAGCCTCGCTGATACCGCCGGTAAGGCTGATGTCACGCTCAAGGATCGGGTCGCCTTCCTCGTCGATGTAGGCGCGACCATAGCGGTTATCCAAATTCCACTGATTGGCGATGGCAGGTTCCATATCTTGCTCATAGATAAAGCCCGCTGACAGCATGATGCTGTCACAGCGTTTCGGTTTGGTTTCCGAACAATCGTAGAAATAGACCTTGTACTGGGCACCACTGGTGGCGGTGCTGATCATCGGATCGCCGTAGTCATCCTCGCTCAATTCAGCCTTGTAGCCCCAGCCCTTCATCAGCCCGGTGAGCTGTTCGCCGCTGAGTTTGGTGATCATGTCCGCAGCAATCGCTGATTGGGGCGGGAGTATGCAAAGCAGGCCAAGGGCCATGGCTGCCGCACGCATGGGTGCAGGGCGGGTAACGGAAAAAATGTTCATTATCAGTATGATCGGTTGCCGTTGCGGTCTGTACATCACACAGCTTATGCCATAATTATGCTGTCACTGAAATATGGCGGTTCGGCTTAGTACTTTCAGCCATTTGAATTTGTATGAGCGGGAATGATGGGTTGCCGTTATGATGGTGCCTATCAGACTGCATTATTCCGTTGCGAGACCGAACAGGCCTGTGCCAGACGATCAACTCCCCGACCATGATGACCAGAATGATTTGGCCAGCCTGCTGGACCCGATGGGTGCGCTCGCCGCCTCCGGGGATATCGCCTATTTCTGGGATGTTGCATCTGACCGCCTGATCTGGACCAGGGGTGGTGAGGAACTGCTCGGCTGGACTCGCGGCATCAATGAGGATGCGGGCAAGAAACTCGAAAGCCGGATCAATGCCGAGGACCGGCCCCTGCGGATCAAGGCGCTGAGCCGGGCCATTGCTCATGGCGATACCTATGATTGCGAATACCGTATCCGGCATGAGCGCGGCTATTTTGTCTCTGTCCATGATCGCGGCATGCCGAAGGTGGATGAGAACGGCAAGCTGCTTTCGCTGACCGGCATCCTGCGCAAGGTTGATGAGCGCCATGCCTATCAGGCACAGCTTGAACTGCTCGCCAGCTATGACGAACTTACCGGGTTGCTAAACCGTCGGCACATCATGGAAGTGCTGAACCAGTCGCTGGTCAATAGCTTGCGCTATGGTCTTACCGGTGGCTATCTCAGCGTCGGTGTCGACAAGCTCGCAACCATCAACGAGGTCTATGGCTATGAGGCCGCCGACCATGTGCTTATGTCGATCGGCAAGCGGTTGCAGGAAATTGATGATCCCGGCACCCATATCGCCCGTGTCGGCGGTGATGTTTTCGGTATCGTGATGACCCGCGGCGATGATGTGAAACTCGCCAGTCTCAGCGACCGGGTATTCCAGTTGATCCGGCAGGATGCATTTCAGGCGCAGGGCTTCGATCCCTTCACCGTAACCTGCTCGATCGGTGGCGTGGTATTCCCGGACCAGAGCGGTTCGCCGCAAGAAGTCATCAATATGGGCGAAAGCGCGATGCAGGAAGCCAAGCGCGCCGGTCGTGACGCCTATCGCCGCTATCAGCTGAACGAGGAACAACGTGCGGCCCAGCGATACAGCCTCGCCATGGCGGAGATGGTCAAGAGCGCGTTGACCAATCAGCAGGCAGCACTCGCCTATCAACCGATTGTCGCTTCCGAGACCGGTGAGACAGTGTTTTATGAGGCGCTGCTGCGGATCAAGGATAGCCGTGGCCAGTGGATTACTGCCGGTCAGATCATGCCGGCGATCGAGCGTCTTGGTCTTGGCCGTTCGGTCGACCGTTACGCCATCTCCAAGGCAATTTCGGTGCTGGATGAATATCCGGATATTTCGCTGTCGATCAATGTGTCCGGGCTGACCGTTGCCGACCGTGCCTGGTCACGCAGCGTCGCCATGGAATTGCAGGATCGCCCGGATATCGCCAAGCGTCTGATCGTCGAGATTACCGAGACTGTGGCCATGGAGGATATCGCCGAGGCGCAGCGCTTTATTGCGGCCATGCGGGAACTCGGCTGTCGCCTCGCGCTCGATGACTTCGGGGCGGGTTATACCTCGTTCGGGCAGTTGCGGACCCTGTCCATTGATTTGTTGAAAATCGATGGCTCGTTCATCAAGGGCATCACCACCAATCAGGACAGCCGCCTGTTTGTGCAGACCCTGCTGCATCTGGCCAAGGGGCTGGGTGTCCCAACCGTTGCCGAATTCATTGAAACCGACAGCGAGCGTGACATTGTGATCAAGGCTGGTGTGGACTTCCTGCAGGGCTATGGCATCGGCCAGCCGGAAATGGTGCCCGACTTCCTGAAGGCCGAAAAAACCGCCGCGCGAGACGCCGGTTAGGCTTTTTTGCTGATTTCTGCCAGCTGTTCCTGCAGTTCGGTAATCTTGCGGTTCAGATCGTCGAGATTGCTGTTGCTGGCGCTCTTGCCGCTGTCGCTGGTAGTGCCGGTTTCACCCATGGCAGCACCCGGCGTGAACATCTTCATCGCCTGCTCAAACATGGTGCGGTTCTGTTTGCTCAGCTCTTCCATCTGCTGGAGCGGGAACATGCCGCCCATGCTGTTGCGCAGCATGTCGTTCATCTGTTCCTGATTTTTGGCAAAGCTCTGCATGGTGTGCTCGAGATATTTCGGCACGAGCATTTCCATGTTACCGCCATAGAAACCGATCAGCTGGCGCAGGAAGCTGGTGGGCAGCAGGTGCTCGCCCTTGGACTCTTCCTCGACAATGATCTGGGTCAGGACGGAGCGGGTGATGTCATCACCGCTTTTCGCGTCATAAACGACAAAATCCTCGCCTTCCTTGACCATTTTGGACAGGTGATCGAGGGTCACATAGCTGCTGGTCGCAGTGTTGTAGAGACGCCGGTTAGCGTATTTCTTGATCGTGATGGGGGCGTCGGCTGCGGCTTGTTTTGCGCTCATGAGAGATCGTTTCCAGCTTTTTGTTATCAGTATTTGTTCCGTACATGTAATCGCGATTGCACACCGAGTCCAACCATTATTGTGCGCTGCACATGCTGCGCAGCATCAGGAGCATATGTTGCAGCGGTTACGGTTCGTGGTGCAGTGCATATAGCGGCGTGTTCGCATACGGGCAAAAACAGGCTGGTCTTTTACCTCTTCGGGTTTCTATAGTGCGGCGCCATGAGCAGTGATGAAACCAACCACAGCGATAACGCAAAGGCCCGTGCGCCCGCGTTTGACGAACTGGCCCGCCAATATCTCGATCTTTGGCAGGACCAGTGGACCGCCCTTGCCAACGACCCGGTCGTGGCGGAGGCGATGGCGCGTGGTTTCCAGATGATGGGCCCGGGGGCGGCGGCATTTGCCAATTTCGCCAATTTACTTGGGCACTCGAATTTGTATGCTGCGGGTGGCGATGCTGGCGCTACTATGGCACAAGCGGCAGAAGCAATGGCATCAGGCACCTATCCGGGTGGTCCTTTTGCGCCCACAGCCCCCCGTCCTGCCAAAAACGACAACAATAACAGCGGTCATGAGCAAGCAAAGCCAGCAACAGCCAGCAACAGCACCAAGGCAGGGGCCGCGACCACTGGCGCTGCATCTGCAGGCGGCAATGGTGACATGGCTCAGCTCCTCGACCGGCTGGCAGCTATGGAACAGCGGCTCGCCGATCTGGCATCCGCAATTAATGACGCGGGCGAACAGGCTCCGCGAGCAGGTCGCGACACAGGAACAGGCGGTCGCGGCTGATCCCGGTCAACCGAATCACGATTTCAGGGCAGAACTGGCAGCGGCCATCGACAGCGAGGCACGGCGGCGTCTCGGTGATTTCTTCACCGGCGTTCAGCGCTACCGCCGGGCCGATTGCGAACGGTCACTGACGGAACCGCCTGCAATATGGGCCGAGGGCGGCAGTCGGTTGCTCGATTATGGTGCTCTTGGCGATACCCCTGATGGCACACCTATTCTGGTCGTCCCGTCCCTGATCAATCGCGGTTATATTCTCGACCTGACCGAGGAGGCGAGCTTGCTGCGCTGGCTGGTGGGTGAGGGATACCGTCCCCTGCTGCTCGACTGGGGTGCGCCGGGTGAGGTGGAGCGCGATTTCTCGCTGACCGATTATGTCGCCGGACGGCTGGAACGGGCGCTGGATGCCGCCCGCCTGTTGGTCGGGCAATCACAGCTGCCGGTGATCGGCTATTGCATGGGCGGGATGCTGGCAACCGCGCTCGCCTGGCGCCGACCGCTCGATGTCTCCGACCTGATCCTGCTGGCCACCCCATGGTCGTTCCATGCAATGGGTGCCTCGGCTGCCCGGCGGGTGGCGGCTGCTTATGAGGCCATCGCCCCCTTTGTCGAGGTCTGGGGTGCCCTGCCGGTGGACAGCATCCAGAGCCTGTTCGCCAGCCTTGATCCGCTGCTGGTGCCGCGCAAATTTGCCAATATCGCTCATAGCGATGACGAACAGTTCAGTCATTTCGTCGAGCTTGAGGACTGGCTCAACGACGGCATTCCGCTACCGGCGAAGGTGGCCCATGAGTGTATGCGCGGCTGGTATGGGCGCAATGATCCGGCCAATGGCAACTGGCGGATTGCCGGTCTGCCGGTTGACCCGACCGCAATTCGCGCCCGGACACTGGTGATTATCCCCGATCACGACCGGATTGTGCCCCCGGCATCGGCGGCAGCGCTGGCGGCTCTCGTCCCGGCTGCGACAATCATGCCGGTCTCCCTCGGCCATGTGGGGCTGGTGGTCGGATCGAGCGCCCGGACACAGGTTTGGGAGCCCATGTCGGACTGGTTGAAATCGGCCTGACCGGGCACCATCTCAACCATGCAAATCTTGCCAAACCCGTGCCGACACGCGTAATGTCGCCACCGTTGAAGGGATGGCCTCACAACGACAAAATCAGATGCAACCATCCGCATCAAAACGGGCCTTTCCAGTACCTGATCCCTTCTGACTTATCGCCTGTTTCAAGAGGAAAAACCAACCATGTCCGATGTTGTAATTGCCGCTGCGGCCCGTACCCCGATCGGGTCATTCAATGGTGCGCTCAGTGCCGTGCCTGCGCATTATCTCGGTGAAACCGTGATCCGTGAAGTCCTGAGCCGTGCCAAAGTCGAGGGTTCGGAAGTCGATGAGGTCGTCATGGGCCAGATCCTGACCGCCGCTGCCGGCCAGAACCCGGCACGTCAGGCCGCGATGAATGCCGGTATCCCAGAGGAAAAGACCGCTTATGGCATCAACCAGCTCTGTGGTTCCGGTCTGCGTACGGTGGCCCTCGGCTATCAGGCGATCAAGGTCGGTGATGCCGGTATCGTTGTCGCCGGTGGTCAGGAAAGCATGAGCCAGGCACCCCATGCCCAGCAACTGCGCAACGGCCAGAAAATGGGCGACTTCCAGATGATCGACACCATGATCCGTGACGGTCTCTGGGATGCCTTCAACGGCTATCACATGGGCCAGACGGCAGAGAACGTTGCCGAGAAATGGCAACTGACCCGCGAACAGCAGGATGAGTTTGCGGTTGCCTCCCAGAACAAGGCCGAAGCTGCGATGAAGGCTGGCAAGTTCAAGGACGAGATTGTCCCGGTCACCATCAAGGGCCGCAAGGGCGATGTGGTTGTCGACACCGACGAATATCCACGCGCTGGTGCCTCCATGGATGGTATGGCGAAACTGCGCCCGGCCTTTGCCAAGGAAGGCACGGTTACCGCCGGTAACGCATCGGGCATCAATGACGGTGCCGCCGCTGTTGTGCTGATGAGCGCCGATGAAGCCAAAAAGCGTGGCGTTGAGCCGCTGGCCCGCATCGTCTCATGGGCAACCTGTGGTGTTGATCCGGCGATCATGGGTACCGGCCCGATCCCGGCTTCCCGCAAGGCACTCGAGAAGGCAGGCTGGAAGGTTGAGGACCTCGACCTGATCGAGAGCAATGAAGCCTTTGCTGCACAGTCTCTGGCGGTAGCCAAGGACCTCGGCTTTGACATGGACAAGGTCAATGTGAATGGCGGTGCCATCGCTCTCGGCCACCCGATCGGCGCTTCCGGCGCACGGGTGCTCGTCACCCTGCTGCATGAGATGGGCAAGCGCGATGCCAAGAAAGGTCTCGCCACCCTGTGCATCGGCGGCGGCATGGGTATTGCCATGTGTGTTGAACGCGACTAAGTGAACGCGACCTGATTATCACCGGGCCGGGCGCGCAACACGCGACCGGCCCGATGACCATAAAAAATAACAGTTATCTGGGAGAAAATGATGTCACGTGTGGCAGTAGTAACCGGCGGTACCCGCGGTATCGGTGCCGATATCGCCATTAAACTGAAAGCCGACGGCTACAAGGTTGCGGCGAACTATGCTGGTAACGATGAAAAGGCCGCGAAGTTCAAGGCTGATACCGGTATTGATGTCTTCAAATTCGATGTTGCCGATTTCGACAGTGTGGCCAAGGGCATCGATGAAGTGGCTTCGTCCCTCGGTCCGGTTGAAGTGCTGGTGAACAATGCTGGCATTACCCGCGATGGCATGCTGCACAAGATGGATATCGATGCCTGGCAGGCGGTGATCGACACCAACCTGACCTCCTGTTTCAACCTCTGCCGCGCGGTTGTTCCCGCCATGCGCGAGGCCGGTTTCGGGCGGATCGTCAATATCAGCTCGATCAACGGTCAAAAAGGCCAGATGGGTCAGACCAATTACTCGGCAGCCAAGGCCGGCATGATCGGCTTCACCAAGGCGCTGGCGCAGGAAGGTGCCTTCAAGGGCATTACCGCGAATGTCATTTGCCCGGGTTATATCGCGACCGAGATGACGGGTGCGATGAAGCAGGAAGTACTCGACAGCATTATCAAACAGATCCCGGTTGGCCGTATGGGCAAGCCGGAAGAGATCGCCGATATGGTCGCCTATCTGGTGCGTGATGACAGCGCCTTCATCACCGGTGCTACCTTCTCCGTCAATGGTGGCCAGTACATGGTCTGATCCTGCAGTTCCTGCAATCAGCGAGTAGTTTCATGACATCCGGCCCCGATACCGATCCACGTGCCTATCCGACACGTCCCTGGGTCGGTGTCGGGGCCATTGTCATTCATGCGGGGCGCGTGCTGATGGTCAAGCGCGCCAAGCCGCCAGAGCAGGGCAAATGGAGCCTGCCGGGCGGCTCGCTTGATCTCGGTGAAACCTGCGCCGAGGCCGCCATTCGTGAGGTGGCGGAGGAAACCGGCATCGTTGCGGAAGCGGTATCGGTCCTGACTGCTGTTGATCGTATTGACCGCGATGCCGATGGCGCCGTGCAGTACCATTATCTGCTGGTGGATGTTGTGGCGCGCTATGTCAGCGGCGAGCCGGTTGCTGGCGATGATGCGCTGGAGGCGGCATGGATACCGGTGGATCGGCTCGATCAGCATGGCATCTGGGATGAAACCCGGCGGGTGATCCTGATGGCAGCAGGGATAGAGTAGGGAGAGCAACGCCATGTCGTTCATGGAATGGTATATGGTGATCGCCTGTTTCGGCACGGCACTGCTCTGTCTTTACTGGCATTGCCGGGCAATCTGGCTCTGGCTCAGCATTCCGAACTGGCCGCGGGTTGAGGCAGTGGTGCGCAAATCCATAATTCGGCAGAAATCATCGCGGCATCGGCATTATGCGCTCGATATCGAGTTCGGCTATCGCTTCCGGGGCGAGGACTATATCGGTCGCCAGCCCGTACCTGGCGGTCTGGTCACCCAGACAAAACAGGGCGTGGAGGCGGTTGCTGCCACCATGGCCGAGGGCACGGTGCTCAAGGTGCATGTCAATCCGCGCCGCCCGCGTGAGGCCTATGCC
Organism: Micavibrio sp. TMED2; assembly: GCA_002168225.1. Lineage (NCBI taxonomy): Bacteria > Pseudomonadati > Bdellovibrionota > Bdellovibrionia > Bdellovibrionales > Pseudobdellovibrionaceae > Micavibrio > Micavibrio sp. TMED2. The sequence goes on from NHBH01000009.1 coordinate 204,700, forward strand.
GCGCCGGTGGCATCTCGCCCTGCTGATCTGTGCGCTGGTTTTCGGTGGCGCTGGTACGCTGATCCTTTACAAGGTCAATCCCGATGCCCGCACAGTGATCGACGGCATCCTGAAACCGGAACCGGAATAGAATAGGCCATGTCGGTCTCGCCTGATGCTCCCTTGCCAGATGCTCCAGCAACCGATGTCCATGTCAAGGCGACCCTGATCGGCGCAACCGCTGTGCTACTATGGTCGACGCTGGCGCTGTTCACGGTGCTGTCGGGCCGGATACCGCCGTTTCAGCTGCTGGCCATGTCATTTGCCGTCGCCAGCCTGATCGGCCTGATCTGGTCGATCCGCAAGCGCGGCAGCCTGCGGGCGGCCTGTGCCACCTTCCGTCAGCCGTTATCGGTCTGGGCACTCGGGGTTGGCGGGCTGTTCGGCTATCACTTCGCCTATTTTCTGGCCCTGCGTTTGGCACCGCCGGTTGAGGCCAATCTGCTCAACTATCTCTGGCCCCTGCTGATTGTGCTGTTTTCCGCCCTGCTGCCCGGCCACCGCCTGCGCTGGTTTCATCTTGTCGGGGCACTGCTTGGCCTTGCCGGTACCGCGTTGATCATTACCGGTGTCGAGACGGCCAGTTCTGATGATGCCTCATCCTTTGCCGGGCTTGGCGTCGCACTGGCCGCTGCCCTGATCTGGTCGAGCTATTCCGTCCTCAATCGCCGTCTGCCCGATGTGCCGACCGAGACGGTGACCGGGTTTTGCCTCGCCACCAGCCTGCTCGCCATCCCCGCCCATCTGGTGTTCGAGCAAAGCGTCATGCCAACTGCAATCGAATGGCTCGCGGCACTGGCCCTCGGTCTGGGGCCGGTTGGCGGTGCCTTCTTCGTCTGGGATTACGGCACCAAGCGCGGCGACATTCGGGTACTGGGCGCGCTTGCCTATCTGGCACCGCTGCTCTCCACCCTGTCGCTGGTGGTAATCGGCGTGCGTGGCTTTGATTGGCTGCTTGGGCTTGCCTGCCTGCTGATTATCGGCGGGGCGGTGATGGCCAGTGCCGAGATGTGGCGCAAACCCCGCAAAATGACAGAAATGCTAAACTAGTTACCCCGTTATCTGTTTTTGCTTCTTCCTGTCGTGGTTCTGGCGGAAGATTATGGAAAGACAAAAATCGAGCAGCCAGATGACGGGACCGGTGCCAGATCGCCGTATACGGGCGACGATCATTGGGGGATCAGCTATTTTCCTCTGGTCGACGCTCGCCCTGCTGACCGTCAAGACCGGGTCGGTGCCACCACTGCAGCTGCTATTCATGAGCTTTGCCATCGGCGGTATTGCCGGTCTGGTCTGGACCATCCGCCGCAATCCCACACGTAACGCGCTGCAACGCATCTTCCGGCAACCGGCGGCGGTCTGGCTGCTCGGCATCGCCGGTATCTTCGGCAATCATGTCCTGTATTTCTTTGCCCTGAAGATGGGGCCACCGGCAGAGGCGAACCTGATCAACTATATGTATCCGGCGCTGATTATTCTGTTTGCCGCTGTGCTGCTGAAGGAACGGCTGCGTTGGTTCCATATTATCGGCACCGTGACCGGTTTTGCCGGGGCGGCGGTGATTATCCTCAGCGTTGATTACCAGAACCAGCAGATGGCACCGGCACCGGTTCTGGGCCTGCTCGCGGCTGCCGGGTCAGCAGTCAGCTGGGCGCTGTACTCGGTCCTGAACCGCAAGTTCAAACAGGTGCCGACGGAAATCGTGGTCGGCTACACCCTGGCCAGCGCCGCCCTTGCCCTGCCGCTGCATCTGGCGCTGGAAACAACTGTCATGCCCATGCCGGAAGAGCTGTTCGCCATCCTGCTGATGGGCTTGGGGCCTGCCGGGGCGGTGTTCTTCGTCTGGGATTACGGTACCAAGCATGGCGATATACGGGTGGTTAGTGCCCTGCTGTTTTTCACGCCGCTGCTGTCCTCATGGTTGCTGATCATCGCCGGGGTACGGCCCTTCGATATCAGTATCATTCTGGCCTGTCTCCTGATCGTCGGCGGGTCGATTTTCGCCAGTCTGGAAATGTGGCTGCAGGAACCGCCGCTCAGGAATGATCCCGGTCCGACACCCGAACTGGAAGTCATTCCAATCGAGGTTCGAGAAGATCCGGTCGATCCAGCAACTCGGCAAGAACCGCCTGATATACCGCCCGTTTGAACGGAATGATGGCATTGACCACCTCATCGGCGGTGGCCCAGCGCCAGCGGCCGAACTCCTGATGCTTGTCCGCGGTCAGGTCGACGTCATCTTCTGTCCCGGTGAACCGGGCGAGTACCCAGCGCTGGCGCTGACCACGCCATTTGCCGCGCCGGGGATGGTTGCGCATTTCATTCGGGAAATCATAGTAGAATTCAGACGGCGTGACCTGAATGATATCGGCCTTGTCCGTGCCGATCTCTTCCTGCAACTCGCGCAGTGCCGCTTCCTCCACATCCTCACCGGCATCAACACCGCCCTGTGGCATTTGCCACGCGCCCGGCACATCAGTGCGCTCGCCGATAAAGATCATGCCGTGATCATTGATCAGCACAATACCGACACAGGGGCGGTATTCGCTTGGGATACGCTCGATCTGGCGGTCGGTCATGGAAGGTTGGATCAGCTTGGGTTGCGGTCGTCGAGGCCGATGGTGGCGCTTACCGGCACCAGATCAATACCGCGGGAACGGAGCAGCGGAATCCATTCCTCAAGCCGTTCAAAGGTTACCGGATAGGCCTGAGCATAGCCGATGGCATGGCCATTGAGCTTGGCCAGAGATTCCAGCCCCATAAGCTGTTCATCAATATCGGCGACGGTCGGGATAGCATCGATCAGCCGGTCACTGCGGTTATAGGGCAGATTGGCCCGATTGCTGAGATCGGCAGAGACCGAGTTGACGGTCGAGTTGTTATCGATAAACAGCAGGCCGCGCCGCGCCAGTTCGCGCAGGATCGGGTCCAGTGCTTGCGGTGATGCCAGCAGGGCCGAGCCGAGGAAGCCGGTGACACCGACATAACCCTCGGCAGCGCCCAGTGAACGATAGAGGGCGGTGATGTTGTCTGCAGGATCAGAATCGACAAGCAGGACATTCGGGCCGGGATCATCGAACGGATAATTGATCGGCTGCATCGGCAGGGCCAGCAGGGATTCATGCCCGACCTCTCGCGCTGCGGCAATCAGGTCGTCCAGTGCCGGAGCATAGGGATGGAAGGCGAGGCTGACATCCGGTGGCAGTTGCTCGATTGCCTGCCGGGTCTTGTCCGGGTTCAGGCCCAGTTCGGTCATGACGATCGAGATACGCGGCAGATCGACAATCGGCACCCGGCGGGCATAGGCCATGGAAGCGCGCATGCCATTGGCAGCAATGACCGGCAGCGGGCCATATTCGGTGCTTTCCTGCAGGTCAGCGCGTGGTTCTGCCGGTGGTGTACCCTCTGCCCGGTCAACAACCTGCGGCATGTCCGACTCTGGCTCCGGTGGCGGCGTGACAGCCACTGGCTCCGGCTCAGGTTCTGGCGCAACGGCGATAACCGGTTCAGGTTCCGGTGGCGTGTCGATGCTGATCTGTGGTTCAGGTTCCGGCTGTTGATCGACAATCATGCTTGCCGCCATACCACCGATTTCGCTGACGTTCTTAATATCGGGTGAGGGGGGCGGGCCCGGTGGCTCAACCGCGAGTGCCAGATAGCCGACCCCGGCACCCAGCAGGAGCAGGAAGGCGGTACCGGCCAGCAATGGGCCTTTTAGGCCACCCGAACCACCAGCACTGGCTTGTTCATTGGTCATCGAGGCGGCCATGGAGGCGTAGGAGCGTCGCCGGGGCGGCTCGTCATCGTCCCATGTGGTACGGCTGTCCTGATCCTGCGGGAAGGAATCGTCATGGCCGTCATCGGCCAGCGTTTCGACCGTCGCACCATCAGCTTCCTGAAGGCTATCAGACATGGCAGCATCGTTATCGAGACTGTTACCGGTCTCGATCGTGTCGTCGCTATTGGTGTTGGCATCATCCTCAATGCCTGCACCTGCCATCGACTCTTTCAGGGAGTTGGGCAAATTGCCGTCCAGGGTTCGATCCCCCGCCTTATTCAGTTGTGCGTTTCTCAGCACATGATTATCAGGCCGACATGTCGACCAGTCAAATCACCAGCGGTCACATGCCTATTAATTCACCACTGTAGAGCGAAATAGCGACACTCCGCGCAACAGGTCAACTGCACGGGCCAATTGATAGTCGAACGGTTGCTCATCGGTCGCATTCCCGGCCACAGGCTGGTCATTTACCTCAACCTCGACATTTACATCGACGTCCTCATGATCCGGGTTGTTAAGAGCGCCACGGAGGTCAGCCTCGCGACGGCGCTCAAGCACGGCAATTTCCTCAAGACGGGCCGGTTTAACCTCGATATCGGGCTCGATGCCTTCAGCCTGAATGGAAACACCGGACGGGGTGTAATAACGGGCTGTGGTCAGACGGATCGCGACGTTGCCGGACAATGGCATGATGGTCTGAACCGATCCCTTACCGAAAGATTTGGTGCCGATGATCAGCGCGCGGCGGTGATCCTTCAGGGCGCCAGCCACGATTTCGGATGCGGATGCGGAACCGCCATTGATCAGAACCACGATCGGCAGACCTTCTAGATCATCACCGGTGCTCGCATTGTAGCGCTGGCTGTCCTCTTCGCGGCGGCCACGGGTCGAGACAATCTCGCCCTTGTCGAGGAAGATATCTGAGACCGAAATCGCCTGATCGAGCAGGCCACCGGGATTATTGCGCAGATCAAGCACAACACCGGTCAGCTTGTCGCCCAACTCGTCCTTGAAGCTGGCAATAGCATCCTCGACGCCATCAGAGGTTTGTTCGCTGAAGGTGCTGACGCGGATAATGCCGATATCGCCCTGAATTTCGGAGCGCACAGAACGGATGCGGATGACATCGCGCTTGATTGGAATTTCGAGTGCTTCGGTTTCACCTTCGCGGCGCACGGTGAGAACGATGGTGGTGCCGATCCGGCCACGCATTTTCTCAACCGCTTCCGACAGGGTCAGGCCGAGGACCGGCTCATCATCCAGATGGGTGATGTAGTCGCCAGGCTGGATACCGGCATTGGCCGCCGGGGTGTCATCGATCGGGGAGACCACCTTGACGAAGCCGTTCTCCATGGTGACCTCAATGCCGAGACCGCCAAATTCGCCGCGGGTCTTGACCCGCATGTCGCGGAAATTGGCTTCGTTCAGATAGCCGGAATGCGGATCGAGCGATGTCAGCATGCCGTTGATTGCTGCCTCGATCAGTTCCTTGTCGGTCAGTTCCGTCACATATTCCGCCCGTACCCGCTCCAGCACATCACCGAACAGGGTCAGTTGCTGATAGGTTTCGGCTGATGACTGGCCGCTGCTCTCTGCCTGCGCTTTGAAGGCGATGGGGCTGATGGCAAGGGCGAGGGATAGGGTGGCGGCTATAAAACTGGATCGCATTGGGCTTCTTGTCCTGTGAGTCCGCTCGGCGCGGTTCGTCCTGATACTTGCTATTGAATACCTAATTGGTCTGATTGGCCACGAAAAGTAAGGGATTCTGTGGCCGACCACGATAACGTGATTCAAAGTATAATGGCAGTTCGTCCGTATTGGAGCCTGAAACACCACTTTGAAGCAATGAATTACTGCTCGCAATCGAATGATCAAGTCTGCCAATGGGTTCTCCGGCCCTCACTGGCTGGCCGACCTGTGCCATCAGGGCCAGTGGACCGGCGAGAACCGAGTGGTATTCCTGACCGTGATCGATGATCACCACCCGGCCATAGCGGCGAAATGGCCCGGCATAACGGACCGTACCATCGGCGGGGGCGAGCACCATCTGACCGGCGCGGGCATGATAGATCAGCCCATCGGCCCGACCGCCGCCATCAACATGACTGCCAAAGCGTTGTGTAATCTGGCCTGAAATTGGCGGCAGGTAGCGCAATCGGCTCGTTCGAGCCGTGGGTGCCGTATCCGGTGTTGCATTCGGCGGATCGGGCAGTCGCGCCAGTTCCTGCATCAGTGCCTGCAAATCGGCGGCGCGTTTGGCGAGATTATCCACCCGCTCAGCCTCCGCGGCATGATCTGCCGAGGTCGAGGCGAGCCGCTCCGCCCGGTCGTTCAACAGGGCTTCCAGTTCCTTGTCCTGCTGTTCAAGGGTGTTGGACAGCGTGACCAGCTCAATGCGGCGATTGTCGATCAGGCCGCGCAGTTCCTTGACTGTTTCGATCTCATCGCGCAGTGGTTCCAGTGCTTGCTGCACCGCCGGGACTGCATTGCCCATGATGGTGGCGGCGCGGCTCAGTTCGGTAACGGATTTTGCGTGGCTGAGGATGGCTTCGGGCGGAATCCGGCCAAGCCGCTGCAATCCGCCGAGCAGTTGTGACAACTCCTCGCGCCGGGCCTTGAGCCGGGCCTGTGCCAGTGTCAGGCGGGTTTCGAGATCACCGATCTTGTCCACCAGCGTCCGGCGCTCGTTCTCCCGTGCCTGCAACAGCAGGGCATTGGTTGCGAGGGTTGAGCGTATCTGCGCCAGTTCCTGATTGAGCGCCTGCTCCCGGCCTGCCAGTTCGGCTGCACGGGCGCGGCTGTTCTCCAGTGCCTGCTGGAGTGCTTCCGGATCCTGTTCGGACAGCGTGGCTGCGCCATCCGCAGTTTGCGCCCATGCTGATAGCGGGGCCGGGATACTGCCCAGGCCCGCGATTACCGTGATAACGGCTGCATGGACGCGCAATCGGATCATGCGGCGCTCTGGCTCTTGTCCCCGGCATCGGCAATCAGGTTTCTGCCGGTCATTTCCTCGGGCTGGTCGACGCCCATCATGAACAGCAGGGTCGGGGCGAGGTCGGCCAGACGGCCATTGCGCAGTGTCTGGCCCTCGCTGCCACCGACCAGCACCAGTGGCACCGGGTTGGTGGTATGGGCGGTATGCGGGCCGCCGGTTTCGGGATCGCGCATCAGCTCGCAGTTGCCATGATCGGCGGTGACGAGCGCCATACCGCCCAGTTTCTCGATGCTCTCGAGCAACTGGCCGAGGCCGGTATCCACCGTTTCACAGGCTTTCATCGCCGCTTCGAGTGAGCCGGTATGACCGACCATGTCGGGGTTGGCGTAGTTGATGACGATCAGATCATAATCGCCGGTATCAATCGCCGCCTTGACCTTCGAGGTCAGTTCGGGGGCCGACATCTCCGGTTGCAGATCATAGGTGGCAACCTTGGGTGAGGGCACCAGAATCCGGTCCTCGCCCGCATATTCGGTTTCTTCACCGCCATTGAGGAAGAAGGTGACATGGGGATATTTCTCGGTCTCTGCCGCACGCAGCTGGCGCTTGCCGGCGTTCGAGACCACTTCTCCCAGCACATTGACGAGGTTTTGCGGCGCGAACAGCGTGGTCAGAAACGGGTTCAGTTTGTCGGAATACTCAACCATACCGCCGGCAATCGCCAGTTCGGGCCGGTTGGGCCGGTCAATGTCGCTGAATGACGGATCGAGCAGGGCAGTCAGTATCTCCCGCGCCCGGTCGGCCCGGAAATTGGCGATCAGCAGCCCGTCACCATCGGCCATACCATCATAACCGTTGAGGCTGACCGGTTCGATGAACTCATCACTGACATTAGCGTTATAGGCGGCCTGAATCGCGGCAATCGGATCATCGGCAGCCGTACCGGTGCCGCTGGTCAGCAGGTGATAGGCTTTGGCCACCCGCTCCCAGCGGTTGTCACGGTCCATGGCGAAGTAACGGCCGCAAAGGCTGGCGAGCTTTATGTCGGGATTGTCGCCCAGATCATCCAGAAATGCCTGCACATAGGTCTGTGCCGACTTTGGACCGACATCGCGGCCATCGAGGAAACCGTGGACCAGAACCGGCACACCGGCCCCGGCAACGATTTTGGCGAGTGCCGCGATATGGCGCTGATGGGCGTGGACACCGCCGGGGGACAGCAGGCCGAGCAGGTGCAGCTTGCCGCCGGTATCCTTCAGTTTGGCAATGATTGACTGCAGCGCTTCATTATTTGCCAGCGAGCCGTCTTTGATTGCCTTGTCGATGCGTGGTAAGTCCTGATTGACGATCCGGCCTGCGCCGATATTGATGTGCCCGACCTCGGAATTGCCGAACTGGCCATCAGGCAGGCCGACATCGCCGCCGCCAGCCTGCAGAAATGCAGTTGGGCCATGGGCCCAGATGCGGTCGAATACCGGGGTTTTTGCTTGGCGGACAGCGTTGTCCGCTGCTTCTTCCCGCCAGCCGAAGCCGTCCAGAATGCAGAGCATGACGGGGTGTTTTTTGGTCGGCATTATTTTTATCTCGCAGATTTGCAATGTTGCTCTTATTGGATGCCATTGTTATGGGGCGAGAGTGCGGCGGTCTCAACCTCGAATTTCAAAGTTTATCCCCGACCGGTGGGGTATTTGCCTTGCCGGCATTGATTATGGGAATGGTTCTTTATGTCAGCACCAAACACGAATGATGAAGTGTTCCGCCTCGGCTGGGAGGAATGGGTTGCGCTGCCCGAGCTGGGCTTGCCTGCGCTCAAGGCCAAGGTTGATACCGGCGCCAAGACGTCGGCACTCCATGCCTTTAATATCGAACCGTTCGGTAATGCCGAGAACCCCAAGGTCCGCTTCGATATTCACCCCATTACCCATGTGGATCATATCTCGATCACCTGTTCGGCAGATGTGGTGGATCGCCGTGAGGTCACGTCTTCCAATGGCGAGACCGAGTTGCGTTATGTCATCAGCACCAATATCAAGGTTGGTGACCGGACCTGGCCGATTGAGGTGACGCTGACCGACCGGGCTTCAATGACTTATCGGATGCTGCTCGGGCGGCAGGCGCTGGCCGATGATATGGCAGTATTTCCGGGTGAGAGCTATTGCCAGCCGGAGCTTGATTACGATGTGTATCACACGGCGGAGATCAAGAATGCCGCGCCGGATCGCTCTCTGCGCATTGCCGTGCTCAGCCGTGAGGAAACCAGCTATTCCACCAGACGCCTCGTTGAGGAAGGCGAGAAGCGCGGCCATGTGGTTGAGGTGATCGATACCACCCGTTGCTATATGGCGATCAACGCCATGTCGCCGGAGATCCATTATGATGGCCAGCGTCTGCCGCGCTATGACGCGGTTATTCCACGCATCGGGGCGTCCATCACGCCCTATGGCACGGCGGTTATCCGCCAGTTCGAGACTATTGGCACCTATTGCGTCAATCCATCGGTCGGCATTACCGCCAGCCGGGACAAGCTGCACGCCCATCAGGTGCTGGCGAGGCACCAGATCGACATGCCGCCGACCGCCTTTGCTGCCTCACCGAAGGATACCGGCAATCTGATCGGGCTGGTCGGATCGACGCCGCTGATCATCAAGCTGCTGGAGAGCACGCAGGGCAAGGGCGTGGTGCTGGCGGAGACCAAGAAGGCGGCGGAATCCGTGATCTCGGCTTTCCGGGGGCTGAAAGCCAGTTTCCTGCTGCAGGATTTCATCAAGGAATCCGGCGGTAACGATATTCGCTGTCTGGTAATCAGTGGCAAGGTGATTGCGTCGATCCAGCGGGTCGGGGCAGAGGGCGAGTTCCGCTCCAACCTGCATCAGGGCGGCACGGCGGAACCGGTGCGCATCACGGCAACCGAGCGCAAGATGGCGATCAAGGCGGCCAAGGCCTTCAATCTGCAGGTGGCGGGGGTCGATCTGCTCCGCTCCAATGACGGGCCGAAGGTGCTCGAGGTCAATTCCTCACCGGGTTTTGAGGGGATCGAGACGGCAACCGGCAAGAACATTGTTCGCGAGCTCTATGACGCGATCGAAAAGCATCTCCGTCCTAGCCGATATCGTCGCAAATCAACCAAAACCGGCACCGTCAAGGAACGTACGGACAACCTGCTATAGCTTTTTGCCGGGCTCCGGTGGCTTGGAGGGTTTTGCTGACGGCAGTGCGGGCATGGTCTCGGTATCTAGGTCGCGGCTGAATCCACCTGCCGGGGCGAGGGTTTCCAGCGTGAGCTGGAGCAAGGGTTCGGTTTTGCCGCCCACGGCCAGATGCTGGTGAACCGCAGTGTCGAGCCGGTCGGCATAGCCCTTGTCCATATCACGCAGACGGGTCAGCAACCGGCGATAGCTGCCGATCCACTGCTTGTTGCTCCGCAGGTGAAATCCGGCAAGTTTTGGCACCATCATCGAGGCAATGAAGCGCTGTTCCTTGGGGTCTGTGCTCTGGCGCAGGCTGTCAGCGAGTTCGGTCAGTTCGACCTGACTGCTGCGCTGTTGCCGTGGCGTAAACTCCGGTGGCCCCTTGCGCACATAGTCGCGCGCTATTGAGCGCGCCGTCACGGCGGTGTTTGAGCGGGCATTGAACAGGTTTGGGCCCGTGGCGACGATATCCATGACCCATGGGTTGGCCCGACGGTATTCGCCCTCAAGGCGACGTTTCAGGCCCGTCATATTGAACACGGCGAGGTCGAGAGGGATACCGTCAATGGTGATTTTCTTGCGCTGGCTGAGTGGTTTGTCCGCGCCATCCGGCGTGATGATAACGCCGTCCACATCCGATCCGGGCTGCGCCACACCACGGGCAACCGAGCCACCGATAAAGGCAGCAACGCCAACAACGCCATGCTGATCCTCAACATAGCGCTGGAATGTCTGCCATGCCTTGTGACTAAAGGCACTCTTCGGATAATGGGCGGAATATTCAGCCATGACAGCAACCTAGGCGGCTTGGGCGAAAGTTGCGAGTGCAAGTCATATTGCTGAAAACAAAGGCTCAATCCCGGTGATAGGGATGGCCGTCGAGAATGGTCTGGGCACGGTAAATCTGTTCGGCGGCCATGGCGCGCACTAGCATATGCGGCCATGTCGCCTTGCCATAGGAGAGCAGCAGCCGGGCGCGGTCGCGGACCGACTGGTCGAGGCCGTCCGCACCGCCGATCACCAGCGCGGTATGGCGCTCGCCCTGATCCTGCCATTCATTGATCTTGCCCGCGAAGTCACGGCTGCCGAGCTGTTTGCCACGCTCGTCGAGGGCAACCAGCACCGCGCCCTGAGGCAAGGCATCAAGGATGAGGGCCGCTTCTGCCTCGCGGCGTTTTTCCATGGGTTCGATAGCTTTACGGAGATCGACCTCGATCAGGTCAAGGGGCCATCGCAGGCGTGTACGATAATGATCGTAGAGCGCTTTTTCCGGCCCCTTACGGGCACGACCGACAGCAATAAGGCTGAACTGCATAGGCCTTCACAATCAGCCGTTTCAGGGCCGGTCCGTATTTTCAAACCTGCGTCAGACGCCTGCGGCGTTCAACGTTTTCACCCCGCCACCTGCAGCCCCGGATGGTGCGTCGAGCAACCACATCTTCTCGATGTTGTAGAACTCGCGTACCTCGGGCCGGAACAGATGCACAACGATGTCGCCAGCGTCGATCAATACCCAATCGGCATTGGACTTGCCCTCGACCTTGACCGACTTGACACCCGTTTTCTTGATCTTCTCGACCAGATGCTCAGCCATGGCAGCGACCTGGCGCGCGGATGTACCGGACGCAATAATCATACTGTCTGCTAGGGCTGATTTTCCGGCCAGATCGATCGAGACAATGTCGAGTGCCTTGTCATCTTCGAGGGACTGGATGGCGAGACGTTCCAGATCTTCCGGTTCGGGAAGGCGGGACGGTTTGGCTGTTTGACGATGCGTACTTATCGTCATCCTCCTTGGTTGGTCAGCGACCGTCCGTGATGTGATCCATACAGTATTGGCAAAACCTGAACCAAACTCCTGATCTAACCCGCTGCCCGGATCGCACTTGCCGATGCCCCGTGCAGGGGGATGGCGAGGAAGGTCCAGGCTGGCGGTCCAACCTTTGACAATCGTCGTGACTGTCGGCCGGTTAGACGGTGCCGTTGATAGCGTGCCGCCGCCAGTGACGAACACGCTCTTAAAGAATAGGGAGAGCGAGCAAAAACCGCAACCGGCATTGTGGTGAAAATGCTCTGCCAGCGGTCCCAGTACCGGATTTGCGACAGGTTGTCTGCCCCCATCAGCCAGACGAAATCCGTGCCGTGAAACGCGGATTTCAGCGCCGGAAGCGTGTCCGAGGTGTATTGCGTGCCCAGTTGCTGCTCCAGATCGGTGACCATGATGCGCGGATGGCGGGCGATGCGTTTTGCCTGTTCGATTCGGCTTTCCATCGATGCCATGCCATGGCTGGGCTTGAGCGGGTTCTGCGGGCTCACCAGCCACCAGACCTGATCCAGACCGAGGTGGCGGAGCGCCATCAGGCTGATATGCCGATGGCCGTCATGGGCCGGGTTGAACGAGCCGCCGAGCAGGCCGATACGCAGGCCGCGCCAGAGTTTTCCGCTGGCGATATGCGGCGGTGAAAACGCGGTATTGCCGTAGCCCGGCAGGGTGCGGTTGCGAACTGTACCGACAGGGTCGTATGGCATGGATGGTGTCGTTGTATCGAATGCTCAGCAGATCACGGGCGTGTCTGACCGTTACCCTGCACCTGATACTTGAACGTGGTCAACTGTTCGACACCGACCGGGCCACGGGCATGGAGCCGACCGGTGGCAATGCCGATTTCAGCACCGAAGCCGAATTCGCCACCATCGGCATACTGGGTTGAGGCGTTGTGCAGGACGATGGCGCTGTCGATCCGGTTGAGGAAACGTTCTGCCGTCGTAGCATTCCGGGTGATGATGCTGTCGGTATGATGCGAGCCGTAATGGTTGATATGCTCGATCGCGGCATCGACGCCATCGACCACCTTCACCGAAATGACCGGGGCCAGATATTCGGTGTGCCAGTCTTCCTCGGTTGCCGGGGTGACCAGATCATTGATCGCCTGTGCCGCCGCATCGCCGCGAATGGCACAACCGGCGGTCTGCAGCGCCGGGATCAGGCGCGCAAGGGCGGTATCGGCGATCCTGCTATCAACCAGCAGGGTTTCGGCTGAGCCGCAAACCGAGGTGCGGCGCATCTTGGCATTGACCACAACCTGTTCGGCCATATCGAGATCGGCCTCACCATCCACATAGACATGGCACAGCCCGTCCAGATGGGCGAGGACCGGTACCTGTCCGCCCATGACCCGCTGGATCAGCGACTTGCCGCCGCGCGGGATCAGCACATCAATCAGGTCGGGACGGGACAGCATCGCGCCTACCGCCTCGCGGTCGCGGGTCGGGACCAGTTGTATCGCTGCCTCTGGCAGACCGTTCTCAGCGCAGGCTTGGCGCAGACAATCGGCCAGCACGGTGGCCGAGTTGAGGCTCTCCGATCCGCAACGCAGAATAACCGCATTGCCGGATTTGAGGCACAGGGCACCGGCATCGGCGGTGACATTGGGACGGCTCTCAAACACGATGCCGATCACGCCGAGCGGCACCCGCACACGCTTGAATTTCAGGCCGTTGGGTTGTTCCCATGAGGTCATGACCTTGCCAACCGGGTCGGGCAGCTCGGCAATATCCCGAACGGCATCGGCGACGGCCTTGATCCGCTCCGGCGTGAGGACCAGCCGGTCGAGCATTGCTTCGGGCACACCCTTGTTGCGGGCAAAGGCCACATCCTGCTCATTGGCGGCGAGCAGTTGCTCCACAGCGGCATCAATGGCGGTGGCAGCGGCACGCAGGGCGGCATTCTTCTGCTCGGTCGGGATGGTTGCCAGAATGCGGGCGGCGGCACGGGCATCACGGCCCATCCGCTCGATCAGCTGTGTGGCATCGATATCCGATGTGGTCTGCATGGTCGCGGGTGCGGAATTCATTGGGGTCTCTCTAATCCTGTCGGAATGCTGTCTACCACTGTTCTACAACGGTTCTGGGCCTGCAATCAAAAACACCAACAGTTATGGCTGTTACCCTGTTCCGACATTTCTCCCGCCTTGCATCCCGTCGTCGGTAATAAGGCTTTGTACATGAACAGTTGGCGCGCTAGGCTGATCCTCGTATTCACCCGGCCCACGAAGATGTCCGGGTTTTGTAAGCTCCAGGGTTTCTGTTTTTCGCTCATGCCGCACGCACTCGATGGCCAACATGCCCTGATTGCCGGTGGCAGCGGTGAGATGGGCTTCTACAGCGCCCGGGCGCTGGTGGATGTGGGCTGTCGGGTCAGCCTGCTGGCCCGTGGCTCCGAGGGGCTGACCACGGCGGCAACCCGGCTGATCAATGAGGTCGATGGCGATGTCCAGACGGTGACCGCCGACCTGACCCATCCGGCCACAATCCGGCGCGCGGTGGACCATGCGATTGACGGGTTCGGCAAGCTTGATATCGTCGTCTACGCCCTGCGCGATGATGTCTACGGTGCCTATGACCAGCTTGATCCGGCGCGCGTGCAGATGTCGATGAACAATCTGCTGATCGGTGCCGGCAACCTGATGGCGGCGACCCTGCCGGCAATGCAGGCCGCCGGGCACGGGCATGTGGTTTTTGTGCTCGGACAGGATGCCATGCGCGGTCGGCCGCTCAGCACGGCGAACTGCATGATCCTGCATGGTCTGGTCGGCATGATGCGGGCTCTGGCCCGTGAAGTGGCCGAGAGCGGGGTTGTGGTCAATGCCATCAGCGCCGGTTTGCTCGATACCGACCGGCTGGCAGTGGAAATTGACCAGATTGTTGCCCATACTCGTCGTGACCGGTCGGCAGTTCGGGCAGATCTCGCCGCTGGTAACCCGCAGCGCCGCCTGATCGCGCCGACCGAAGTGGGGGAAGTGTTGCAATGGCTCACCGATCCGGGAAATCGTGCGGTTACCGGGCAGGTAATCAGCGTCGATGGCGGTGAACTTAGTTAATAATTATGGTAGCTTAATAAACAAATGGGCATAGTGATCTGGGCCCTGAGGCAAAGTGGTAGAACAATTCCGAGATGACGGACAGCTCAACCAACGATACGGATGAATTTGTCGATGATTCCGTTGCTGGAGACGACAAACCTGCTTTGTCGCCATTAAAGCTGAGTTCCAATCAGTATATGGACGACGACGAGGCGGATGATGTGGCGCCCCTGCCCGAGCAGGCGGCGGTGCCCGAGGCTGCGCCAGAGGCAGCACCCGCCCGCGATCCGGACGCACCCGAGCCGACCATGATCGGCTATGATCCCGATGGTGAGTTCGGCGATATGGATGAAATGGCGGCCTGGATGGCGGCCACCGGCGATAATGCCAGTCAGGACGATATCGACGCCATTCTGAGCGACAGCGGTGTGACACCGGAAGCCGCCGACCAGATGGAAGCGGAGATCGCCGCCCTTGAACAGGGCCAGCGCTATACCGCGCACTGGGATAATTTCTGCGCCGATAACATGCCGCCGGAAGACCAGTTGCCGGAGTTCAAGTTCACCAAGATCTGGCTGCGCCATCCCGATCGGGTTAATGCGGTCACCGATCTGCTCGATCGTATGGTGTTTGCCGGTCATGCCGACAACCCGTGCTTCAAGACCTCCAAGGGGGTATGGAGCTATACCGATGTCTATCGGGATGCCAATCAGCTTGCCCATGTGCTGATGGATGAAATGGGCGTGATCCCCGGCTCGCGGGTGCTGATCCGCGGGTTCAATACACCGCTGCTCTGTGCGGCCTTTCTGGCCATTCTCAAGGTTGGTGCGGTTGCCGTGCCGACGCCGCCATCCATGAAGGCGCGTGATCTGGCCCGGATCGTCGACAAGGCACAGGTGAATTTCGCGCTCTGTGATGACCGGCTGACGGCTGAGCTCGCCAAGGTACAGGAGAAACGTCCGGGCCTGTATGAAGTGCTGGTCTTTGCCGGTAACGGTCAACGTCCCGAGGGGGCGGCGAATTATGAGGGACCGGAAACCGGACCAAATGATTGGCGCTATGCCGAGCCGCTGATGCAGCCCAAGGAACCGCAATTCGACAATTTCGATACCTCTGCCGAGGATATCTGCCTGATTGCCTTCACCAGCGGCACGTCCGGTGAGGTAAAGGGCACCATGCACCATCACCGCGATCTGATGGTGACGGCGGATTGCCTGCCGCGCACCACAATGCCGTCGGGGCCGGAGGATGTGTTTGTCAGCAATATGCCGCTCAGTGAGGCATTCGGCCTGTCGACGCTAATCCTGTTCCCGATGCGGGTTGGTGCATCAGCGATCCTGCTACAGCAATTTGAGCCGAAAATCCTGATGCAGGCGATTACCAAGCTGAAGGCGACGATCTGTTGTTCGTCACCGGCCAGCTATCGCGTCATGCTCGACTATACCAAGAAATATGATGTCTCCGGCCTGACAACCTGTATCTCGACCGGGGAGATGCTATCGGCCTCGCTATCCAATCAGTGGCACAACCTGACCGGCAGCACGATCATCGATGCCTTCGGGTCAACCGAGTTGCTAGGCCGGGTCATTGCCTCGCCGCTCGATGAATTGCGACCGGGCGCGACCGGCAAGCCGGTGGAGGGATATCTGTGCCGGGTGGTGGATGAGAGTTATCGCGACATTCCTACCGGGATGACCGGACGGCTGATCGTCAAGGGACCAACCGGCTGCCGCTATCTGGCGGGTGAGAACCAGACCGATTACGTTAAGAACGGTTGGAACATTACCGGCGACCTGTACAGCATCGATGCCGATGGCTTCTACTGGTTCGGTGGTCGGATGAACGACATCATCGATAACGGCGGTTACGAGATCGTGGCGCCGGAAATCGAGGAAATGTTGCTGGAGCATCCGGCGGTTGCCGATTGCGCTGTGGTAGCAGCACCCGATCAGGCGCTGGGCACGGTCGCCAAGGCCTATGTGGTACCGGCAAGGGATCAGAAGGCCGGAGAGGCACTGATCAAGGAGCTGATGGCATTCATCCGCAAGCGCGAGGATGCTTTCAAATGTCCGACGCACTGGGACTTTGTTCCGAGCCTGCCGCGTACGGATGCTGGCATCATGCAGCGTTACAAGCTGCGCGAATACGCCAAAAAGCAATACGCCCAGGCGAAAGGCGCCTAGGCGTATTACGTAATCTCATTATTCAGATCAGTTATTCAGTGACCGGATGACCGGGTGGCTGCGCTCAGTTGATGCGTGAGGGCAGTTTCTCGATGCTGTCGGCGAGGATATCACCTGCTTTCTTGGCATCGACCTTCTGCTCGATCAGGCTGCGGGTCGCCTGAACCGCGACTTCCGCTGCCACGGCCCGGATCTCGGTAACCGCATGGGCTTCCATCTGGGCGATGCGGGCTTCGGCCATCTTCTTCTGACGCTCGGCGGCAGCTTCGGCATCGATCTGCGCCTGTTTCAGAATGTGCTCGGCCTGAACCTTCGCTTCGGAAACCAGTTCTGCGGCGGCCTTCTCGGCATCGCGCTGCTGGCGCTGATACTGGGCCAGCATGGCCTGGGCTTCTTCACGCAGGGTCCGGGCTTCCTCGATCTGCTTGCGGATGTTGTCCGCACGCTCATCAAGCTTGGTGGTCACGATATTGGCGGCCCGCTTGTAGATGAAGCCGACAAAGATCAGGAAACCGAGCAGAACCCAGGTATTGGTATCATGAAACAGGCTCATCAGCTCCGCGCCTCCAGCGCTTGCTTGACCGCTTTTTCGATATCGGCATCGGCCGGTTTCAGATTGGCAATGCGTTCGACACTGTCATGAACCGCCTCGGAGACAATCGAGCCAAGCTCGGCGAAAACAGCCTGTTGCTGTTCGGCGATCTTGTTCTCGGTCTTGGTGAAACGGCCCTTGATGGTGCTTTCGACCTTGGCAATCTTGGCAGCCATGTCGGCAGCGGCCTTGTCCTGCGCCTTGACGATCGTCTCATGGGCGGATTTACGCGCATCGGCGAGCGATGCTTCATAGGCTGTCTGGGCAGCTTCCGCTTCCGAACGCAGTTGCTCGGCCATGCCGAGATCACCGGTGATCTTCTCTTCACGCTCTTCCAGAACCTCGGCATAGCGCGGCAGAATGCGCTTGCGGAGATACTGGTAGAGCAAGAAGAACACCAGCAGCATCCAGAAAATCTGTGATGTGAAATTGGCAGGGTTCAGCTGTGGCAAACCACTGCTGCCTTCTTCACCATGTTCTGCGGCAGCTTCGGCAGCCAGAACAACTGCATCTGTACTGGCATAGACAAAAGCCGCAACGACACCGGTCGATACGAGCTTCTGGATATACAGCCGAACAGCAGTTTCCATGACCTGGCTTTCCTTATGTTCCAGATAGTTCAAGCGTAAATCCGACTGATCAGACGAACAGGATCAGCAGGGAGATAACCAGTGCGAACAGAGCAACAGCCTCGGTCAGTGCGAAGTACAGCAGACCGGTAGCTTTCAGCTCACCGGCAACCGATGGGTTGCGGGCAATGGATGACAGCAGGTTGGAGAAGATGTGGCCGAGACCGAGGCCAACACCAGCGAGTGGGAGGACCGCAATAGCGGCGCCGATAAAGCGTGCAGCTTGTTCTTCCATGATAATGTTTCCTTGTTTTCTTACTCGTTTAAGCGAAATGGGCGAAGCCCGAGAGGTTTTGTACAACGACGCTGTTGATACAAATGTTTAGTGCAGTTCCAGTGCATCCTTCAGATAGACACAGGTCAGAACGGCAAACACATATGCCTGGATAAAGGCAATCAGGAATTCAAAACCGGTCAGCAGGGTGATGAGGATCAGCGGCAGAACACCCGCAATACCCATCATCACGGCAAAGCCGGCAAAAACCTTCAGGATCATGTGCCCGGCCATCATGTTGGCAAACAGACGAACCGACAGGCTGATCGGACGTGACAGATAGGCGACGAGCTCAATCGGCACAACCAAGAACAGCAGGGGCAGCGGAATGCCGGATGGGGCAAAGAAGCTGAGGAAATGCAGCCCGTGTTTCACAAATCCGAGGATGGTAACCAGCAGAAAGACAACGATTGCCAGCGTGAAGGTGACAATGATGTGGCTGGTATAGGTAAAGCTGTAAGGGATCATCCCGAGCAGGTTGCCCATCAGGACAACCATGAACAGGGTAAAGACAAACGGGAAGAACTCGCGTCCTTTCGCACCCGTCTGCTCACGCAGCATATTGGCGATGAATTCGTAGATGCTTTCCGATGCAGACTGCCAGCGGCCCGGGATCAGGGCGCGGCGGCTGAGGCCAATGGACATGAAGGCAACGGTCAGCACCGCGCCAAGGACCATGAAAAGGGAAGCGTTGGAAAAGGACAGATCAATCCCGGCTACCTCTATCGGTATAATCGGTTGGATCTGAAACTGGTGAAGTGGATCTAGGGCCACGGCCGTTCTCGTCGTCTTGCGGTCTTCGGTGATCAGGGTGTCGGATCAGAGTATGATCGTCGGGCGAGAGGTCGTTCTGGTTGTTGCAACATACATACGGACAGATTTCACGTATCAGGCTTGTCATCCGTTGAGGCGGGGTTTTGCTTTGCTATTCCACCCTGATCTTGTGCCAGACGGTAGACGTTCAGGAAACCTGCAGCAGCACCCACGACAAACATGACGATCATTGCCAGTGGTAATGTGCCGAGCCAGTTATCCAACGTCCAGCCGATGAAGGTAGAAACCCCGATCGCCGAGACAAACTCGATACCGACGCGCATGCCTTGCCCAAGATGTCCTGTTGTGCTTGCCGTTTGGCTGGTGTCGGTACCATCGATACCGGCCTTTTGTCTGGCAGCAGCAATTCTTGTCTTGAGGTCGTCAGACGACATCGAACCCGTACCCTGTAGTCGCTTTCCATTCAACCGCCCGGCTACCCGGATGATCAAACAATCAGCAGTACAACGGGGCACCGCGGTCAGCGCGCAAAGTAAGGATGGGGGGCTGTCCTGTCAAGCAGTAAGAATGGCGAAAATTATACAAAATGCGCTTAAAAAATATGTTTGATTTCAACGCCTTACGGGGACAGTTCCGGCGGGTGCGGCACTTAGCCCGCTTCGCGCAGTCTGGCACCCTCATCGAGATCGACAGCAACCAGTTGCGAAACCCCGCGCTCGCCCATGGTGACACCATAGAGACGGTGCATCCGGGCCATGGTCATCCGGTGGTGGGTGATGACCAGGAAGCGGGTGGTATCGGTCTTCACCATCTCGTCGAGCATGGTGCAGAAGCGATCCACATTGGCCTCATCGAGCGGTGCATCGACCTCATCCAGCACGCAGATCGGTGACGGGTTCGACTGGAAGACCGCAAACAACAGGGCAATCGCGGTCAGGGCCTGCTCACCACCGGACAGCAGTGACAGGTTCTGCAGACGCTTGCCGGGCGGTGAGGCGAAGATTTCCAGCCCGGCATCGAGCGGGTCTTCCGCCTCGGTCAGGGTCAGCTGTGCCCGACCACCACCGAACAGGGTGACGAACAGGTGCTGGAATGCCTGATCCACATTGGCGAAGGCATCAAGCAGGCGGTTGCGTGCCTCGCTCTTCAGCTTGCCGATGCCCTGACGCAGGCGGTTGATCGCAGCGATCAGGTCGTCGCGCTCGGCAACCAGCGTGTCGATTTCGGTCTGCAGTGTCTCGGCTTCTTCCTCGGCACGCAAATTGACCGCACCCAGTGTTTCACGCTCACGGCGCAGGCGCTCAAGACGACGCTGCAGCTCTTCCAGCGCCGGGACCGGTTTGTCCTCGCCATGCTCGGAGATGCTGAGGGTCTGGTTCGGTTTGCAATCCAGTCGCTCGGCAATTTCCTCGGTCAGGCTTTTGCAGCTATTGCGGGCCATCTCCACGGCGGCTTCGGCACGGGCGCGGGCTTCACGGCTATCGGCGGAGTGACCCTCGGCCTGACGTAGGCGGCGCTCGATCTGGGCAAGGTTTTCCTCTGCCTCGATCAGGGCATCACTCTGACGTTTGCCCTCACGCTCAGCCTCGGACAGGGCGGTCAGCAGGGACTGCTCCTTCTCGGCCAGCTGTTCCGGCTGACTGGCGAGGTCTTCCAGTTCCTGACGCAGGGCAGCGGCACGCTTGGCGAGGTCCTGGCTGTGATCGTCGGCACCGGACATACGGTCATTCCAGACCTTGACCTCATCGTCGATAGCAGTCAGGCGGCGTTTGCGCCCAAAGATTTCGCGTTTGATCCGGTCAACCAACTGGTGCTTGTCATTGGCGGATTCACGGGCGGCGGCCAGTTGTTCGCGGAAATCGTCGAGTACCTGTATCGCCTCATCCAGTGACGGCATCGCCGCCAGTTCACCATGGGCCTGCTCGCGCTGTTCCTTGATCGTGTCTAGGTCGCGGGCATGGCCAGCAATGCGTTCCTTCAGACCGGCAGCTTCGGAAGCAGCCTTGGACTGTGCCTGTGTCGTCTGGGTCAGGGCCGAGCGTGCCTGTCCAACGGTGGTATAGGCGGCACGTACAGCATCGCGCGCGCTGCGGGCGGCTTCGCGGGCGTCATTGAGCGCTGTGCTCGCCGCTTCGGTCGCGGTTTTCTTGGTGGCAGCTTCCTTCTCGGCTGCGGCCAGTTCCTTTTCCAGCGCGGTCAGGCGGTTGCGTTGCTCGAGCTTGGCGGCGGCATCGGTCGCGGCCATGCGACGGGCGGTATAGCCATCCCAGCGCCAGCTCTCGCCATCCTTGCTGACCAGAATTTGACCGGGCTGCAGGCTCTTGGCGAGGTCATCGCCGGTGGCGCGATCCTCAACCACACCGATACCGTTGAGCGCGGTTTGCAGCACTTTCGGTGCATCGATCTTGTCCAGCAGCGGCTGGGTTTTGGCCGGGGCTTTCAGGCTGACACCGTTGGTCTCGCGCCAGAAGAAATCATTCTCGGGATTGGTCGAGGCGTCGAGGGCAATACCGAGCGCCGCTGCCAGCGCGGTTTCATAGCCCGGCTCAGCCTTGATCTCGGACAGAACCGGCTTGCCGGTGCTGGCATCGCCATCATCCTTGCCGACCAGATGTCGGAGCGCACTGATCTCGGCCTGAACCCGGTTCAGGGCCTGACTGCTCGCCTGTTCGTCGCTGCGGGCCTCGTTCATCGTGGCTTCGACAGCGCTGACTTTCTGCTCGGTCTGGTTCTGCTGCTCTTCCGCTGATGCCAGTGTCGCCTCGGCATCGCTGACATCTTTCTCGAGTGCTTTCAGCCGGTCTTCCGGGATCAGGTCACCCTGAAGCGTCGCCAGCTTGGCATTCAGGCGTTCACGTTCTTCGGTAATATTGTTGAAGCGCTTTTCCAGATCGGTAAGGCGCTGGTTCAGGTTGCGCTGCGCGGTTTCCTGCACGGCGGTTTCCCGGGTCAGGGCGGCAACCCGCTCATCGAGGCGGGCAACCTCGCTCTGGGCGTCACCGGCAGCGGCAACCGCTTCGGTTTCACGGTCATTCTCGCCGTCCTGTGCCTTGACGATGTCACGCTTTTCACGACCGAGGCGCTCCAGCGCATCGGCGGCATCGGTCAGCAGGGTGCTGGCGCGGGTCTGATCCTGTTCGATCTGCTCGAGGCGCTGGGCGGCGGATTGCTGCTGGCTCTCGATCCGCTTGGCTTCCTTGGCCAATTGCTCGGCTTCCAGCTTCAGGCGCTGGACCTTGGCCGAGGCGGCAGCGGCGGCATCGCGGAGCGGCGGCATGGCGCTGGCCTGATTGGTCTGTGCCGTGCTTTCGCTGGCGACGGTGACCAGCAGTTCCCGGACCCGGATTTCGGCAGCGGCGAAGACGGCTTGGCTGTGTTCAAGCTCGGCCTCGGCATCAATCCATTTCTTGTGCAGCAACAGGGCTTCCGCCTGCCGGATGCGATCCGACATGGTGCGGTAGCGGGCGGCCTGCCGGGCCTGCTTTTTCAGATTGGCGAGCTGGTTTTCCATGGTGCCCAGCACATCCTCGACCCGTTCGAGGTTGCTCTCGGCGGCTTTCAGCCGGAGTTCGGCCTCGTGACGGCGGGCATGGAGACCGCTGATACCGGCAGCTTCCTCAAGGATCGAGCGGCGCTGGGTCGGCTTGGCATTGATGACCGCGCCAACCTTGCCCTGACTGACCATGGCGGTAGAGGTTGCACCGGTGCCGTGATCGGCGAACAGGATCTGGACGTCGCGGGCACGTACCGGCTTGCCATTGATCCGGTAATCCGAGCCGTTGCCGCGCTCAATCTTTCGGGTGACTTCCAGATCGTCGAAATCATTGAATGGTGGCGGGACGGTCTTGCTGTCATTTTCCAGACCGAGGGCGACTTCTGCCACGTTACGGGCCGGGCGGTTGGCGGTACCGCCAAAGATGACGTCTTCCATCTCGCCGCCGCGCATACGCTTGGCAGAGGTCTCGCCCATGACCCAGCGCAACGCCTCCACAAGGTTCGACTTGCCACAGCCGTTCGGCCCAACAACACCGGTAAGACCCGGTGCGATTGTCAGTTCGGTCGGTTCGACAAAGCTTTTGAAACCATGGAGGCGGAGCTTGGAAAACTTCATTGAATACCCGGGCTGTTACTTACGAATCCTCGTCGGGCAGCAGGGCTTCGATCTTGCGTTTGAAAACGTCATAATCTTCGGCACCAACAATCCGGTCGGTATCGTTGTTGAGGATAAAAGTAGGGGTTGAGCGGATATTGTATCGCTCCTGCGCCTCAAGCTGGCTGGTCAGGATTGCATTCTGCAGGTCTTCATTGGCGAGGCAGGCGTCAACTGCGGTGGCGTCGAGGCCGACCAGTGCGCCAAAGGTTTTGAGAGTGGCAATCGGATCGCGCGAACGGGCCCAGCGCTGCTGGTTCTTGAACAGCACATCGACGAAGTCGAAATACCGGCTCGGCGGTACGCAGCGGGCCAGCATGGAGGCGCGAAGGGCGACACCGTCAAACGGGAAGTCGCTCATCACCAGCTTCACCTTGCCGGTATCGATGAAATCCTTCTTCAGCTTTGCCAGAGTGTCATTATGGAAGCTCGCGCAATGCGGGCAGGTCATGGAGGAAAACTCAACCATGGTCACCGGCGCATCGGGATTGCCGAGTACCCGCTGATCGGTTGGCGCAACCGTTACTGCCGGAGTGCTGCCCGGAATACTGATCTGGCCATCAGTCTGAACCTCAGATGCCTGTGCCACCTGTGGCATCGTGCTTGATGCGGATGCATCCTCTGCGGCGGCTGGTGCCGGGGCGAGGCTGACCATCGCCATGACAGCGGTCGCGGCCACCGGCAGGATCAGCAGGCGGCGCAGGACAGTTTTGGCGATCTTGGTCGTTTCAGCAGTCATTAAAGCGGTTGTTGCGGTTGGCATTGATAAGGGTGGCTCCTCGGGCCAAGTGTGATCAAATGGTGACAACTAGATATGTGGGGCGCAACAAACCGATGTTGTGCCGGGGTTAAGTCTCTGCGGATAAATTCCGGTCATGATGAAAACAAATCCGGTCATTTTCCGCGCGAAAGTAGGGCCAAGCCAAGGCGTTCCAACGAGTCGCGCAGGGCCGGGTTTTCAACACCGTCGAGATTTTCGCTCAGTTGCTTACGGGTGGCGGCACCGACGGCGCGGCGCTTCACGGGCGGTGCAGCGGGTCTGGATTGGTGTTTTAGGGCGACTCGGGTGATCCGCGGGGCACCGCCGAGATAGTCATTTATCCGGGCCAGAAGCTGTGGTTCCGCGTGTTGCCAGATCGGTGCAAAGCCCGCACTGATGGCGATCTGTATTGTGCCATCCTGCTGGCCTTTGCCAGCAATAACCTTGATCGGGGCGGTGTGTTCGGCAAATTGTGGCCCGACCACATCGGCCCAGTGATCGAGCAGATCGGCAAGCCGCATGGATTTGCTGCCGACCGCTTTCCGGCTGATGGGACGGATGATGGCGTTGAGCGGGCGCAGGCTGCCGCGTCGCCGGGGCGTGAACGACGGTTTCTCGTCAGACCGGTAGGTCGGCCCATCCGTGGAATCTGACTGGTCAGACATATATGTCAGGCCCTTGCCAAGACGGGGTGGCGCAATATGCTCTCAATAGATAGATATTCAAGCGGATTGCCCATCAGAGGGCAAATACTGCATTGCCGCATGAACATCACATTTTAGCGATATCCATACATATATAATGAAACAGTCAAAAGACGACCGTTTGAATGATGTTGTTGTGCCATCGCGTGATGCGTTGCTCCACTGGTATGACCGTCATCGCCGTCACTTGCCATGGCGCTGTGCGCCCGGTGTGACACCCGATCCCTATGCGGTCTGGTTGTCTGAAGTGATGCTGCAGCAGACCACGGTGGCTACCGTGACGCCCCGTTTTCAACGGTTTCTGGACCGCTGGCCAACTGTCGCCGATCTCGCGCGGGCACCGCTTGATGATGTGCTCGCCGAATGGGCCGGGCTTGGCTACTACGCCCGGGCCAGAAATCTCCATGCCTGTGCCCGTGCCGTGCTGGCCGATCATGGCGGCAAATTCCCGGATCAGCAGGTGGGGCTTGCGACCCTGCCGGGGATCGGGGCCTATACCTCGGCCTCGATTGCCGCCATCGCCTTTGATCGCCCGGCCAGTGTTGTCGATGGCAATGTGGAGCGGATCGTAGCACGGCTGAATGCGGTCGAAGAGCCGATGCCGGCGGTAAAGCCATATCTGCGCCAGCTTGCCGAGCCGCTGTTTCTCGGTACCGACCGGCAGCGGCCGGGGGATTTTGCCCAGGCAATGATGGACCTTGGCGCGACGGTCTGTGTTCCGGCCCGCCCGCGCTGTGGTGTCTGTCCATGGCGTGAGGATTGTCGCGGACTGGCGCAGGGCATTGCGCCCGAACTGCCGCGCAAGGCACCGAAACAGGCCAAGCCGAAACGCTATGGCCTGCACTACTGGTATGTGAATGACCGGGGCGAGGTGCTGATGCGGCGTCGGCCCGAGCAGGGGTTGCTGGGCGGGATGCTGGAACTGCCCGGTCTCGACTGGCAACCGCTGGAGAAAAAGCCCGATTTCAAGGCGCTGGTGCGGCAGGCCGGACCATTGCCGGGGCAATGGCGGCTGTTGCCGGGAACGGTCAGCCACATCTTCACGCATTTTCATCTGACCGTGCGGATCGCGATCCCGAGCTTTGCCAGTTCGCCGCTGACGGCCATGCCGGATACGGATGATGACTGGCGCTGGATCGATCTGGACCGGCTCGGCGATATGGCCCTGCCGACGGTCAGTGCCAAAATGGTCCGTCACGCCATGGCCGAATGCGCGACTATGCAGCTTGATACCAAAAAGACTGTTGATTTGTTCGGGTAACGGGTTTCAGCTTGTGTTCATGCGTAATCGCCTCCTGCTCTTCCTGCTGCTATCCCTGATGGTCCTGATGCTTGGCTTGCCCGGTCAGGCGCGCGCGCAGGCTGCCGATGCGGATCAGCCGATTGATGTGCTGCTGTTGCTCGCCATCGATGCCTCGGCCAGTGTCACCACCACGGTGCTGAAACAGCAACTGACGGGACATGCCGCCGCCTTCCGTGATCCGCTGGTGCAGGCGGCTTTGCGTTCCGGCCCCCATGGCCGGATCGGGGTCGGGGTCATGCTTTGGTCCAACCCGACCGATACCCGGCTGACCATTCCATGGCGGGTGCTGCGAACGCCGGAGGATGCCTGGGCCTTCGCCGCCAGTATCGATGCCCTGCCGCGGGCCGAGCGGGCCGGGTCAACCGGTCTCGGCGCTGCCATGATCGCCGGGCACCGCCACCTGATGACGGCACCGTTTCGGGCTGATCGGCTGGTGATCGATATTTCGTCCAACGGGTTCAGCAATATCGGTCCGCGACCCGAAGCTGTCCGCGCGCCGCTCGCCGAGGATGGCATTGAAGTCAACGCCATTGTGATTCTTGATGAATATGACTGGCTGGAGAGATATTTCAGTGAATCTGTGGTAGTTGGAATGGCGCCATTCGTGATGGCGGCGGGGCGTGAACGGGACTATGCCGATGCCCTGCTGCGCAAACTGGTCCGGGAGTTGTCGGCCCGGCCCCTTGATGTTCGAGAAGTTGCCGCATGGGACAAATAGAAGAAGACGAGTTGGGCGAGGTCGAGAACCTCTCCATTTTCGAGAAATACCCCGAAGCCTTCAAACGCCTGAGCATATTGCTGGGCGGCATCTTTCTGGTCGTCTTTATCCTCTATGCCATTATCAGTCGTGATGTGGCTGCCGATTGCAGCGATGCGCCGGTAGCGCTGCTGCATGAGGAAATCTGCCATGGCGACATGTTCTGTCTGCAGGAGATGCGATCCTCGAAATGCGTCGAGTACTGGGCCGAGAAAAAGCCGGGCGGTGCCGATATCGGGCTATTGATCCAGCCGCATCAGGAGGGGCTGATCGGGTTTGCCGATCCGTTCTATCTGGTGCTGCAGGACGGGCCGTCCCGCCGCCTGATCCAGTTTGAAATTCCAGAGGATGCCAGTGACAAGGACTGGCTGGCCTATCTGTCGGTCATGCCGCAATTCCAGGCACCGCCTGCACAACCGCAGACCAATATCGTGGTGCTGCCGCTTGATCCGAACCGTGGTTACCGGGTGCTGCAGGCCAAGGATCGCATGACCGATCATGAAGGCATGCTGGAAAATGCCGTTGATTTTGCCGTTTCCGCCGGAACCTCTGTCCGGGCTATGCGGGACGGGTTTGTGGTTGGCATGCGCATGGATCAGGGGGCTGGTGGCGAACGGACCGCTGCCCATGGCCATGAGAACTATATCTGGATTCAGCATCTGGACGGTACGGTTGCCACCTATCGCCACCTGCTGAAGGACAGCCAGCAGGTCGAGTTCGGCGATGCGGTGATTGCCGGTCAGGAAATCGCCCTCTCCGGTGCCTCAGGCTATGTGACGGAGCCGATGCTGCATGTGCATATCTCCAGCCCACTCCCCAATGGCAGTGGTTTCCAGACATTCCCGCTCGTGTTCCAGACCACGCAGGGCAATGTCGAGGTCGAGACCTATAAAATCTATCGACCCTCATTCTAGGGGAATTGTCGCAGATCAGGCGCGACGGCGGGTGATTTCAATACCGGCCCCGGCGCAATCCTCGAACACATCGAGCTTCTCAACCCGGATGGTGACTTCGAGAATAGCCGGATGGACGAGGCAGAGGGCAGCCAGACGTTCGGCCATGGTCTCGACCAGATTGGTATGGCCGCCGGTTGTCACCCGGTGGGCGGCATCGCGCAGCAGCTCATAGGATACCACATCGGCAATATCATCGCCGCTGACCTGACGGTCGCTGACCACGGCATCAATGTTGAAACAGACCCGTTGCTTGCGGTCCCGCTCTTCCGGATAGACGCCGATTTCGCAATCGATGATCAGGTCGCGCAGAAACATGCGCCGGGTATCGCCGACAGGCTGCGTGTTGACGTGGCTGCCGTCACCGGCATGACCGGTATGGCTGGTTTTCGTGGCTTTTGAGATGAGCGAGATCATGGGGTGAGGGAGTAGCACCGGCACCCGGTCACGCCAAGCCCGAATGCGCCCGGATATCCGATTATATCTCAGTCTCGCGCCTCCAGCCATGTCAGCAGGGCTGTTTCATCCCCGCTTTCCACAGCCCGCGCGACATGCTCACCGACCGCCGCGCCGAATTTGTAACCATGGCCGGAGCAGGCGGAGATCACCCAGGCCTTACCCATTCTGCGGCCAAAGAAGTGCAGATCGCTGGTGAAGGTATAGGCACAGCTGCGTACCCGATCGACGCTGTACTGGTCGAGATCACGGAACGGCTTGCCGAAATAGTCGCGGATCATGATGCCTTCCGCCTCATCCGGTACCTGATCAGCACCGGCTGGTGCCTGTCGCTTGTTGCGCCCGGCACCGAACTTCAGCCCGGTGCCGTCGACCGGCGGCAGGATGTAGCCATCGATGTCATCCGCGCCGACACTCAGAAACGCCGGGGCCTCTGCCCATGCCTCGGCATAGCGGGGCGGTGGCGTTAGATAGACCACCGCCGTCCGGTAGCTGGTCAGGCTGTCGGCAAGTGACGGGAACAGTTCCGTGGTCCAGGCACCGGCGGTCACCACCACCTGATCGAAACTTGCTTCGCGCTGGGTCGTGCGGATCAGGCCGCTGGCGGTATCAATGCCGGTTACGACTTCATGCTCGTGGATGGCGGTCCCGCTGCGCCGCAGCCATGCCAGCATGTCCCGGGCAATGCGCTCGCAGAACAGCACGCCGCCATCATCGGCATAGGTGACATAGTGCAGATTATCAGGGTCGAGGAACGGGTAGCGCTCGGCTGCCTCATCCGGGGTGAAGCGGCTGTAGGGCGTGCCGGTGCGTTCATAGCCTTGTGTGTAGTAATCGGCTTCATCACCGGGGAACTGGCTGAGACAGAGCACGCCGGTCTTGCGGTAATGCTCGGCACCGAGGTCGTCCCACAGCCGATCCCAGGCGGCAAAGCCGTCACTGATCGTACGGGCATAACCGTCGAGGCTGCCATAACCACGGCGGATAATCCGGTGCTGGTCGCCGGAGGCAGCGGGCGGGTTGGGGATTGGTCCCTGTTCAAACAGGCTGACCTGATGGCCGACCTTGGTCAGTGCCCAGGCGGTTGCAAGGCCTGAAATGCCTGCGCCGACAATGCCTATTTTCATCGGGGATTGCTCCCTTAGTGCAGGCCGAGTTCCTGTCTGATCTGCTGGCGGAGGGCGTCAATCGGTGCCACCTTGTTCGCCTTTTCCTCATAGTGCCAGAAGGTCCAGCCATTGCAGGCCTGTGCCCCCTGAACCGCAGCGCCGACCTGATGGATCGAGCCGGTGATGCGACCGGTATTGTTTTCGGCAATCAGGGTGCCGTCCGGACGAACCCGGGCATGATGGCGGCGGCGTTCATCAAAGACCAGCTCGCCGGGACCGAGCAGGCCTTGCTCCACCAGCATGCCGAATGGAATGCGCGGGGCCTGACGTTTGCTCTCCAGCTTCAACAGGTCCGGATCGTCGATCGCCTCAATGGCACCAATGCGGTCGAGGGCGAACTGGCGGTAACCGGTCTCGCGCTCGATGCCGATGAAGTGACGACCGAGACGCTTGGCCGCCGCACCGGTGGTGCCACTGCCGAAAAACGGGTCGAGAATGACATCGCCGATATTGGTTGCCGCCAGAATGCTGCGGAACAACAGGGCTTCCGGCTTCTGGGTCGGGTGCGCCTTCTTGCCATTGGCATCTTTCAGGCGCTCGGCACCGCTGCAGATCGGCAGCAGCCAGTCGCTGCGCATCTGCAGGTCATCATTCAGGCGCTTCATCGCCTCATAGTTGAAGGTGTACTTCGCATCCGGTCCGGTGGCGGCCCAGATTAGTGTCTCATGAGCATTGGTGAAGCGACGGCCACGGAAATTCGGCATCGGGTTGGTCTTGCGCCAGATCACGTCATTGAGGATCCAGTAGCCGATATCCTGCAGCGTTGCGCCAACCCGGAAGATGTTGTGATAGCTGCCGATTACCCAGAGCGTACCGGTCGGTTTCAGCACACGTTTGGCGGCGGTCAGCCACTCGGTGGTGAAACGGTCATAGGCGGCGAGGTCATCAAACCGGTCCCATGCCTCGTCAACCCCGTCAACCCGGCTCATATCCGGGCGCTCGAGTTCACCGCGCAGTTGCAGATTATAGGGCGGATCGGCAAAGACCATATCAACCGAATTCGCCGGCATGGCGTTCATGGCCTCGATACAGTCGCCGAGAACGATCTGGTTCAGCCATGGTTTCATGGCCTGCGAGCTGGATGTGATCTCCGGCGTTTTCCCCACAGCCTTTGACGGCTGAGCCTTACTGGCCTTCCCCATTTTAAAACCTTTAAAATTTTTGCCGCTAAGTGCTTGAATCTTTGTCGAATCCGCTTGCGCAGTCAAACCCAAATCTTTCGATTCGTTTTCGATTCGCAAAAGTGATTCAATTCTGCCGCAGTTTGCTCAGGTCACCGACAGCCGCCGAAGCTGCGGCGGTGGTGCGGGGTGAGGCCGAGGCTGGCGATGGCGGTGCGGTGTTCGGCAGTGCCGTAACCGGCATTGCGGTCCCAGCCATAGCCGGGGAAGGTTGCGGCAAGCTCGACCATGATGCGGTCGCGCAGAACCTTGGCGATGACCGAGGCGGCAGCAATCGACAGCGATTTGCTATCGCCCTTGATCACCGGTTCGCCGCGGCAGGTCAGCCTCGGCGGCACCCTGTTGCCATCAATCAATGCAAGATCGGGGGCGGTTGGCAGTTTGCCGACCGCCTCTGTCATTGCGACAAAGGTTGCCTGCAGGATATTGATCCGGTCGATCTCGGCTGGCTCCACCATGCCGATGCCATGGGGGACATGCTCGACCAGCGGGTCAAACAGCGCCTCGCGGGTCTTGAGCGAGAGTTTCTTGCTGTCATTCAGACGGTTCAGCACGGTATCGGGCAGGGCGGGTCTGCCATCGGCCCCGGTCGGGATAATGGCCGCGACGGCCAGCACCGGTCCGGCGAGAGGTCCGCGCCCCACCTCGTCAACGCCGCAGATAATCCCTGCGCCCTTGAGGCGGGCCTGCTGTTCGAGCAGGAAATCGGGCATGGTCGCGATCAGCTCTGTTTGGCAACGGCGTGATCGGGGTAATCCTTCAGCCAGTCATCCCATGGTGGCGCGCCCTTGAAATGGGCGACCATGAAGTCGATGAAGCTGCGCACCTTGGCGGTCAGGTAGCGGTTATGCGGATAGACCAGATGGATGTTGATCTCGGTCGGCATGTAGTCGGTCAGGATCGGTACCAGCTTGCCGTTCTTGATGTCCGGGCCGACGATGAAGGTCGGCTGCAGGACAATGCCATGCCCGCCGATGGCGGCAAGCCGCAGAACATCGCCGTTATTGGCCTGTAACGAGCCGTCGACCCGGACCGAATGGGCGGTGCCTTCGGCATCGATGAAGCGCCATTCATTCAGCTTGGGTGACAGGGTGTAGAGCAGGCAGTTGTGGCGTCCGAGATCGCGCAGGCTCTCCGGTGTGCCGTGTTTCTGCAGATAGTCGGGCGAAGCGCACAGCACCCGGCGGCAGACATTCAGCTTGCGGGCGATCAGGCTGGAATCCGCGAGTTCACCGATGCGGATCGCCACGTCATAGCCTTCCTCGACGAGGTCGACGAGCCGGTCATTGAGCGACAGGTCGATGGTAACGTCGGGGTATTCATCCTTGAAACTGGTCAGGGCCTCGGCGAGGTGGCGGGCTCCGAATGTCATCGGCGCGTTGATCTTCAGCGTGCCCTTGGGTGCATGGTGCAGTTCATCGACAACGCATTCGGCCTCTTCCACATCATTGAGCACCGTCTGGCAGCGTTCGTAATAGGCGGTGCCGACCTCGGTGAGTGAGACCGTACGGGTGGTGCGGTTCAGGAGGCGGGCGCCGAGACGCTCTTCCAGGGCCTGAATATGCTTGGACACCATGGCCCGTGACATGGACATCTGGCGTGCGGCCCCGGCGAAACTGCCTTGATCCACAACCTGCACAAACACTTCCATACTGATGAGACGGTCCATTGCGGCACCATTATTGTTTGTTTCTGATAAACAATTTATCAAAAAACGAGTGGATTATAAAATGATTTGGCTTGGCTTATCTTCGGGAAAGATCAAACGCGGGCAGAACTGACCCTGTCCCGCCAGCTTACGGAGAAAAAGTCATGTCCAGTCACAACAACGATACAGCAGCCAATCCGGCTTTAGTCAACCGCCATGCCCTGCAGGTGAATATCGCAACCACCTTGTTGCGGCTCAGCCTTGGGGTGGTCTTCCTCGCCCATGGTCTGCTCAAGGTGTTTGTGTTCACCATTCCGGGGACAGTCGGGTATTTCGAGAGCATCGGCTATCCGGGCTTTCTCGCCTATCCGGTGATCTTTGCCGAGGTGTTTGGCGGCATCGCCCTGTTGCTCGGGGTGCAGACCCGGGCGGTCTCCCTCGCGCTGGTACCGGTGCTGATCGGTGCAACGCTGCAGCATGTTCCGAATGGTTGGGTATTCAGCGCCGAGGGTGGTGGCTGGGAGTTTCCGGCACTCTGGACCGTCCTGTTGCTGGTGCAATCCTTGCTCGGCCCCGGTCTTGTTGCCCTGCGGATTGGTGTTCTGAACCGTCTGCTTGGTCAATTCGGGCTGCAGGACCCGCAAGCCGCCACCATCTGATAACAGAAGAACCACAGGCATTGTCCCGGTTGCCGTGACTGGCCGCCGGGCAGTGCTGTCAGGAGCCGTACCCATGCCCAAGCAAAAACAACCCGCCAGCCTGTTCATATCCCACGGTGCCCCGACCCTGCTGGAGACCGATGTGCCCGCGCATCATTTCCTGCGTGGTCTGGCTGCTGATCTGCCGCGTCCGCGTGCTGTCGTTGCGGTCTCCGCGCATTTTGAGACCGACCGTCCGGTAATCGGTGCCGATCCGGGGCCGGAGACAATCCATGACTTCTATGGCTTCTCCCGCTCGCTGCATGAATTTCAGTATCCGGTGAGCGGCAGCCCGGATATTGCCCGGTCAATCGCCGATGCCATGGCGGGAGAGGGTGTCGAGGTTCTGGTCGCCGGGGATCAGGGGCTGGATCACGGTATCTGGGTGCCGCTGGCACTGGTCTGGCCGGAGGCGGATGTTCCGGTCATCCCGTTCTCGATCCAGCCGGAGCAGGATGCGCTCCATCACTTCCGGCTCGGTCAGGCGCTGGCCCGCGCTGTGCCCGAGGATGTGCTGATCGTTGCTTCAGGCTCGATGACCCATAACCTGCGTGAATTTCGCGGACAGGGGGTCAACAGCCCGGCCCCGGACTGGGTGAGCGGTTTTGCCGACTGGATCGCTGACCGGGTTGCTGCCGGTGATACAGATGCCCTGCTTGATTTTCTCGACCGGTCGCCCTCAGCGGCGCGCAATCACCCGACCGACGAGCATTTCCTGCCCTTCTTCGTCGCCCTCGGTGCCGCAACAGCAAGCGGCAAGCAATGGACCGGTACACCGCTGCACCGAAGCTATACCTACGGCGTGATCGCCATGGATACCTATCGGTTTGATCGTGCAGCTTAGAACCCGAAGCCCATCTGGTCGGGGTTGTCGGTCGGGCGGCGGAACAGGTCGGTGGGCATGGCGGCGGTTCTGCTGTTGAGGCCGAGGCGGGTGACGGTGGCGCGGAAGCGCTGGCGCAGCATGTCGGCATAGGCACCGGCCCCGCGCATCCGCACGCCGAACTGGCTGTTATAGGCCCGGTCGGGATTGTTGCGATCGCCATGGGCACCGCGCAGCAGGCTGAACACCTTGTCCGCCTTGTTCGGGAAATGGGCATCGAGCCATTCCCGCACCAGCTCTTCGATCTCCAGCGGTACCCGGAGCATGGTGTAGCTGGCGTAGTCTGCGCCCATTTCCGAACCGCTGGCGAGCAGCTTTTCCATCTCATCATCATTGATGCCGGGGATCATCGGGGCGGTCATGATCCTGACCGGGATGCCCGCCTCACTCATGGCGCGGATGGCGGCGAGACGCTTGGCCGGTGTGCTAGCCCGCGGCTCCATGATCCGCGCCAGTTTGGGGTCGAGCGTGGTAACCGACATGCCCACATGCACCAGATTGTCCCGGGCGAGATCGGCCAGCAGGTCAATGTCCCTGGTCACCAGATCGGATTTGGTGATCAGCCCGACCGGATGCCGGGTCTCGGCCATGATCTGCAGGATCTGACGGGTAATTGCCATCTGGCGCTCGATCGGCTGATAGGGATCGGTATTGGCACCGATCACGATTACCTGTGGCCTGTAGCCCGGCTTGGCCAGAGCCTCGCGCAGCAATTCGGGGGCATTGGGCTTGGCAAAGATGCGCCGCTCGAAATCCACCCCGGCGGAAAACCCAAGATAGGTATGGGTTGGGCGGGCATAGCAATAGATACAGCCATGCTCACAGCCCTTATACGGATTGATCGAGCGGTCAAAACCGATATCCGGGCTGTCATTCCGGCTGATGATGGTGCGGCTGGTATCGATGCCGATGATGGTCTGCAGCTGGGCACCGATTTCCGGGGCGATCTCATGCTCCGGATCACCCTCCAGCGAGCGCCAGCCATCATCAACCAGTTCCGTTGTGGTTGGCTCGAACCGGCCGCTGCGATTGCTCAACGCACCGCGCCCGCGTGGCCGGGGCATGATCGCCGCCGGACCGTTGTCCAGTTCTGTCTCTGTCGCTGTATTGGTCATGCAAGCCTCCCCGCTCAATGATGCTGAGAGGCTAGCCAAATCTGCCGAGCTTAACAAGAACAAAAAGAGAACAAATATTGCGTTGTTCCCGTGCCGGATCGGCTATTTTTCGTTAAGTCGCGGAATCAGTTCGATAAAGTTGCAGGGTCGATAACGGCTGTCGAGCTGGGTCGCGAGAATGCCGTCCCAGGCGTCGCGGCAGGCGCTGGTGGAGCCGGGCAGGCAGAACACATAAGTCGTGCCGACGAGACCGGCCATGGCGCGTGACTGGATGGTCGAGGTGCCGATCTTGTCATAGCTGAGCCAGCGGAACAGCTCACCAAACCCGTCGATGGCCTTGTCCATGACATCGGTCAGGGCTTCCGGTGTTACGTCACGCCCGGTCAGGCCGGTGCCACCGGTGGAAATGACAATATCAACACCGTCATCATCGGACAGGCTGCGGAAGGTATCTGCGAGACGCTGGCGGTCATCGGGAATGATCTGGCGCGAGGCGAGATTGTGTCCCGCTGCCTCAAGGCGTTCGACCAGCAAAGCACCGGAGGTATCCGTACTCTCGTCACGGCTGTCCGATACGGTGATGATGGCGATGTTCAGCGGGATAAAGGCGATTGAATGATCAAGACCGGCCACGGGAGGCAACCTGAAGTTGTTGAGTGTCCAGACGTGAGTACATCGGCTGCTCACCATCCGCAAGTGCCTGAAGTGATGGCAGCGGCTGGTTGAAACGCAGGCGATAGACCCAGAAGTTGGTCAGGACACGCTCAACAAAGTCACGGGTTTCCTTGATCGGAATGCTCTCGATGAAGAACAGCGGGTCGGCCTCATAGCTGACCTTGCGACGCCAGTGCTGCAGGTTGCCGGGGCCAGCATTGTAGGCGGCGGCGAGCAGCAGCAGGTCGTTGTTCACAAACCGGCTCTCCAGCAGATAGGCGAGGTAGCGCTGGCCAAGCTCAATGTTCACCGACGGGTCGAACAGCTGGCTGTGGTCGCTGCCGTCATACAGGTTCTCGTCGCCCATGTACTTGGCAGTGCGTGGCATCAGCTGCATCAGGCCGGAGGCACCGACGCCGCTCTGTGCCGTGCGGTCGAAACGGGATTCCTGTCGCATGAAGCCGAAGACCAGCGCGCGGTCGACCTCAAAGCCGGTATCCGGACGCCATGGCGGGATCGGATAAAGCGCGGTGTCGAACCGCTCGCCATTATCGGCGCGGAAGCGGCTGCCGGCGCGGACCGCGAGGTCGGGCAGGCCGGCATCCTCGGCAATGGCGACAAGGGCCTGTTCAAGGTCACGGTCGCGGCGCGGATTGATCCGGCGCAGTTCCTGAACCGCGAGTTCGCTCTGACCGACCTGAATCAGCGCCATGCCGCGATGGGCCAGCGGATTTTCCTTCAGAACCGAAATACGGTCATGATCGAGGGTTGGTGTGCCCCAGTGGAATTTGGCATCGATGCCGAGGGTGGCGGCGCTCAGGAGACCATAGAAGGTGCCGGGATAACGGGTTGCCACTTCAAGCCACTTGTCGGCGGCACGATTGTTGCCCTGCGCCTTGTGACTGCGTGCGGCCCAGAAGGCAGCAGCGGCGCGTTTCCACGGTGATACGTTGTTGGAATTGGCGACCAGTTCGAAATGCTTGGCGGCCTTGGCGCTTTTGCCCAGCTTCCAGTAGGACAGGCCAATGGTCCAGTCGACATCATCGAGATAATGAAGGTCGGATTTGGCGCTGGCGCTGGCGAGTTCGACCGCGCGCTTATATTCGCCCTGATAGAAATAGCTCTCCGCCACATCGGCACGCAGCAGATTGTATTCGTTGTTGTCCAGTGCCTCTTTGACACTGTTGCTCGACAGGGTCTGGAATGCTTCATCCGGGCGACCGCGTTCGGCAACATGGCGAATATCGCGCATCAGGCCGGAGACATAGCGGCGGGTTTCGGCACTGCGGTTGCGGTCCGAGCGATACCGGCGTGGCACAAAGCCATAGCTTTCCATCGCACCGCTGACGACACGGAGGCGAACCGGGCGCTTCGGCGCGCGGGCATTGGCCGGACGGCGTTTCAGCGCCAGATCGTAAATCTGTTGGGCGCCCGGATGGTCGGCGTATTCATCCATCCAGTCGCGCAGTTCGGTAAAGCTGGAGCGATAGGCGGTCGGGTGCATATAGCGCTGATACAGCACATGCCCCATCAGGATATCGTCATCGAGCTGGTCGATCAGGGCATCAGCGGCTTCCCAGTCACCGACGGCCTGCAGATCAAAGATCAGGCGGTAGCGCTTGGCATCTGCATCGCCCATCACATGGATCGGTGCGACCTCACGCTCCGGCGGGGCAAAGGTACGAAGATTGAGCGTGGCCAGAGAGAAGGCTGGACGGTTGCTGCTGTTATAGGCCTTGTCGAAGGCTTCGCGGGACAGTGGCAGTTCGTCGTCGAATAACTCGCCTGTGCTGACCTTGGAGACAAGCGTGCGCAAATTAAGCGATGCCATCTCAAAGAATGGTCGCTGTTCGATCGTCGCACTGTGCGCGCTCGAAAGATCAGGTTTTTCCTGGGGAATTGGCAAGCCTGACGATATCTCGTCGGCAACTGCGCTGTGCGGTCCTTCGGCGATGAGGCTGACAGCAAGCACGGCGATAACCGTACCAGCCAAAACGTTGCGCCCCTTGCCCAAGCGACCTTCCCCTATCGCCAGCTGTTTCATGACCGTAAGAAATACCTTGTGCCGAAGTAGGCAGCAAGCGCGCGTTTATGACAAATTTTGGCCAACTGATATGCAAGTTTTAGATAGTTTTAAAATAATTGTTTTTTATCAGATGATTAGCTGTCTGTGGCACTGGAAAGACGCGCCTTCACAGATAAAAAATCCTGCCAGCTTTCACGTTTTTTGGCCGGGGTGCGGAGCAAAAAGCTGGGGTGGAAGCTGGCCATGGCCGGAATGGAGTCACTTTCCGGTGCCGGTTGGTAGTCATGCCACTGCCCACGATAGCGGGTGATGCCCTGGGTAACCGGCAACAGTGCCTTGCCCGCGACATCACCGAGCAGGACGATCACTTCCGGTTTGGCCAGCGCAATATGCCGGGCGATGAAGGGCAGGCAGACATCGATCTCGCCCTGTGACGGCTTGCGATTGCCCGGTGGCCGCCAGTTGACGATGTTGCTGATATAGGTGCTGGTCCGGTCGCGACCGATGGCGGCGAGTATCTTGTCGAGCAGCTTGCCGCTGACACCGACAAAGGGCAGGCCGCTCTCATCCTCCTCCCGGCCCGGTGCTTCACCGATGATCATCAGCGGCGCCTCCGGATTGCCGTCGGCAAAGACCATGTTACGTGCGGTCTTAGCGATGCTCAGCCCATCGAATTTTTCCAGCACGGCTTTCAATGCCTCGAGGCTGTCGGCGGTGGCGGCCAGTTTCTGTGCCTCGATCACCGCCTCGGCGGTACCGAGCGGGCCGGTGCCAGCGGCTCCGGCCTGTGCTCCTGCTTGAGGTCTGGCGGCGGTCGGCTGGTTTTGGGTGGCCGGTTTCGGCGGGCGGTGTTCGGTCCAGGCGATCGGCGTGTCGGCGACCAGCACATCGACCCCGACCGATTGGTACCAGTCGAGTGCCGCCAGTGCCTCAGCTGCGGTCAAATCGCTGCTGCTGCCTGCTTTTTTGCCGGAATTGACCGCACTGTCTTGCGTCATGGCCGAAAGCCGATCAGAAACTATATGGTTGAAATAGAACGCCTACCGTAGTCAGCGTCGCGGCTGAATACAAGCAGCGAGAAAACGAATACAAGGCACCGACTGCTCAAGGTGCCGGAAGATTGGGACGAGGAAGCCGATGGAACGCGAAAGCATGGAATTTGATGTGGTGATTGTCGGTGCCGGGCCTGCCGGTCTGTCAACCGCCATCCGCCTGAAGCAGCGCGCGAATGAGGCGGGCAGCGAGCTGTCGGTCTGTGTCATCGAGAAGGGCTCGGAGGTCGGTGCCCATCTGCTGTCGGGTGCGGTTTTTGAACCGCGTGCGCTCAATGAACTGATCCCGGACTGGAAAGAGAAGGGGGCACCACTGACCGTTGAGGCGAAGAGCGACAAGTTCCTGTTCCTCACCAAAACCAAAGCGTTCCGTCTGCCGACCCCGCCGCAGATGCACAATAAGGGCAATTATGTCATCAGCCTCGGCGAACTGGGCCGTTGGCTGGCCGAGCAGGCGGAAGCCATCGGCGTTGAAATCTATCCCGGCTTTGCCGCTGCCGAAGTGCTTTATGATGACGAAGGCCGGGTGATGGGCGTGGCCACCGGCGATATGGGGATCGGCAAGGATGGCGAGCAGACCGCCAACTATACCCCCGGTGTCGAACTGCATGCCAAGCAGACGGTATTTTCCGAAGGCTGCCGCGGCTCCCTGACCAAGACACTGTTCGAGAAGTTTGACCTGCGCAAGGATTGTGACCCCCAGACCTATTCTCTCGGGATCAAGGAAATCTGGGAAATTGATCCAGCCAAGCATAGCCCCGGCACCATTTTGCACACAACTGGTTGGCCGATGGATAACGAGACCTATGGCGGGTCATGGCTCTATCACTTCAAGGACAATCTGGTGTCGGTCGGGTTTGTGGTCGGCCTCGATTACAAGAACCCCTATCTCTCACCCTTCGAGGAGATGCAGCGGTTCAAGACCCATCCGGCCATCGCGCCGCTGTTCGAGGGCGCGCGTCGCGTCTCATACGGTGCCCGCGCCCTGTCCGCTGGCGGCTATCAATCAATTCCGAAGCTGACCATGCCCGGCGGCGTGCTGGTCGGTGACAGTGCCGGTTTCCTTAATGTGCCCAAGATCAAGGGCAACCATACCGCCATGAAATCGGGCATGGTGGCGGGCGATGCGCTGTTTGAGCATCTGGCCGCTAACAAGGGGCGTGACGAATGTACGGCCTATCCCGAGGCGCTGAAGCAAAGCTGGCTGTGGGATGAGCTGTATAAGGTCCGCAATATCAAGCCGAGCTTCCACTGGGGTTTTATCGCAGCCTTCTTCTATTCGGCGCTCGATACGATCATTCTGCGTGGTCGTGCGCCATGGACGCTGAAAAATCATGCCGATCACAAACAATTGCGCGAGGCATCTGTCAGCAAGAAGATAGACTATCCGAAGCCGGACGGGGTCTTGACCTTTGATCGGCTGTCATCA
The DNA here is from genome assembly GCA_002168225.1 of Micavibrio sp. TMED2. Taxonomy (NCBI): domain Bacteria; kingdom Pseudomonadati; phylum Bdellovibrionota; class Bdellovibrionia; order Bdellovibrionales; family Pseudobdellovibrionaceae; genus Micavibrio; species Micavibrio sp. TMED2. Next base: position 244,895 of record NHBH01000009.1, read on the forward strand.
GTTTTTATCTCTGATACCAATCACGAGGAGAACCAGCCCGCGCATCTGAAGCTCAAGGACCCGTCGGTGCCGATTGCCCACAATCTGCCGCTATATGACGAACCGGCCCAGCGTTACTGCCCGGCTGCCGTCTATGAGGTGGTTGAGGAAAACGGCGAACCGACATTCCGCATCAACGCGCAGAACTGTGTTCACTGCAAGACCTGCGACATCAAGGATCCGACCCAGAATATCAACTGGGTTGTGCCGGAAGGAGGCGGTGGCCCGAACTACGCGATGATGTAAAAACCTGCCGGTCAGGGTGCCGCCAGTTGCTGCAACCTTTGGCTTGTGTTCTAGTAACCCGGTTGATCAGGCTGTGGGTGGTTTCCCATTCCGGCCAGCCGATTTCTGCGGATTTAGCTTTGTTCCATTACCTTATCGATAACTGTCGTCAGAAGCGGCGGATGGGTGTTGTCCGTTCTGCCGGTGCTTCCGTTCTGTCCGGTCTGTTCATGCTCGCCACGCTTACCGCCTGCGCCAACCAGCAGCCGGGCAATACGCTGAATGTCGGCGATACCATCGGACCGCGTGCGGAATTCGAGGGCGCACCGGTGCGCCGGACCGCTGCCGGTGACTATCTGGCCGGACATCTGGCGCAGGGGGCCGGTGACTGGGGTGTTGCTGCCGTCTTCATGAATGATGCGCTGGAGCGTGACGAGGATAATGGCCAGTTGTTGCGCCGTGCCTATCTGTTGAATATCGGCTCCGGCAATTATGAAACGGCACTGGAGCAGGCAAGGGAGATTGCCGCGCATGATGAGCCGCTGGATCTGGCTCTCGTGCTGCTGATGGCTGAGGCGGCCCGTAATAATGATTTTGACCGGTTTGACGCATTGCTGGATCGTCTCAGTGATGACGGTCTGCAAACGGTTCTGAAGCCGGGCTTCCGGACGTGGGAACTGGCAGCTCGTGGCGAGACGGAAGCAGCGCTGACCGAGTTGGAGAAGTTTCAGAGTTTCGGCGGTTTCGAGCCGCTGATCGCGCTCCACAGCGCCTATATTCTCGAATATGCCGGTGATATCGAGGCGGCCCGTGCCGCCTATCTCGAAGCGATGACCCTGTCCTCAACCCTGCGGGCCGGTCAGGCCTATGGCGCATTTCTGGCGCGGCAGGGCGAGACCGAAGCGGCGCTTGAAGTCTACAGCCGGTATAATGGCCGTGATGGCTCAACCCTGCTGGCGTCCGGTATCCGCAATCTTGCCGATGGCGGTGAACCCGACGGCGGCGTTGAAAATTTCAGTGACGGTATCGGCGCCATGCTGTTCGATTTTGCCAGCGTGCTGCAGGTTGATCTCGGGCTGGAACTGACGCTGGTGCTGGCGCAGATCGCCAATTATGCCGATCAGGACTTCTCCCTGGCGCAACTCCTGCTCGCCGATCTTCTGTCCCAGCGCAAGCAATATGCCGCTGCCGAAGCGGTTTATGACAAGATCATCGACGACAGCAATATCGCGCTGGCTGCCAGAATCCGCCTGTCACGGATGTATGAGGATGCTGACCGCCATGACGATGCGCTGAGTGTGGTGCGTCAGGCGGCACGGATATATCCGAATGAATATGCGCTCTACAGCCGTCTCGGTGACCTCTATCGTCAGGAAGAGCAGTTCTATCAGGCGATCAGCGCCTATGACCGCGCGATTGACCTCTTGCCGCGTATCGAGCCGAACAACTGGGTACTCTTCTATACCCGCGGCATTGCCCATGAGCGTTCCGGCCAATGGGCGGAGGCCGAGGCCGATCTGAAACGTGCTCTCGAACTGCAGCCAAGCCAGCCTTTCGTGCTGAACTATCTCGGCTATAGCTGGGCTGATCAGGGGCTGCATCTGCAGCAGGCCGAAAACATGATCCGTGAGGCGGTTATTCTGCGCCCCAATGACGGCTTTATCGTCGACAGTCTGGGCTGGGTGCTCTATCGCCTCGGCCGGTTCGAGGAGGCAACCCCGATACTGGAGCGGGCAGTGGCCCTGTCACCGGGTGACCAGACGATCAATGACCATCTGGGTGATGCGCTCTGGCGGGTCGGTCGGCGGATTGAGGCACGCTTCCAGTGGCAGCGCGCGATTGATCTTGGCGATGATGATGCCGTGACCGAGGCCGCCCGGCACAAGCTGGAAAACGGTTTGCCACCTGCGGAATCAACGGTGGAACCGCCGAGTGATGACAAGGCGGCAAGTGCTGCCATAGCCTCGGACGGCTGATCTTTCCATGGCTGCCGCACCGCCATCGGCCCCGCTGTCGGCCCTCTCGGCAACGCTGGCCCCGGCCAAGGTAAATCTCTACCTGCACATCACCGGACGCCGGGATGACGGTTATCACATGGTCGACAGCCTCGCCATGTTCGCTGATGTCGGGGATGAACTGGCACTGACGGTTGCGGACACCCATGGGGACCAGACCCATGGGAACCAGCCGGGCCTCTATATTGATGGTCCCTATGCCGAGGCGCTGAAGGCATTTCCGGTTCAGGATAATCTGATTATCCGGGCCGTTACGGCGCTCTCTGACCTCGCAGGCAAGCCCCGTGACGATCTGGTGATCCGTCTGGTCAAGAACCTGCCGCTGGGTGGTGGTATCGGTGGCGGTTCTGCCGATGCCGGTGCCGTGATCCGGCTCTTATGTCCGCTCTGGTCACTTGATCCAGCAAGCCGTGACGTGATGGCGCTGGCGGCGGGGCTTGGGGCTGATCTGCCGGTTTGCATCAAGTCCGAACCACGGGTGATGTTCGGTATCGGTGAGGTGCTGACCGTCCCGCCGATGCTGCCGGATCTGCCAGCCGTGCTGGTCAATCCCGGCATTGCACAACCGACCCCGATTGTCTTCAAAACCCGGGCTGAACTTGCGCAGGGTGCCTATGATGATCCGGTGGAATTGCCGGAGGAGGGCTTTGCCACCCCGACTGATATGGCCGAATGGCTGGTGGCTGAGACCGCCAACGGACTGACCGCTGCGACCCGCAAACTGACGCCGGTTGTCAGTGATGTGCTCGCCCGCATCGGCATCGAGGATGGTGCCTTGCTCTCGCGCATGTCGGGCAGTGGCAGCACCTGTTTCGGACTGTTTGCCGATCAGGCGTCAGCGGTGGCGGCAGCCAGCCGGATTGCCGCGGCACAGCCCGACTGGTGGGTAGTGCCGACAACCCTGCGCGGAACCGGCTTCTGAGGCCTATCAGTTGCTCTGGCTGTTCAGGCGGTCAAGTGCCTTGGTTGCGTCCTGATCGCCACTGGTGGCGGCCTGACGGTACCATTGGCGGGCTGCATCAATGTCCCGGCTGCCAAGCATGCCGACCTCATACATCACACCAAGGTTGAAGGCAGCGCGGGCGATCCCGGCGGCGGCCGATTGCTCGAACCAGCGCACGGCCTGTGCAATATCGCGCTGGGTGCCGATGCCATCAGCATAGGCAACACCCATATTATACTGCGCTTCCACATGGCCGTTCTCGGCGGCGCGCCGATACCACTGAACCGCCAGTTCCGGGTTCGGATCGACGCCGAGACCCTGTTGCAGCAGAACGCCGAAATTGTACTGGGCGTTGGCAACGCCGCGAATGGCTGCTTCCTGGAACCAATAGGCGGCGCGGGCGAAGTCCTGAGTGACCAGACGACCAGCGGCAAAGTGGGCGCCGAGGTCATGCTGGGCCTGACGGTTACCGGCAACGGCGGATTCACGCAACGCTTCAAGCTCGGCTGGCAACGGGATCGGTGCCGGTGCGGTCAGGCGCTGCGGCTTGGCTTCGGTTGCAGCTGGTGCCTCGGCGGCATTGACCGTCGGGATGGCGGCTACCTGTGTTTCTTCTGCCGGGACCGGTGGTTCTTCTTCTGCCGTTTCAGTTGGCGTTTCAGCTACAGGCGCTGGTGCCGTAGGGGGGGGCGGTGCTGCGGCAACAGCCGGTGCAGCCGGGATGGCTGGTGGTTGCTCGGCGAGGGCGGCCAGTTCCTCGGCATCCATTGGTGGCGGTTCCGTCGCCACAACCGCATCCGGTGTCGGCGCGGTGGTTGCCATATTCAGGTTCGGTATCTGTGCCGCACTTGAATCCGGTGCGGTGCTCGCGGGTTTCGGTGCCGGGCGCAGGGCGTTCAGTTGCTCGGCCAGCTTACGCACATGGGGATGCTCGTTGAATACGATCAGGGTAACACCGGCACCAACCATCAGGGTCAGACAGGCGGCGACGGCAATCGGGCCAGCTTTGCTCGACTTCTGGGCCGGAGTGGCGGCGGTAGCTGAACGGTTATTGGCATTGGCTGCCTTTGCCGCTCTGACCCGGGCAACGGCATCGGCCTTTGCCTGTTTGGCTTCGGCTTTCGCCTGCAGGGCGGCGAGCTTCTCGGCCTGCTTTTCTTCCTTGCGGCGCTCGGCCTGTTCTCTGGCGAGTTCTTTGGCCTTCTGCTTTTCCTGTCGGCGCAGTTCCTTGGCGGATGGCTGCAGGGCCTCCACCGGATCAACTGCCGGTTTCAGGTTGAGCTTCGGTGCAAAAGGAGGCTTGGCAACCGCTTCATCGGCGCTCTCGACTTCTTCCCGTACTGCCTCTTCTGCAATATCTTTGACCGGCTCTTCGACAGGTTCCGCTTGCACCTGCTCTGCCATATCCGCAGGCGGGATCATCCATGATGGTTGTTGTGCCTGTTCGGCTGTCTCGGCTGCTTCGGCAGTATCTTCCTCAACCTCGGTCTCATCAGTTATGGCGGCTTCTACCGGCTCGACCTCAGCCTCGATGACAACAGGGGTTTCAGCTTCTGCTTCTTCTACCTCTGCGACAGCCTCGATCTCCGCTTCGATCTCGGGCTCGGCAATAACCTCAATATCGGGCAGGGCGATTGGTGGCTGTTCTTCGAGCAGCGCTTTCGAGATTGCCTGTGCCGATGGCTTGGTCTGCAGCTTGCCGCGCGGTGTCGACAAGGCGGCGGCGTCATAGAGATTGCTCAGGCCTGCCGAGGTGCCAGCCGGTTCCGGCAGGATCAGGGGCAGGGCGCCGATTGCGGTACGGCGGATCTGGACCTGACCCGATTGCAGCATATGGCCGATCTGGTTCAGGTGATGGTCGGGCTTCTCGATACCGAGTGGATTGAGGCTCAGCGCCTCACCCTGTTCGGCGCGGTTGCGCAGGATTGTGTCCTGTACCTCATCATGCAGATTGCTGAATGGCGGCGCCTGTTTGAGGGTCCGGTCATCCATATCAATGGCGAGGTTCAGATTGGACAGGCTTGCCTCAATGTCATCGTCATTGATGTCGTGGAACGGATCGTCGACGTCATCCCACTCGATCAGCAGATTGTCGGTTTCATCCACATCTTCGTGTTCGAGGTCGGCGCGCAGTGAGCGCATCAGGCGGTCAAAGGCACTTTCCGTATCGGTCGATTCGTCGCGCGCAACGGGTTTCCGGGGCTGCCGATCGGTAGGATTCGCATCCGCCGTTTCGGTTTCATCTTCGAGCAACAATGTGTCATCGGTCATGTTGTCAGTCATCGGATACTGGTTTGTAAGTGGCTTGTTTCCGTTATTCCGGCGATGTTTCTGTCATCGCGGCTCTTGTCAGTTGCCTTGGTTGCTGCGCGTTTGCGGTCGATTGTTTAACTTTTTTAAACGGGCGGGCGATACGCATCCGGCTTCTGACTACAATCTTATCATGTGACGGTTAGGGAGTCCTAAAACCGGCCCGATGCGATCTGATAAAAAATCTTTATCAGAGTGGTTGATACCGGAGCTATTAGGCGTTAAATAACCGCTCTCGGATTGAGGCAGCCCATTCGGCACCGCAATCCATGCTGGGGTGTAGCCAAGCGGTAAGGCAGCGGTTTTTGGTATCGCCATGCGTAGGTTCGAATCCTACCACCCCAGCCATTCTCGAATTTCCCCATATATTGCTGTTATCCCGTGAGCTTTTGACGCTTTTCATATGGGGCAGTTGGTCGTTGCGCTTGGTCGGATGATATGGCCGATTTGGCTCATCTGGCATGCAGCTTGCTTCGTTGTTCACAGCCTTGAATGACTGAATGGAGCACCAGGATCATGGTGAATGCTGTACACAGCGATGCAAGCCAGCTTTTGCCCCTTACCCGTACGCGAGCCGACCATATTGGAAATCTCCAGTCGGTGGCTGCCTATGCCTCCGGGGATATTGGTCAGACAAATGATGTTATCGACGGTAACGCGACACAGAACCCGAACAAGGTTTCGGATCAGGCATATTCGACATTTCTGAAGCTGCAGGAAGGCTCGGGGAGGCAGGAAGTGGCTGCAGGCACCGAGCCACCAAGTGGTTTTATTACGGTTGCGAATGGCCAGAGCATTGATCTCGATGCATATTTTTCAAATGATCGGCCAGAGCCGGGACCGCTCGATATAGAGTTGGGGGCCCATAACCTGATTTTACCGTCAGGGGCGAATGTGCAAGCGCTTCAGGAGCATGTTTCCGCACGGTTCAAGGAAATGCTCGCCGCATACGATATTCACGAAGCCCCTGCAGAAATTACCTATGGTGATAGCGGAGAAATTCAGTTGCCGGCAGATTATCCATACACCGATGAGTTGATGCAGGCATTGGCGGAAAATCCCGGCATTGCGCACGAACTCAGCAGTCTTAATGGCATTGCCAGCCATTACGTAGAATTGCAGAAGCTGACGCCATATCTGGAGGAAGTGTCCGCCGCCACCTCAAAGGCTGCCGTGGATGCCATTATAGCGAAATACAGCTATCTGTTTGGGGATAGCCGCAGCAATTCGCACATTGCCCTGACCTTTTCCGATACGAATGACCTTGAACTGACAGCCGATGGCGCACCTGTCGAGTTTGCCTAGATCGTTTTCGATCTTACAAGCGGCAGGAAGATGTCATCGACCCAGCTTTCCTGCAGGCCGGGTGGTGGTGGGGCGAAATTCATTACGGCATATCCGCGGAACAAATTGGCCAGAAGGTCAATAAATGGTGGCTTGAGCTTGCCGGCATCTATCTCGCCACGCGCAACTGCGCGCTCCAGAATCGGACCTGCAATGGTTGGCCGATTACCGACCATTGCATTGCGCAAATCCTGCGGCGTGGTTGAGGTTTCGCTGAAAAACTCACTGGAGAACAGGCTGAATAGGGCCGTGATTTCAGTGATGCGTTTTGATGCCTGCGCCAGATAGTCGAGCAGTTCGGTGCGCAAATCACCCTGATCAGCAATGACAATCTGCCGCTTCTGGATCTGATGACGCAGGGTGGCAATGGTCAGCTCGGCCTTGCTGCGCCATCGACGGGCGATGACGGGGCGGCTGGTGCCTGCCCGTGTGGCGACATTTTCCATGGTCAGCCCGGCATACCCCCGTTCCTCCAACTCCTGCCAGGCTGCTTCCAGCAGTGCTTCCTCAAGCTCGGCCCCGCGGCGACGTGTTTTCATTATTGTTATCCCATTAAGATGCATTAATGCATTTTGACTCCCTGAGCGTGCTGCACTTACAAGGGCGTAAGATTCATCAACGCACCTTATTCCGAAGGGTACCAACTATGACAAGGACTTCCAGATACGGGAAGCGTTTCGCCGCCGGAGCCTGTGCTGCAGCTGCACTTGCTATGATCTCTGCTGCATCTCCGGCACAGGCCGGGGATGATGACTACTGGACACTCGGTGCCGGTGTTGCCTATGGGCCGGAGTTTCTCGGTTCCGATGAATACGAGTTTTCGCCCGTTCCGCTGGTTGATGTGAAATACGGGCATTTCTTCGCCAATACCGGCGACGGTATCGGCTTCACCGCCTATGAGAGCCCGCAATTCACCGCTGGTGCCGCGCTGAACTGGATGGGGGGCTATGATGATGATGACGTGCCGACCGGGATCGAGGAAGTGGACGGTTCGCTTGGTGTCAGCCTGTTTGTCTCAACGGAACTCTACGGTTTTGAGGGCAAGCTGACGGCAACCCAGGCGGTGACCGAAACCGATCGTGGCCTACTGATCGAGGCGGGTATCGGTTATCCGATCCATGTCACCGACCGTCTGGTCCTGTCACCGGGCATCGGTACCAGCTGGGCCAATGGCAAATATATGGACGGCTATTTCGGTATCAACGCATCGGAAGCAGCGGCATCCGGTCTGGCTTTTTATGAGCCATCCGGCGGTTTCCGGGATGTCGAGGCCAGCATCACGGCGCGCTACCGGATTACCGACAGCATCAACGCCATTGGCCTGATCGGTGTCACCCAACTGATCGGTGATGCCGCCGACAGCCCGCTGGTCGAGGATGAAGCCTCGCTCAAGGCGGTATTGGGCGTGAGCTATACATTCTGATCTCAGTTCAATCCTGTTGAACTTCCGTCAGTCCAATGTCCGGCGGTAGCGCTTCATGGCGATTAGTGTGATGATCACCATGAAAACAATCATCGGCCAGAGATGCGGCCAGATTTCCATCAGGTCACTGCCCTTGAGCAGGATGCCGCGCGAGATATTGATGTAATGGGTGGCGGGAAAGACATTGCCGATTACCTGCGCCCAGAGCGGCATCCCGCGGAATGGAAACAGGAAGCCGGAGAGCAGGATCGAGGGCAGCAGCACCATGATCGACATCTGCAATGCCTGGGTCTGGTTACGTGCGGCGGCTGACAGGGTAAAGCCGATGGCCATATTGCAGGTGATGAAGATCAGCGTTGCCAGCGCCAGCAGGCCAAGGCTGCCGACCACCGGCACATCGAACAACAATCGTGCGACCAGCACGATCATGGCCGACTGGAAAAAGCCGATAATCACATAGGGCGTGATCTTGCCGACCATGACCTCGATCGGTGAGACCGGCATCGCGAGCAGGTTCTCCATGGTGCCGCGTTCGCGCTCCCGCGTCATCGACAGGGCGGTCATCATGATCCCGGTCATGGTCAGCACTACGGCAATCAATCCCGGCACGATGTTGTAGCGCGTGAAGCCCTCCGGGTTATAGAGCCGCTGGGTGCGCAGGCTGAAAGCGGGAGGCTGGGTGCGCAGATGGGCGAGCGGCCCGCGCAATTCCAGCTGATAGATGCGGGTCAGCATGCCGTTGGCGGCACTGAGCGCACCCGAGGCGGCAACCGGGTCACTCGCATCGGCCTCGATCAGGATATGCGGGTTCTCGCCCCGGATTACATCGCGCTGGAAATGGGCCGGGATGCTGATGACAAACAGCACATCGCCCCGACGCAGCATTTCGCGGCCCTCTGTGTCTGATTGAATGTCGTGATCAATCGAGAAATATTCGGTGTTTTTCAGCCCGGCGACAATCGCCCGCGACATGGCGCTGTTGTCCTGTGAAAGTACTGCGGTCGGCAGGTGTTTCGGGTCGGTATTGAGGGCATAGCCGAACAGCAGCATCTGCATGATCGGCACCATGATGATCATACGCAGGGTGACAGTATCCCGCAGCAGCTGGATGAATTCCTTGGCCAGCACGGCGCGGGCACGACGGAGCGAAAACAGCCTCATGCCACCGGCTCCTCGGTTTTGAAGTTGTCCTTTGCATCGGCCATATAGCGGATGAAGACATCCTCAAAGGTCGGCTGTTCCTCCTGCCAGTCATAGTTCGGTTTGTCGAAATAGGGCTTGAGGGCGGCTTCCAGAGCGTCCCTGTCGGTGCCGCTGATATGCAGGCTGCCACCGAACGGGGCGACGGTGGTGACGGCGGATTGCTGCTCAAGTTCATGGGCCAGTTCCATGAGTTTCGGCCCGCGCACGACCCATGTGGTCAATCCGGCGCCGGCGATCACATCCTCGATCCTGCCCTGGGTGACGAGGCGGCCATAGCTCATATAGATGATGGCATGGCAGCGCTCGGCCTCGTCCATGTAATGCGTGCTGACGAGGACGGTCAGGCCCTTGGCGGCAAGCTGGTGGATTTCGTCCCAGAACTCGCGCCGGGCTTTCGGATCGACCCCGGCGGTTGGCTCGTCGAGCAGCAGCAGTTCCGGCTCGTGCAGGATACAGGCAGCAAGTGCGAGGCGCTGTTTCCAGCCGCCGGAAAGCTGCCCGGCCAACTGCTTCGCCCGGTCCTTCAGGTTGAGATGCTCCAGCGCCTGATCCACCCGCTCACGAACCCGGTCGAGGCCATAGAGCTGGGCCACAAAGGTCAGGTTCTCGCGGATGCTGAGGTCTTCCCAGTAGCTGAATTTCTGGGTCATGTAGCCGACCCGTTTCTTGATCTCCAGCGATTGCGTGTGAATGTCGAGGCCAAGGGCGGTGCCTTCACCTTCATCCGGGACCAGCAAGCCGCAGATCATGCGCAGGGTCGTGGTTTTGCCACTGCCATTGGGGCCGAGAAAGCCGTAAATCTGGCCCTTGGGCACCTGCACGTCGAAATTGTCGACGACGGTTTTGTCGCCGAACTTCTTGGTCAGGCCCCGGACATCGATGGCGAGTGGCGCATCGCTCATGAAGGCTGCCCCAGTTCGATATCGACCGGCAGGCCGGGGCGCAATTCGCTGTGATAGGCATCGGGTGTTGCCTCGATCAGGAACACCAGCTTCTCGCGGGATTCCACGCTGAAGATCACGGGTGGCGTGTATTCCGATTGCGGCGCGATATAGCTGACCTTGCCCGCGATGGTGCCGGAACAGCCGTCACAGCTGATGCTGATCGGCTGGCCATGCTTGATCTGCGGGACGATGGCCTGTGGAACATAGAACCGGATCTTGATGTTCTCCGGTGGCAGCAGGCTGACCACCGGCTGCCCGGCGGCGATGAACTCCCCGGCGCGGAAGAAGGTATCCTCAACCGTGCTGTCGGCGGTGGCGACAGGAGCGGCCTCGTTCAGCCGCTTTTCAGCCTGTGCCAGCAGGTTCTCGGCACTCTTGACGGCGGCGCGTGCCGCCTCGATCCGATCGACCCGGGCCCCGAGATTGGCGAGCCGCAGCTGGGCCTCGACCTCATCAACCCGCGCTCTGGCGGTATCGCGTGCTGCCCGTGCGTCATCCCGGCGGGCGATGGTGACAGCGCCGGTCTTGCTCAAGGGCAGGATGCGGTCATATTCCTTCTCGGCATTGATCAGGGTGGCACGGGCCTGTTCACGCTGTTGCAGCAGCACGTCGATTTCCTCCGGCCGCTCGCCCTTGGTCAGGTCTTCAAGCTCGGCCTGCGCGCGCCAGAGATCGGCGGCGGCCCGGTCCCGTTGGGCGGTCAGGTCGGTGAGGTCGAGGGAGAACAGCGGGGCACCGGCGTCGACATCCTCGCCCCGCTCGACCGAGAGGGTTTCGAGGATGCCGGCGCTGGTGGGGGCAACCATGACGAACTCGCCTTCAACATAGCCGTGAATGCCATCATCAGCCGGTTCACAGGCCACCAGCAGAATGGCGAGGGCGAGCAGGAAATACGGTTTCATGACTGGTATCCCTTATGGGCGGCGATAATGGCGTCGGTATTGCGGATGATCCGGCTGACGATGGCGGCGGTTTCTTCCTCGCCGTAACCGGTCCAGCCGGAGCTGCGCAGCACGAACTCCTTATGGGTCTTGAAGATCAGCAACTGGCCGAGAACCGTGTGGGTGCAGAGAATGGCGTCTTGGGTAGTGGCATCGACCCCGAGCAGAAAGGCTATCAGCCGGGTCACGGTATGGTGCATCGGCTGCATCATGTTTTCGTACAGGATGTTGAACACCGGTGAGGGCTGCATCTGCTCACGGATAATGATCTGGGCCATATGCAGGGTTGCACGACCGCTGAGCAGAAAACCGGCGATGGCGGTGATGAACGCATGCAGCAGTTGCCGTGCTTCGGCTTCGCTTAGATCATCACGGGCAAGTGCGGTGCGCAGCTTCTCCGCCTGTGGCCCGAGTTCGCTAAGACCGATGGAAATTATCTGGCGGATCACTGCCTCATAGAGGCCATCCTTGCCGCCGAAATAATACGGGATGGCGGAGATGTTGACGCCCGCTTCCCGGACCAGCATTCGGGTCGAGGCCGCCTCGAAGCCATAGCGCGCAAACACGCATATGGCGGCGTCGAGCAACCGCTCCTTCGCGTCCCTGGTCGGTATTTTTGCTTTCGCGGCAACCATGTCGCTGTCCCTGTGTCGTTGCCACATACATACACCGATACGGATTTAATTCAATCGATTGATTGAATTTGTCGCGCCCGGCGATGAACGAGCCTGCAACAGCGGCGATTTATGGCGAAACAGCTTCCGGCTTCGGCCAGAGATAGGCGAGGACGCAGAGGCAGACCACAGCGGTAAAGGCGGTGGCGGAGGGTGGCGCACCGGCGACGGCCATGATGATAATGCTTAATGTCATCATCAGGGTTGCGGCCCATTTGGCGCGGCGGGGGACGACCCGGTGCTGTTGCCACGCGCTCAGCATGGGGCCGAAACGCGGGTGGTTCCAGAGCCAGTCATGGAACCGGGTCGATGAGCGGGCAAAGCCCCAGAGTGCAATGATCATGAAGATGGTGGTCGGCATTCCCGGTACCACTACGCCAATCAGTCCGAGGATGAGCGAGACCAGCGCAATGGTGAAATAGAGCGGGCGCAGATACCAGCGGGCGGTCGGTTTGGCCGCTACGGTGGTGTCTGGTTGCTGTTCCTCCGGTGCTGCTTCGCTGACAACCGGCTCGGCTGGCATGGCGAGTGGTTGCGCGGCTTTGGTCAGTTTTGGTTGATCGGCGGTCAGTGCGGCGGTGATCTTTTCACGCTCGGCGGCGATGAAGCTGTCGGCGTCACTGTCTTCTGTAATCCGTCCCTGTTCCAGCCGGATGATCCGGTCGGTGGCACCGAGCGGGGCAAGGCGGTGGGTAATCAGGATCACCGTGCGACCGGCAAGGGCGCTGCGCATCTGCTCGACCACCGTACGCTCGGTCACGGGATCGAGGCCCTCGGTCGGTTCATCCAGCAAGATCAGTTTCGGATTTTTCAAGAGCAGCCGGGCCAGCGTCAGACGACGCGCCTGACCGCCGGAGATTTTCGCCCCGGCCTCACCGAGCCATGTATCCAGCCCGTTCGGCAGGCTCTCAACAAAGCCATCAAGGGCAACCAGACGGCAGGCCTCCATCAGTTCGGCATCGCTGGCATCGGGTTTGCCGAGCAGCAGGTTGTCCCGGATGCTGGTGGCGAACAGGCGTGGCGACTGGGTCAGCACGCCGATCTGTTGATAGAGTTCATCGCTGGCGATCCGGGTGAAGTCGGTGTCATGCCAGCGGATATGACCGGCATCCGGCGTTTGGGTCTTGAGCAGCAGAGCGAACAGGGTGGATTTACCGGCGCCGCTATGGCCGACAATGCCCACATGCTCGCCCGGCTGGATGGTCAGACTGAGGCCATCAATCGCCGCCCGGTTGCTGCCGGGATAGGTGAAGCGGAGGCCGTCGAGCGTCAACACGCCATCCTGCGGGCAGGTGGCAGGGCTGGCCGGTTCGGCAACGCCCGGCGCGGAACCGGCGAGGTCGAGTATCCGGCGACCGGCGGCACGGGTCTGGCCGAGGATCTGGTAGGCGAGCGGCAGCGGGGCGACAACCTCGAATGCGGCCATGATGCCAAAGACGATCATCACCAGTATCGGCCCCTCGATCCGGCCTTCGGTCACGGCGATCAGGCCGAGCACCATGGCGGCAATCATGGCGGAGCCGGAGAGGGCGTTGGTGGCAAAGCTGCCGAAACCCGTGATGGTAGACATGCGCTTCTGCTGCTGGCCCAGCTGGTCCTGGGCTGTCATGATTTGTGCCTGCATCCGCTCATCCGCGCCATAGACCAGCAATTCGGCAAGGCCGTCGATGGTATCGCTGACATCACCACGCAGGCTGGCCCGCTGGTCAACCAGTGCCTCGCCAATCGGGCGGCCGAGACGGTTGCTCAGCATCGGTACGGCAATCCCGGCAAGTGCCAGCAGGGCGAGGGCCGTGACGGCGATCACCGGCTCAAACACCGCAATAATGCCGCCCAGCAGCAGGGCTATGATCAGGGCAATGAAGCTCGGCACCAGCAGGCGCAGATAGATCGCATCAAGCTGGTCGATATCGCTGGTCAGGCGGGTCAGCACATCGCCGATGCGCAAGTCACCGAGCCGACCGGGCGCGAGCGGGATCAGCTTGCCGAACAGCCAGATCCGCAGATCGGTCAATGCCCGGAACGTGGCTTCATGAGTGACAATCCGTTCGGTATAGCGGCCCGCCGTCCGGCTGAGCGCAAAGCCGCGAATGATCCCGGCGGGAAAGTGGAAGTTGAAGGCGATGGCACCGCCGATTACGCCGAACCCGGCAATACCGGTGGCGGTGATGAACCAACCCGCCGTCATCAACAGCCCGATGCTCGACAGCGTCGCCAGCAGGGCCAGCAGTGCACCACCGATCATCCAGCCGCGCCTGCCGGTCATCTGGCCGAGCAGGGTGCGGATTACCGGCTGCCTGATTTGCTTTTCGTTGCTCATGGCAGGGCCTCATCGAGCAACAGTTTGGCATCCGCAGCCTCGTTGATCCGACCGTGATCGAGTGCAATGGTCCGGTCAGCAAGGGCGAGCAATGCCGGTGTGTGAGTGGCCGCAATCACGGTCCGACCGGGGATCAGTTTGCGCAGGCCTTCAAGCACGCTCTCGGTCGTCTCCCGGTCGAGATGCGCGGTCGGCTCGTCAAGCAGCAGGATTGGACGGTCGGCCAGAAACGCCCGGGCGATAGCAATGCGCTGGGCCTCACCGCCGGAGACGCCATGCCCCTGTTCGCCCAGTGCTGTGTCGAGGCCATCGGGTAGGTGGCGGGTGAAGTGGGTGACACCCGCACTCCCGGCAGCGGCTTCGATGGCGGCGCGGTCGGCGCCCGGTCGGGCGAGTGCGATATTCTCGGCGATGGTACCGCGGAACAGATGGGTTTTCTGGCCCACCCAGGCGCATTGTCGGCGGAAATCCTCGATCGGCAAATCATGGCCAAGAACACGGTCGTTGATCGTGATGCTGCCGCTGCCCGGGGTGACAAAGCCAAGTAAGAGCTTGAGCAGGCTGCTCTTGCCACTGCCGCTCGGGCCAATCAGGGCGATGGTTTCGCCAGCGGCAACGCTCAGGCTGACCTCTTCCAGTGCTGCCCGGTCGCCATCATAGTTCAGCGAGACCGCGTTGAAGGTGATGGCGCTGTCGGTATTTGTCTGTGTGGTTTCAGCGGCTACGCCGGTCGAGACGATGAAATCACCGGCGCGCTGTTCGATATCCATCAGGCTTTCGGCGGCGGCAAGGGCGGTGGCGCGGTCGTGGTAATACTGGCCGAGCTGACGCAATGGCAGATAGAAGTCGGGTGCGAGTATTAGAATGAACAGCGCGGCAAAGAGGCTGATATTCGCCAGTGGCCCGACATTGACGAGGCCGAGCAGGGCAAGGCCGATATTGACGGCCAGAATGGCAATCGCGATTGAGCTGAAGAACTCGAGTACGGCAGAAGACAGGAAGGCAAGGCGCAGCACGCTCATGGTGCGGCCCCGGAAATTATCCGCCATCATGCGTACCCGCGCCATCTCCGCTTCCGCCTGACCGAACAGGCGCAGGGTATCAAGGCCGCGTAACCGGTCGACGAAATAACCGCCGAGACGTTCCAGCGCCACCATCTGCTTGCGGCTCGCCGCCGCCGCACCGAGGCCGACCAGCGCCATCATCATGACAATCAGTGGCCCGGTCGCCAGCAGGATCAGGGCGGCAATCCAGTTCACCGGCCAGACCGCTATGACGATGGCGAGCGGGATCAGCCCGGCCAGCATCCGTTGCGGCAGATAGCGGGCGATATAATTGTCCAGCGCTTCGATCTGGTCATAGGCGGCGGTGATGATCGGACCGCTGCCGGTGCTGGCGATAAAATCTGGTCCGGCTGCGGTTATTCTGGCGATCAGCTCACGGCGCAGCCCGGTCTTGAGCGCTACCGCATTGGCCATGCCGACCCGCTCGGCCAATCCGAGCATGGCAGCCCGGATCAGTACGGCGGCAATCACCAGCATGATCTCGCGGGCAAAATCCGTGATTGCCCGTCCCTCAATCACGGCACCATGCAGGATGGTGGCGAGCAGCCAGGCTTGCAGGATCAGGCACAGCCCACCGGTAAAGCCGAGGCCGACCGAGATATATACCCGCGGCTTGATCGGGCGTATCCGGTCGCGCAGCCAGCCCTGCTGACGCTTCTGACGCGCCTTCATGGCTTCAAAACTGGGGGGCTCGGGGCTGCTGGCCCCGGCATGTGCGGGAGAACTGCTCATAATGGGGGCTGCTATACCGCGTCAGGCAGAGTGGCGAAAGGGGCTATCAGGACGCAGTTTCCGGGGTGCGTTCGCTGGCGGGCACGATGCAGTCGGGCGGGAAGACAAGGCACATGCGCGTGCCGTGTTCCAGCTTGCTGAAAATCTCCAGCTTGCCGCCATGGAGTTCCATCAGGGATTTGGTCAGCGGCACGCCGAGACCGGTGCCCTGTTCGGTACGGCGCAGGGTATCCTCAACCTGCCCGAACGGGCGCAGGACCGCTTCGATATCCTTGGGCGCAATGCCAATGCCGGTGTCGGTGACGACCAGCAGCAGGTCATCGCCCTGACGCTTGGCTTCCATCGTGATCTTGCCGCCGGGGGCGGTGGACTTGATGGCATTGGCAAGCAGGTTGAGCAGCATCTGGTGCACCGCACGGGCATCGGCCATGAGCGCTGGCAGGTCGTCCTCGATCTCGACCAGAACCTCGAGTTCGGCATTGCGAACCTTTTCCTGCAGGATGCGCAGGGCCGATTGCAGGGAGCGGCCGGGATCGATCTTCTCCGGCATCAGGGTCATCTGTCCGGCCTCGATCTTGGACAGGTCGAGAATATCGTTGATGACCGCGAGCAGGTGGTTGCCGCTCTCCTTGATCACGGTTGCGTATTCTACATACTCTTCCTTGAGGTCGCCGAACTGCTGGCTCTTGATGCCTTCGGCAAAGCCGAGGATGGCGTTTAGTGGCGTGCGTAGCTCATGACTCATCAGGGCGAGGAACTGCGATTTCGCCTGGTTGGCGCGTTCGGCCTCGTTCTTCGCTTCACGCAGGACGATCTCTTCGCGCTTCAGATTGGTAATGTCGATGAAGCTGGTGATATAGCCGCCATCGGGCATCCGTGCTTCCTGAACCTGCAGCCAGCGTCCATCATGGAGAGCGACTTCCCATGTGCCTTGCGGCTTGTTGTGCTGGGCAAGACGCTGGTCGACATCCAGCACGGGTTTGGTGGTGCCGCCATTCTCTTCCGTATGACCGAGCGATAACCAGGCGGGGGATGACTTGATGATCTCGATGAACGGCGTGCCGATCTGCCATTTGCTCCGCAATTCGGGGAACAGCAACACGGCATGGTGGTTCCAGATCACCAGCCGATCCTCACCATCGAACAGCGCCACCGCCGATGGGATATGCTCAATCGCGGAACGGGTGCGCGCCTCTAGCATGCTGACTTCCGATTGCAGCGCTGCCTGCCGTGTCGCATCGACGAAAGATTTCTGCATGCTCCGGCTGTTGCTGTTGCCGAAGAACAGGAGTGCGACGGTAAAGAAGGTGAGCATGACCCCCATGCTGAACTCGGTCGGTCCGTCCGCCGTGGCGAAGGTCATGAGGGTTACTGTCAGCTGTGCTGTCAGGGTCCAGGCATAGAGGCTGGGCAGATAGGCGCTGGTAATGCCGACAGCGGCGGCTGAGAAACCACCGATAATGAAGATCAGCAGCATGCGTCCCGGCAGCTCAAGCGTCGGCATGAAGACGATTACTGCGATGGCCCAGACCACACCACCAGCGATCGGTCCCATCAGGGCATGGCGCTGCCACCAGGCGAGGGTGTGGTTCTCGATGCCGTTATGGCGATACATGAAATAATGCTGGGCGCGATAGCCGAGCATGGCGGTATGCAGGCATAGCCAGCCGACAATCAGCGTGTTGTCAAAGCTGCCGAGCAACGCGTAAACCGCCAGCAAAGACCCGGCAAACAGTCCGAGCAGAACCAGCGGCAACCCACGATAATAGGTTTGCAGACGCCATTCATCCAGCCGTTGCTCGGTGGTCTTGCGTTCGCCCTCAAAGGCATGGGCGGTATCGGCTATGTGAATGAATGACGCCATGGTCTCTGGTTGTTTCTGGCGATAATATCAGCCGTCAGGGCCTTGTTCTTACTGATCAGTTGCTATCGGTATGACATGACATGCCGCAACTACCAAGTTTTAGCTGCCTGAATTTGCACCATAGTTGCAGACATGTGCTACCGGGTGGCGCTATCGGGATTCACGCCACCAACCGGCGAGCAGCAACAACAGGGTCAGCCCGAGCAGCACCAGAGCGGGCAGTAGCGGGGCGTCAGTGACAGCGATGACCCGGTAGTTGTTGTTGTCACGCAGGCCGAGCCAGTTGCCACCGGCATAATTGTCGCTGTTTGCAACGTGGCGGATGGCCGGGGCCGGCAAACTCTCCAGCCGTTTGGCGGCACCACCGGTGGCGGCCATGATCGGTTCCAGCTTTTCAGCGCCGGAGCGCAAATCCGACAGTTCCTTCGGGTTGATCCGTCCGGCCAGGGCAACCGCGCTCAGATCACCATCGGTGACCCGGTACAGGCCGGGACTGTCGGCGGTCAGCGTGGCGCGTCCGACGCCGTTATCCAGCGTGTTCATGGTGACCGTTTCGCGCGTGCCATCAGGGCGGGTCACGGTCACGGTCTCCGGGATATCGCCAAGACTGTGGCGTTCGACGACCAGTTGGTCATCCTCGACCACGGCGCTCAGGGTTTCCTCCTCCAGCGCCGGTTCCTTCATCAGCCAGTGGGCGAGGCGTCGAAGCAGTTCGGCCTGCGGGCCGCCACCCTCGAAGCCACGATCCCAGAGCCAGATATGATCGCTCAGCAACTGGGCAACCCGGCCCTCGCCGACCCGTTGCATGACCAGCAGCGGCATCTGGTTTTGATCGGTCATCAACACCTGTCCGTCGCTGACCCGGCTTTCGATCAGGCGGAACCAGCGGCCCCATTCCCCGGCGGTCAGGCTGTCATGGCCGAGATTGCTGGTTACCGGATGGCGGTTGCCGAGATCGGTTACCTGTGGCCGGAACGGGGCGGTATCGATCTCGCCATTCGGGCTTGCGGGCAGAACCTGACCCAGAGGCGAGCGATGCAGGGAGAGCGGGGTTGCCGCACTCGGTCCCTCCGCGCTCAGCAGCGCGCCGCCATTGCGGACATAATCGGCAATATTCTCGAGATAGATACGCGGCAACACGCCCCGACGCTGGTAGCGGTCGAAGATCACCAGATCAAACTCGTTCAGCTTGATCTCGAACAGTTCGCGGATCGGGAAGGCGATCAGGGACAGTTCGCGGATCGGTGTGCCGTCCTGTTTTTCCGGTGGCCGCAGAATGGTGAAGTGGACGAGGTCGACCGAGGGATCGGCCTTCAGCAGGTTGCGCCATGTGCGTTCGCCCGGATGCGGCTCGCCGGAGACCAGCAGCACCCGCAGGCGGTCGCGAACACCGTTGACCACGATCACCGCGCGGTTGTTCTCGGTGCTGATCTCTCCCGGCTGGCGCTCGACGCTCAGCTCGACCACATTCGGGCCGCCATGATCGATGGTGAAGCTCAGATCCTGTGGCGTGCCGGTCTCGACGGTGAAGTTGATCGGTTCGTCATCATTCTTGCGTGCGGTGACTCGGACCGGCTGGCGATCCATCTCGTCGCCGGGCAGATCCTCGACTTTGATGGTAACCGTTACCTGCTTATCGACAAGGCCAAAGCCGGGTGCCTGTACCACGGTCAGCCGTCGGTCGGTTTCAGACTCTTCACCGGTCAGCAGGGTATGGATCGGGCCGAGATCATCCCATGCCGCAAGATCGGTCGGCACATCATGCACCTGCCCGTCGGTCAGCAGCAGGATACCGGCGATCCGACGCCGGGGCAGATCGCCCAGCGCCTGTTCGATGGCACCGAACAGCTGGGTTTCATCGATACGACCGGTATTGCCCGGTCCGGGAACCGTGATCTCGCGTAGCTCTAGTCCTTCGATATCGCCGATGGTGGCGCGCAGATGGGCGCGGGCGGCTTCAAGTTGCTCCTGTCGGAGCGGGCGTTGCTGGCTCGGGCTGTTGTCATAGACCAGCAGGGCGATATCCGGGATCGGTGCCCGTTGCTCTCGGATCAGTGACGGGTTGGCGAGTGCCAGCAGCAGCAGGCTCATCAGGGCAAAACGCCAGAGCGTGCCGCGCAGTCGTCCAACCAACCCGGTAGCGGTCAGGGCAAGAATGGCCAGCCCCAGGCAGATGATCGCCCACCATGGCAGGATCGGTGACCAGATAACCGAGGTTACCGCATCAATCATCGCCGTATCTGTAGCACTGCTCGCGGTCATTGGCCAAGGCGCTCCAGAATATAGGGGACATGGACCTGATCGGCCTTGTAGTTGCCGGTCAGGGCGTACATCACCATGTTGACGCCGAAGCGATAGGCCAGTTCACGCTGGCGTTCGCCACCGGGAACCACCGGCAGCATCGGGCGGTTGTCGGGTCCGACAGCCCATGCGGCAGCCCAGTCATGGGCACCGATCATGACCGATGAAACACCGTCATTGCGGCGCTCATCGGTGCGCTCGACCCAGACCTCGCCACCGGCATAGCGACCGGGGAAAATCTGCAGCAGATAGAATGATCGGGTCATCACATGCTGCGGATTGATCGGCTGCAGCGGTGGCATGTCCAGATTACGGGTCAACTCACGCAGGCGCTGGACGCCGGGGCCACCCTGTTCGAGGCCACCTTCGAGCTTGTCCCGGGTATCGAACACAATCATACCGCCATGGCGCATATACTGGTTCAGGCGTTCCACGGTCTCACTGCCGAGATCAGCTTGCACCTCGGTAATCGGCCAGTACAGGAGCGGGAACAGCGCAAGATCATCACGGTCGATATCGACGCCGATAGCGCCCTCGACCTCGGCGGCGGTCCGGCGACGCAGGATACCGGCGAGGCCATCCAGCCCGGCATGGCTGATTTCATCGACCCGGCGATCACCGGTCAGCACATAGCCCAGATAGGTGCCTGAAGTGACCTTCATCGCCCGCTCTTCATCAAGGGTCAGCGCCTGTGCCTGCGCGCCATGGGTGGCGACTGCGGACAGCACCAGCGCGATGCCGATCCCGGCAGCGCGGGTCGGACGCCAGCGATTGCTGATTTCATCCATCCGGCCACTGAGGCCACCGCTCATCCACTGGGCCAGCATCCAGTCGACCAGACCGATCATCAGGGCTGCAAACAGCAGCCATGGGAACAGGGCGGTTTGGGGTGAAATGCTCAGGCTTTCAAGGCGCATACCGGACGGGACCGTATCGAGGGGCGTCAGTTCGGGCAGACGGGCAGAGAGATTGAGGGCACGGCGCGTTGCCTCGCGACCATATATCCCCGGCGGGTGGTGCGGATCAATCTCGGTATCCTCGAAGCTGGCCAGATGCAGCGGCTGCACGATCGGGCCCGGCTCGGTCAGGGTACCGAACCCGTCAACCGAGCGGATCGGCGCGAGATTGGCCGGGGCCTCATTCTCTGCCGACTGGCCGGGGGCAACCCCGGCGCTGAGTGGCATCAGTCGATGCAGCATCTCGACGAACAGCCCGCTGAGGGCGAGGTTTGACCAGCTTGGGCTGGCGGTGGTGTGGAACAGGACGAGATAGCCCTTGCCTCGTGCTTCCGCCGTGACCAGTGGTGTGCCATCGGCAAGTCGCGCCCAGCTTCGCTCGTTCAAATCAAGTTCCGGCTCGGCCAGTATCTGGCGTTCGATGGTGACATCATCGGGGATGGTCAGACCGGCAAACGGGCTGTTATCGGCAAAGGGCGCGAGCTTGACCGGCTCGGTCCATGACAGGGCACCGCCGAGGGCGCGATCACCCTGTCGGATGCGGACCGGCAGCAGGCTGTCGCCGCCGCTGGCATTGGCCAGTTGCGGTCCGGCAAAGCGGATCAGCAGGCCGCCATCGCGGATCCATGTGTCGAGACGGTCGATGCTGTCCGGTGTCAGGGTACCGATATCCGCCATGACCAGAACCGACAGCGGTTGCTGGATCAGGTTTTCCAGCGTGCCGCCCCGCACCTCGGCGAAGGGCTCGAATGCTTGGCGCAGATAGTGCAGCTGATCGAGCAGCGGCTGGGCGCTGCGGTCATCGCCACCGGCGATCAGCCCGACCGGACGGCGGACAAAGCGATCATCGAGCAGTACCCGTGAGGCGGCATGATTGGCATTGATGATGCGTACTTGCCGGATATCGCTGCGCAGTTCAGTTGGTACGTCGAGTTCCAGCCGCATATCCTTGATACCGGTTTCCATGATCACGGTCTGGTCCCCGAGCAGGCGGTCATCGCTGCCGAGCGTCTGCACCCGGACCGGCAGGGCGACATCATCAATGACGCGCTCCAGTGTCACCGCGAGCATGTTGCTGTCACCATCGTTTATCGGATCGTCCAGCGCATTGTCACTTGGCGGGCGGATGACCACGGGCAGGCTGTTGTCACCGGCACGGACCATAATGACATCGCCGAGATTGGCTATCAGTCGGAGTGCCGCGCGTTCGGCGGGCATGGTTCTGGCGAGACCATCGGACAGCCAGTAAATCGTCGGGGTTGCCATGTTGCTCTGGGCGGTGATCCAGTCACTGACCCGGTCGATGGCGACCGGCAGATCATCGCGCCATGGCTGTGGCCGCAGACCGGCCAGCCGTTCGCGGGCCTGCGTAGCGGTGAAGGGGCCGAGAATATCAATCGGGTCGCCATTGGCCGGTGCTGCACTGGTAACCAGCAGCACCTCGCGGTCATCAATGCCGGGGCGGTTCAGCAGGGCATCGATTTTGGCCATACGGTCGGACCAGTTCGGGGCACTGGCCCAGCCATTATCCACCACCATGATGATCGGCCCGGCACCCGGCAGCGGATCGCGCGGGTTCAGGGTCGGCTGGGATGCGGCAAGGATCAGCAGGGCGGCAAACACCATGCGCAGCAACAAAAGCCAGAGCGGCAGGCGCGACGGCGTCTGCTCATTGGGCAGCAGGTCACGCAGCAGCAGCAGGTTCGGAAACCGGATCAGGCGCGGGCGGGGCGGCAGCAGGCGCAATATCCACCACAGGGCAGGCAGCGCCAGCAGCCCGGTCAGAACCCAGGGCGTGCCGAATGCCAATGTGCCACCAAACATGCTGAACATGGGCTAGAAACCTCTCCCCTGATCGCTCAACTGGGTGTAGAGCGCCATCAGGCATGTTTCCGGTGGCTGGTCGGTGTGGTGCGTGGTCATGTCCCATCCGGCATTGCGGACCAGTGCCTGTAACCCGGCGCGGTGCTGGATCATCCGCTCGGCATAGACCTCGCTGATATTCTCTACCCGCGGGATCAGCAGGCGGTCGCCGCTCTCCAGATCCTTGAACCGGGTACGACCGCGATAAGGCAGGTTCTCCTCTGCCGGGTCGGTGACCTGAACCAGATGGCCGCGCACGCCCATATTGACCAGCGGACCGATCACATCGGCAATGTCCTGCAAGGGCGAGATGAAGTCACCGAACCAGATCACCTGCGAATGCCGTGGCAGGGGATGGGTCGGGGGCAGGTTGCCATAGGGATTATCCTCGTCCCGCTCATGATCCTCGGCCCCGTCGGGCGGGATTAGGGCATTGGCGATCTGGATCAGCCCGGCGCGGCCATTGGCCGGGCGGGTCCGGTCAATCCGGCTCATCAGGGCAATACGTTCATCCTGTCGGATCAGCAGGCTGGCGGTAGCCAGCAGCAGCAGCATCGAGCGGGTCCGTTTGGTCGGCAGGTTCTTCGATGAACGGAATACCATCGAGGCCGAACGGTCGGCCCAGAGATAGGCGGTCTGGGATGCTTCCCATTCCGCATCGCGGACATAGAGACGCTCGCCCTTGGCCGATTGCCGCCAGTCGATGCGGTCACGACCGTCATGCTGCTCATAGTCACGGAACTGCCAGAAGGTTTCACCGGCCCCGGCCCGTCGGCGACCGTGCAGACCCTGCCGAACCGTTTCCGCAATCCGCTGGGCATCCAGCAGCAGCGGGGGTAATGGCTCTGCCGTTGCCGCTGCCCGGTTCAGCAGACGCCGTCCGGCCGGAAGCGATGCCCGGTTGGCATTGCCTTGGGCGGCTTTACCCTGTGGTGTCTGTGGCGTGGGTTGCGACATAGGTGTTGTTTTGCCTGAAGCTTTCCGTTGATGTCCGGTGGGCGCTGACGGATGCGTTTACAGCACGGTGGTCAGCATGCGCTCGATAACATCATCAAGCTCGAGACCATCGGCACGGGCACCGAAATTCAGGGCCATGCGGTGCTGCAGGATCGGGCGGGCCAGATCGCGGACGTCATCAAGCGATGGTGACAGCCGTCCTTCGAGCAATGCCTTGGCGCGACAGGCCAGCATCATCGCCTGTGCCGCACGCGGGCCGGGCCCCCAGGCAACATGCTTGGTGACTTCGGCGAGGCTGCTGTCTTCCGGGCGTCCGATGCGCACCAGATCGAGGATTGCCTCAACCACCTGTTCACCGACCGGCAGGGCGCGCACCACATGGCGGGCCATCATCAGATCCTGTTCCGACAGGACCGAGGCCGCCTGTTGAACATCGGTACCGGTGGTGGCGAGCAGCATGGCGCGCTCGGCCTCACGGTCGGGATAATCCACGGTGATCTGCATCAGGAAACGGTCGAGCTGGGCTTCCGGCAGTGGATAGGTGCCTTCCTGCTCAAGCGGGTTCTGGGTGGCCAGTACATAGAATGGCTGCGGCAGGGCATGGGTGTGGCCTGCGACCGAGACGCTGTTTTCCTGCATCGCCTGCAGCAGGGCGGATTGAGTGCGCGGGCTGGCGCGGTTGATCTCGTCGGCCATCAGCAACTGGGTGAAGATCGGCCCCTCGATAAAGCGGAAGGCGCGTTTACCAGCCTTGCCCTCATCGAGCACTTCGGAACCGAGAATGTCAGCGGGCATCAGATCAGGCGTACACTGGATGCGTTTGTAATCGAGGCCAAGAACCGAACCAAGGGTTTCAACCAGCCGTGTTTTCGCCAGACCGGGCACGCCGAGCAGCAGGATGTGACCACCAGCCAGAATGCTGATCAGGCTGAGGTCGACGACCTGACGCTGACCAAAAATAACCGTGCCGATCTGGTCTCGCGCCTGTCCCAGCACCTCGCCGAGCCGTTCGGCCTCGGCTGCAATGGCTGCGGCCTCCATCGGCTTGGGCGGTGTGGCGGTTTTGGTGCCTGCAGGGGCATGTGCTGCGGTTGGCAGAAAGGGGTGCGTTTCAGTCAGTCGTCCGGTGATCAAGGCCATGCGTCTGATGTTCCGAGTGGTTTGGAAATAATATTCAATTCAGAAACATATCTAGCCTAGCACTATGTCGGGTCTATGGCAGCATCCGTAAACGACATTGTGAGCATGTTTCTGATAATCCATATAGGGGTAATCATATTGAAGCCCATAGGGGACTTTGGACGAAACAATGACGCAGGGCAGTGATGAGGAATTCAAGCCGGGCATGATCCCGCGCGATTATCAGATGCGCATTGCCCGTGATGGCACATGGTTTCATCAGAGCGACCCGATCCGGCGGCATCGGCTGGTAAAACTGTTCTCGACCGTGTTGAGCCGCCGTGATGATGGTCAATACTGGCTCAAGACACCTGCTGAACAGGGGATCATTGAGGTCGAGGACGCGCCCTTCGTCGTACAGGCGATGCGGGTTGAGAATGCCGGTCGCGAGGATCAGACAATTCATTTTATCACCAATCTCGACCATGATCTGACACTGTCTGTCGACACGCCTCTGGTCATGCGCCCCAGTCCGGTGACCGGTGAGGTGACGCCCTATGTCGAGATGCCGCGTGGTCTATCGGCCCGTCTTGGCCGTACGGTATTTTATGAGCTAGTGGATCATGCGGTTGCCCGCAGCAGTACGGATGATGTTGCCGAGCTGGGCGTGGTCAGTGACGGTGTGTTTTTCTCTCTCGGACAGGTATCTGATGATGATATTCCGACAGAGATGGCAACCGATAGCAGCGCCGCGATAAGGAAGTGATACGCACAGATATGCCGCTGACTGATACGCAACTTCGCTCCCTTCTCGCCGATTATCGGCCCCGGCCATTGGCGGGCGATGCGTCGCTTGTGGAGATGCGCCCGGCCGGTGTGCTGATGCCCCTGATCGCGCGCGGTGCCAATGGCGACTGGCATGTGCTGCTGACCCAGCGCACCAGCCATCTGACCCATCATGCCGGACAGATCAGCCTGCCGGGTGGCAAGGTCGAGCCGGGCGATGCCGATGCGGTTGCCGCTGCCCTGCGTGAGGCGGAAGAGGAAGTTGCCCTGATGCGGGACCGGGTGGAGCTGATCGGTCAGTTGGATGACTACCGGACCGTCACCAATTACCGGATTACGCCAGTTGTCGGCCTCGTGCGCGATCCCGGTGAATTGCGGGCCGATCCGTCCGAGGTCGAGGATATTTTCGAGGTGCCGCTGGCGTTTTTCATGTCGCCCGGCAACTTCGAGCGCCATGATCATGTGGTGGATGGTCGGCAACGGTCATTCTATGCTGTGCCCTATAACGGTCGTTTTATTTGGGGGGCGACCGCCGCGATGCTAAAGAATTTGTCTCAGGTACTATCGGCCAGCAGTTAAGGGTTCTCATGTCAGCTATATCGAAACGGGTGTTTGGCCGGATTGTCAGCACTTATGTACTTGGCGCCCTTGCGCTCGCCGCCTTTGCCCTGATACCGCCCGTTTCTGTACAGGCCCAGATGCCGCCACCGCCAACCTACAGCGCGCCGCAGTTCAAATATGACTGCCAGCAGAGCGGTGGCGCAGAGCGTGAGCGCTGTATTACCTATCTCGGCGGTATTCTCGATCTGCAGCGGCATATCAAACGTGCCGGATTTGATGGCGCGCTGTTCTGCCCGCCCCTGTTCGTCAGTGCCGATCAGGCGCGGATAGCCTATCTGAAATGGACCGATCGCAACCCGTATCTGGTTGTTGGACCGCCGATTGTGTCGATCGTTCAGGCATTTCAGGAAGCCTATCAGTGCTGATCCGCTTCAGCTGCGGTTTTGCTCCAGCGCTGCGGCAACGGCTGCGGTCTGTGCCGGAACCGATATCGGCAGTTCCGATGTTACCTCGATAGAGCGGTCATTGAGGGCGGGTGACAGCTTGCCGCCGCCATGATCCTTCAGCATCTGGTCGCGGGCCATGAGCAGGCAGGCGATTTGTGGCTGGAACAGCCGGATCATCTCGGTCATCCACTGGTTGACGATGAAATTCGGCTGGCCATGGCTGATTTCGAAGGCATCAATCTGCGGGATCAGTTCCGCCGCCGGGCACCATGTCTCGCCGGTCACCCAGCGATTTGTCGTGAACAGCCGGTTCGGCAGGCCGAAAGCATCGATGCCGAGGGCAACCAGATGGGCAATGCCGGTACCGTCCTCGCGCTGGGCTGGTGCGGCGACCGCATGACCGCGTGCGGCGGATACCGGCTCGAACCGGATCATGCCGCCCTCGGGATCCTTCAGGCGCTGGAAACAGTGGAAGTGCCCGGTTTCGCCGATGTCCCGATGGTCGGTATGGCCATTACCTCCATCATCCTCTTCCTCGCCATGGAGGTGAAAGAAGAACTGGCTGCCGCTGGTGTTGTCGACCACATCATTTGCCGGAATATGGTCCCATGCCGTTGGTTGCATGGCATCGGCGAGCATGCTGGTGATCACCGTATCGCCGGAGCGGTGCAGGATATCGTGCCATCTGAGGATTTCCTGTCCGGCCCGCGCCATGCGCTCCAGCCGCGTTACCGGCAGATGGCTCAGATCGAGCGCGCCGGGTTGCAGTTGTGAGAGGCTGTCTGTGGTGTTGTGTCCGATCGATGTTTTCAGCGTTGTTGCCATGTGGTCGCCAAACCCCGAGCATTGCGCACCAGAACTGTGCATTAAATATCATACCGCAGCCGTAAAACGGCTCCTGCCATGATGGTACATTAGAATGGTTGAGCATAGTTGCGTTGATATAAGTCAACCATGTGCGGAAAATAACAAGCGGCTCGTCGTCTCGTGATCAGGCATCTGCAGATAGAACCACCCGACTGGATGCGTGATGAACGCGCCAGAAAGCTGTTTGCCGTCTTCGCGGCAGCCGGTGCCGATCTGCGCTTTGTCGGCGGCTGTGTCCGTGATGCCGTTATGAAGCTCGAACCCGGCGATCTCGACCTCGCAACGGATATGTTGCCCGAGGCGGTGATGGCCACGCTGAGTGACGCCGGTATCAGGACCATTCCGACCGGGATCGAACATGGCACGGTAACGGCACTCCTCGATGAACGCCGGTATGAGATCACCACCCTGCGCCGGGATGTGGCGACCGATGGCCGCCGGGCGACGGTGGCGTTTTCCACCTCATGGGCCGAGGACGCCGCGCGCCGGGACTTCACGATCAATGCCCTGAACGCCACGTCTGACGGTCTGGTCGAGGATTTGACCGATGGCCTCGCCGACCTTGAACACCATCATGTGCGGTTTATCGGTGAGCCGGAACAGCGCATCCGTGAAGATGTGCTGCGCATTCTCCGCTTCTTCCGGTTTCATGGCCGTTTCGGTGGTGCCGAACCAGATAGTGACGCGCTCGCCGCCTGTACGGCGCTGGCGCATCTGATATCGCAGCTGTCCGCCGAACGCATCCGCGATGAGCTGTTGCGCATTCTGGTGATTGACCGGGTCATGGCGATGCTCGAGTTGATGCAGGATGCCGGGGTGCTGGCTCATTGCCTGCCGGTGCCTGCCGATCTGTCGCGTCTGGCCCGATCCATAGAGGTTGCGGGCTTTCCAACGGATGATGCCTTGCTGGCTTTGCGTCTGCTCCTGCCGGATGATCCGGCGGTGCTGAAAGCGGCGGCAGACCGTTTGCGCCTCTCGAACCGGGAAATGCGTCGCCTGCATCAGAGCGCCGAACCGTTGCCTCCCGGCCTGTCGGCGCAGGAACTGGCGCTTGCCATCTATCGTGACGGGCAAGAGGCGGTGCGTGATCGTTTCTGGCTGGCGGCGGCCAGCCTGCCGGATGATGAACGGCAACGCATCCTCGGCGTGATCGATGGCTACAGCCCGCGGCAACTGCCGGTTTCCGGTCATGATCTGATGGCGCTCGGCATGGAAGCGGGGCCGGGGATAAAGCAGGTGCTGCACAGCCTTGAAGACTGGTGGTTCGCACATGATTGCCCGGATGATCAGGCGCGGGTACTCGACCATGCAAAGGTCTTGGTTGCCGAGGCTTCCGGGTAACGCTGACGGTGCTCACCTGTGACATGATGGTTTTAACGCCTTGGCGCTTTGTTCAACCCGCTTTACCTTATGCCGGGTGTAATGAGGCATCAAACACGGGTGATGGCCGATGATTGGACTGGTAATTGTTACCCATGGGCGTCTGGCGGATGAGTTGATCGCCGCACTCGAACATGTGGTCGGTGCACAGCAAGCCATTAAGGGGATCAATATTGGTCCCGAGGACAATATGGAACTTCGGCGTCAGGATATTATCGATGCCGTGACCGATGCGGATCAGGGGCAGGGGGTTATCGTCTGTACCGATATGTTCGGTGGCACCCCGTCCAATCTGGCGATTTCTATCATGGACAAGGGGCCGATCGAGGTCATCGCCGGGGTCAATCTGCCGATGCTGGTCAAACTCGCCAGCGTGCGCGGCGACCAGCCGTTGAAAAAGGCGGTTGCCGCCGGTTGCGAGGCTGCCCGTAAATACATCAGTGTCGCCTCGACCCTGCTGCAGGATGCCAATCGATAATGTCTGAAACCCGTGAAATGCGGCGCGTTGTGACCATTTGCAACGAGCGTGGCCTGCATGCGCGTGCGGCCGCAAAATTTGTCCGTACCGTTGAGGAATATGACGCCGAAGTCGTCGTCTGGAAGGGCGATACCGATGTTATCGGCAGTTCCATCATGGGCTTGCTGATGCTGGCCGCCGGGCCGGGCACCGAACTGGAGCTGGTCGCCAGCGGCAAGGATGGGGCGGCACTGCTCGACGCCATCGAAACACTGGTCAATGACCGGTTCCACGAGGAAGTCTAGACGCTCGCTCCTAGGGCCGGTCTGCAACCCGCACGCTCCCGGTTTGATTTCCTGACATTTTGGCTTTGCCCACGCGGTCAGACCGCCTATGTATAGCGCCACGCGATGGCCGAGGCCGTCCGATCACATGAAATCGACCATAACCGAAGAGCGATACCCGCCCATGTCCATGTCAGCCGCAGCGCCAGCGAATTTTTCCGACTACAAGGTCAAAGACTTCAGCCTTGCCGATTATGGCCGGCGCGAGATTGCCATTGCCGAAACCGAAATGCCCGGCCTGATGGCGGTGCGTGAGGAGTTCGGCGCGTCCAAGCCGCTGCAGGGTGCCCGCATCACCGGCTGTCTGCACATGACCATCCAGACCGCCGTGCTGATCGAGACCCTGGTTGAACTCGGTGCCGAGGTGCGCTGGTCTTCCTGTAATATCTTCTCGACCCAGGATCATGCCGCTGCTGCTATCGCTGCTGCCGGTATCCCGGTCTTTGCCTGGAAGGGCATGAGCGAGGAAGAATACTGGTGGGCGGTCGAACAGACCATCAGCGGCCCTGATGGCTGGCGTCCGAACCTGCTGCTCGATGATGGCGGCGATCTGACCATCCTGATGCACGACAAGTATCCACAACTGCTGGAAGACGTGCTCGGTGTTTCCGAGGAAACCACCACCGGCGTGCACCGCCTCTATGAAATGGCGAAGGCCGGTACCCTCAAGGTACCTGCGATCAACGTCAATGACAGCGTGACCAAGTCCAAATTCGACAACCTCTATGGCTGCCGCGAGAGCCTCGTTGACGGCATCCGCCGGGCAACTGACGTGATGATGGCTGGCAAGGTCGCCGTGGTTGCCGGTTTCGGTGATGTGGGTAAAGGCTCTGCCGCCAGCCTGCGCAATGCCGGTGCCCGCGTCATGGTCACTGAAATCGATCCGATCTGCGCCCTGCAGGCCGCCATGGAAGGCTATGAAGTCGTCACCATGGAAGACGCCGCCCCGCGCGCCGATATCTTCGTTACCGCCACCGGTAACAAGGACATCATCACTATCGATCATATGCGTGAGATGAAGGACCGGGCGATTGTCTGCAACATCGGCCACTTCGATAACGAGATTCAGGTCGGTGCTCTGTCCAACATGGTCTGGGAAGAGGTCAAGCCGCAGGTTGATGAGGTCATCTTCCCTGACGGCAAGCGCCTGATCGTTCTCGCCAAGGGGCGCCTCGTGAACCTCGGTTGCGCCACTGGTCACCCGAGCTTCGTGATGAGTGCATCCTTCACCAATCAGGTGCTGGCGCAGATCGAGCTCTGGCAGCATCATGATAAATACGAGCGCAAGGTCTATGTCCTGCCGAAACACCTCGATGAGAAGGTTGCCAGCCTGCACCTCGCCAAGATCGGTGCCAAGCTGACCAAGCTGACCGAAGAACAGGCCCAGTATCTCGGCGTACCAGAATTCGGCCCGTTCAAGGCGGATCAGTATCGCTACTAAGCGATAACCGTTCTCTGACAACAGCAATCAAGGGGCTGTTGGGCGCATTATGCAGCGCCCGGCAGCCCCTTTGTTGTTGAGTATTCGAAATGCAGGGCCTTGTCCGGGAAGACGTATGAATGTGCCTTGTGCGCGGCGGTGGCGGCCTCGCCGAAGCCGTTGACGATCAGTTTCAGCTTGCCCGGATAGGTCGCCACATCGCCGATGGCGAAGATGCCCTCAAGATCGGTCTCGCAGGTGCTCTGGTCGATTTTGATATGGCTGCGGTCAAAGCTCAGGCCCCATTCCTTGAGCGGGCCGAGATCGGTGGACAGGCCGAAGAATGGCAGCAGGATATCGGCCGGAATATGCTTTTCCTCGCCTTCCATCGACTGCACGATTACCGATTGCAGTTGACCATTCTTGCCCTCCAGCCCATGCAGCTGGAACGGAGTGACGAGGTCGAGGCGGTCGTCGTCCGCCAGCCGCTCCATCTTGGCGACGCTGTCGGGCATGGCCCGGAACTTTGCCCGGCGGTGGACGATCGAAATGCGGGCTGCTACTTCCTGCAGTGACAAAGCCCAGTCGATAGCACTGTCGCCGCCACCGGCAATGACGATGCGGCGCCCGGCGAAATCCTCGCGCCGACGCACGGCGTAGAATACTGAGCTGCCCTCATAATCCTCGATGCCGTCGAGCGGTGGTCGGTTCGGGCCGAAAGCACCGGCTCCGGCGGCGATAATGATCGCCTTGGCGCTGACGGTCAGGCCCTTGCCGGTGGTGACGGTCCAGCCGGTATCGGTCTTCTCAAGCCCCGTTACTTGCTGGCCGAGGTGGTATTCCGGGTGGAACGGTGCCGATTGCTGTTCCAGCCGGGCGATCAGATGGGCCGACTCAATATTCGGAAAGCCGGCAACGTCATAGATCGGCTTTTCCGGGTAAAGCGCCGTGCATTGGCCGCCAATATCGTCGAGCGCATCAATCACCACGGTTTTCATGCCGAGCATGCCGCATTGGAAGATGGCGTAGAGGCCAACCGGCCCCGCGCCGATGATAATGACGTCGGTGTTTTTGCTCTCTGTCATGATGGGTGCCTGTTCGCTCATCGCCTGTTCTTTGCTCCCCTGCTGCTGCACGGCATTGTTGTTAGCCGGTGACCGTGTCAGATTGTTGGCGTATTCGTGACGTTTCGCCTGACCGGCCTTTTATGTTTGCCGGGCGCAACCTACGCTATCTGTCTCATTATGCAAAAAACATCTGGCACAATGTCTCTCCCCGGCGAGACGGCAACCATGTCATTCGGTACTGCACTGGCGGAAAGCCTGCAGCCTGGCGACATAATCCTGCTCGACGGGCCGGTGGGGGCGGGCAAGACGACACTGGCCCGTGCGCTGATCAGGGCACTGACCCATCCCGAACAGGATGTGCCGAGCCCGACCTTTACCCTCGTCCAGACCTACCAGACCGGTGAGGGGCATGATCTGCTGCACTATGACCTTTATCGCCTTGAGGAGCCGGAAGAGCTGATTGAGCTTGGCTGGGACGAGGTTGGCAGCGACCGGACCATTGCCCTGATCGAATGGCCGAACCGGATTGGCGAGATGCCTGTGGGTAATGTGTTGCATCTGCAGATAGATACAGGTGAAAATAATCTCGAACGGCAACTGTATTTGCATGGTTACGGCGACTGGGGTAACCGAATGGATGACTTGTTGCAGAAACTGTCGTCATAATAGCGCCAGTCATAAGGGCAGGAACATTGGATCAGGACGATCAGCAAATCGCTGAAGCAACCACTGAATCGGCTGAAACCGATCGCTCAGTGCTGGCTGAGGCCTTTGTCGACAAATACGGCTGGTCCGAGGCCGAGCGCGCGCTGCTGCCGAGCGATGCGTCAGAGAAGACGCTGGTCCGCCTGACCGATAACGCGGTCGATCCGCCCAGCCAGGCGATTTTCATGGACTGGCCAGCCTCACCGGTTGTGCTCAACCAGTTCGTGCGGATTCATGAATTGCTGCGCAATCTCGGCATCACCACGCCGGAACTGATGGCCCGTGACCTCGAAAACGGCTTCATGCTGGTCGAGGATTTCGGCGATGACGTGTTTTCCAAGCTGATTGATGGTGGTCAGGATCCGAAACCGCTCCTGACCCGCGCGACCAAGCTGCTGATCGCCCTGCATAAACGCTTCGACGCGCCGATGGGGCGTGGTCTCAAGACCTATGATGCCGCGACATTTGCGGATCAGGCTGCCCTGTTCATGGATGCCTACATGCGCGGGGCCGACCTGCTGCCCGAGGATCCGATGGAGTTGCAGGAACTGGTCGAGATTTTCCTGCAGGTCTGGGAAGCAGCCCTGCAACCGGCCTGTGAGATGCCGAATTCGCTGATCCTGCGGGATTACATCGTTGATAACCTGATGCTGCTCGAGGTGCCGGATGATCCGGCGGCGGAGCTTGGCGATAACAGCCTGCGCCGGATCGGGGTGCTTGATTTTCAGGATGGCGGTATCGGTCCCGGTATCTATGACCTCGTCTCACTGCTCGAGGACGTACGGCGCGATGTATCGCCGGACCTCGTACGCATGATGTGTCAGGGCTATCTCAAATCCTTCCCCGACATTGATCCGGCAAAGTTCCAGACCGCCTATAATATCCTCAAGGCCCAGCGCCTGACGCGCATTCTCGGCGTCTTTGCCCGGCTCGCCATCGATGAGGGCGATGATCGCTATATGCAGCACCTGCCGCGCTGCTGGAAGCTGCTCGAAGAGGTGCTGGAGGCAGAGCCAGAACTCGACGGCGTGCGGGCATGGTTCGATCGGAATATCCCGAGCGAATTCCGCGCAGGCCTCGTTGCGTGATTACCTTCACGGGCCTGATCTGGTATTGATGGCCTGATTTCCCGTTCCGAGATATCCGAGGCTGCCCTCATGGTTGCCAGTTCCACCACCGATAACCCCGTTATGCCCGGAATTGCCATGCCTAAGGTTACCATGCCACGGGTTGCCATGATCATGGCGGCCGGGCGCGGTGAGCGGATGCGCCATCTGACCGATGACACGCCGAAACCCATGCTTGAGGTTGCCGGTCGCCCGCTGATCGACTGGGTCATTGCCCGGCTGGTCGAGAACGGTATCGAGCGAATTGTCGTCAATACCTGTTATCTCGGAGACCGGATCATCAATCACCTGAGCAAGCGCGATGAGGCGGAATTTGTGCTGGTGCCCGAGGAAGAGCGGCTCGAGACCGGCGGCGGTGTCTATAACGCCCGCGCGCATCTGGGCGACGAGCCGTTCTTTGTCATCAATGCCGACACCCTCTGGCTCGACGGACCCAGCCCGCTGCTGCGGCGGCTGGCCGAACTCTGGCAGCCCGAGCATATGGATGCGCTGCTGATGGTCCAGCCATCGGTGCGGGTTCATGGCGATTATGAAGGTGATGGCGACTTCAATCTGGAGCCGGATGGCAAGCTGTCCCGCCGGATCGAGGGTGGTATAGCACCCTTTGTTTATGGCGGTGTGCAGCTGGTCAGCCCGTCCATCCTCGCCGACCCGCCCGCCAAAGCCTTCTCGTTCAACAAATACTGGGATCGGTCGATTGAACAGGGGCGGCTCTATGGTATGCCCCATGACGGTGTCTGGTTCCATGTGGGGACACCGGAAGGCCTCGACTTCGCCGATGAGCAGCTGCACCCTGAACGGGCGCGCTGGATCGACCCGCTGCATATGGTTTGAGTGGCCGGGTTGTGAGTGATCAAGCATCAGATGCGGCCGCCATTTGGCCAGATGACTGGCCTTCCGGGCTTTATACCCTGCCGCCGACCCAGCCTCTCTTGACCACGCTCGCCCATGGGCTGACCTATCGCTGTCGCCATGATCCGCTGGCGCTGGCCCGGATCACCATCATGCTGCCGACCCGGCGTGCCTGTCGGGCCATGCGTTCGGCATTTCTGGAGGCGCATCAGCATTTCCGCGCGCTGCAACCGGGCGATGATGGGCGCGAGCAGTCAATCCTGCTGCCGATCCTGCGCCCGATTGGCGATGTGGATGAGGATGAGCTGATCCTGACCAGCGACGATCCGGGGCTGGAACCGCTGGCACCGCCGATCGGTGGTCTTGAGCGGCAGTTGCGCTTGTCGCGGGCGATTATGGCGGCGGCCCCGGCGGATGAAAAGCCGACGCCGGAGCGAGCGATTGATCTCGCCGCCGAACTTGCCCGCCTGCTTGACCAACTCGACATCGAGGGCGTTCCGTTTGAGGCGCTGGCCGGGCTGGTTCCTGATGATTACGCCCATCACTGGCAGGAAGTGCTCCAGTTCCTCGACATTCTCGGCGAGCATTGGCCGGGTGTTCTGGCCGAACGCGGGGCGACCGATCCCGGCAAGTATCGCGACCGGTGGTTGCGCCGGGCGGCGGATTTCATGGCCAGCCAGCGACCGACCGATCCGGTCATCATTGCCGGGTCCACCGGGTCGATCCCGGCGACATCCGCCCTGATGCGAGCCGTACTCGACTTGCCGCGCGGCACAGTGCTGTTGCCGGGTTTTGATCGCCGCATTGTCGGTGAAACCCTGCCCGAGAGCCATGCCCAGTATCAGTTGCTGAAGCTGGTCAATGAGCTGGGCGCGACGCCTGAAGATTGGCCCGCACCGTGGCCCGATAGCGCGTTGGATGCCAAGGCAGCGCATCATCGTCAGGTGCTGATTGATGTGCTGACCGGCATTGATCCGGGCATGGATGCCGATCCTGCGGTGATGGATCAGGTCACGCCGGTAACCTGCAGCGGGCCGGAGCATGAGGCAATGGTCGCGGCCCTTGCCATGCGCGAAGTGCTGGAGCCCGATACCCCGGCCAATACCGCTATGCTGGTCACGCCCGACCGCAATATCGCCAACCGGGTCGCCGCCGTGCTCGGGCGTTATGGCATCACCGTCAATGACAGTGCCGGACAGGCGCTGGCCGATACCCCGGTCGGCATCTGGCTGCGGCTGACGGCGGTGCTGGTCGCCAACCGGTTCGGGCCGCGTGATCTGCTCAGTGTGTTCAAGCATCCGCTGGCCGCCCTTGGCCGCAACCCGGCTGAGTGTCGGGAGAATATCCGCCTGCTGGAAATGCTGGTGCTGCGCGGTCCGCGCCCGGCGCCGGGTATC
Source organism: Micavibrio sp. TMED2 (assembly GCA_002168225.1). Classification (NCBI taxonomy): domain Bacteria; kingdom Pseudomonadati; phylum Bdellovibrionota; class Bdellovibrionia; order Bdellovibrionales; family Pseudobdellovibrionaceae; genus Micavibrio; species Micavibrio sp. TMED2. The sequence continues at coordinate 281,541 of NHBH01000009.1, forward strand.
GAGGGGCTGAAACTGGCGCTGGATGCCCGCCGCCATGATGAGGAACGACCGCCGGATATACGGCTGCTGGCCCGTGCCGATGGTTTTGTCGCCGATCTGGAGGCCGTACTTGAACCGGTTCTGGCACTGGCGGCGGCGGAGACGGGCCATCACAGCCTGAAAACCCTGATCACCACCCATATCCGGCTGGCCGAGCAACTGGCCGCCGTGCCGGATATGGCGGGTGCCTACCGGTTATGGGTCGATGAGGCGGGTGAAATGGCAGCCTCCTTCATCAATGATCTGCTGCTGGCCGGTGACGGCTTCCCGCCGATGGCAGCCCATCACTATGCCGATTTTCTTGCCAGCCTGATGGCGACACGGGTGGTGCGTCCGAAGAATGCCGCGCATCCACGCCTGACCATTCTCGGCCTGCTTGAGGCGCGGCTGGTTGAGGCTGATCGGGTCATTCTGGCCGGGTTGAACGAGGGCACATGGCCGCCGGAACCGAGCGCCGATCCATGGCTCTCGCGTCCGATGCGCAAGCGTCTTGGTCTGCCGACACCGGAACGGCGGCTGGGCCAGACCGCCCATGACTTCGCCGCAGCACTCGGCGCGCCCGAGGTATTTCTGCTGCGGGCTGGCAAGCAGGGCGGGGCACCGACCATTCCGGCGCGCTGGATGCAGTATCTCGATGTGATGTTCCAGCGCTGGCGCGATGCCGATCAGCACAAGGCTGATAACGGGTTCAGCCGGATGCTGCGCCGTACAAGCAATTACCAGCGCTGGGCGGTCATGCTCGACGAGCCGGATGCCGTGGTACCGATTGACGAGCCGGCCCCGACACCGGCTGAGGCTGATCGACCGACCTCTCTGTCCGTAACCGATGTCGAATTGCTGATGCGCAATCCTTACGGTTTCTATGCCCGGCATGTGCTGAAGCTGCGGGCGCTGGATGACCTCGAACTTGATCCAGGCGCGGCGGAGCGTGGTTCCTTCATCCACAAGGCGCTGGACCGGTTCACCAAACAGTTTCCGGACCGCCTGCCGCCCGATGCGGTGGAGCAGTTGATTGCCATTGGTGACGAGGTGTTTGCCGACGTGGCCGACCGTCCCGAGGTCCATGCCTTCTGGTGGGCGCGGTTTATCCGCATTGCCAACTGGTTTGTCGGTCATGAGACCGAGCGGCGTGAAGCCGGATGGCGACCACGTGCCATGGAGGTACAGGGCAAGACGGTATTTCCATTATCGACCGGTGACATAACATTACGCGGACGCGCCGACCGCATTGACCGTGCCATCACCGACAACGCGCTGTCCGTTATCGACTACAAAACCGGATCGGTGCCGGACCGGAAGGATGTGTGCCGTGGCCTGTCACCGCAACTGGCGGTGGAGGCATTGATCGTTGCCGATGGCGGTTTCGAGGAGGTTGACGCGCAGCAGGCTGCCAGCCTCGAATATATCCGGCTGAGCGGGACGAGCACGCCCGGTGAGGTCAAGGCCTATACGGGTGATGAGGCTGAGGCGCTGATTACCTATGCCAATCAGGGGCTGAATGAATTGCTGAAGGCCTTCGCGGCGGCGGATATGCCCTATCTGGCCTCGCCGCGCCCCGATCTGGCACCCCGCTATGATGATTATCGCCATCTCGCCCGCTACGATGAATGGGCACCCGGCCTGCTGGAGGGGCAATCATGAGCCCGGACAGCACCAATACCAATCCGCCGCTTGATGCCAGTGTGGTGCAGCGTCACGCTGCCGATCCCCATGCGAGCGTCTGGGTGAATGCCTCTGCCGGTACCGGCAAGACCAAGGTGCTGACCGACCGCATCCTGCGACTGCTGCTCGCTGGTGTGCGCCCGACACGGATACTGGCCCTGACCTTCACCAAGGCAGGGGCTGCAGAAATGTCGATCCGTATGCAGCAGCGGCTCGGTGGCTGGATGGTGGCCGATGATGCCAGGCTGGATGCCCAGCTGCGCGACCTGCTCGGCGCGGATGGCTACCCAACTGCTGATCTCGCCTTGCGCAGTCAGGCGCGCAGTCTGTTCGCTGCTGTGCTGGAAGCCCCGGGCGGCTTGCAGATCCAGACATTGCATTCCTTCTGTACCGGACTGCTGCGCCGGTTCCCGGTTGAGGCGGGGGTGGCCCCCGGCTTCCGGCTGATCGAGGAGGATGCGGCCCATACCACGCTCAATCAGGCCCGTGATTATGTCCTGAATGGACGCAGTGATGATCAGGCGGTGGGGGAGGCGCTCGACTACCTGACCGCGCTGCTCGATGCCGATCGGTTTTCCAAGAATATGAACGCCTTGATCGAGGAGCGTGGACGGCTCGCACGTGAGTTGCGCCGGGCCGGGTCGGTAACGGCGCTACAGCAGGAAATTTACGATCTTTTTGGTCTGACTGTCGGACAGAGTGAGCGCGAAATACGCCTTGCTGCCTGCACCGATCCGGCAATAGATGAAGCCGGTTTGCGTCAGGCGCTGTCAGACTTTGCGAATAATCCCAAGGCCAAAGCGACAGAGAAAAAGCACGTGCCGGCGATGGAAGCTTTTCTTGCTGCTGAACCGGAAAAGCGTCTCGCCCTGCTTGATGATTATCTCGGGGTTTTCTTCATCAAGAGCGGGGCACAGAAAGCTGATAAATCGATGGTCACCGCGGCGTTCAAAGAGCATCTGCCGATCATGCGTGCTGAAGCCGAGCGTCTGGAAGCGTGGCGTGAGCGGTGGATGGGGACGAGGATTGCCGAGGCGAGTTGCCATTTCCTGACTGTGGGTGAGGCGATCCTTCGGCGCTATCAGCAGTTGAAACAGCATCTGGGTTATCTCGATTTCAGTGACCTGATCCTGATCAGCCGTGACCTGTTGCGCAGTACCGGCAAGGCGGCGTGGGTGCTTTACAAGCTGGATGAAGGGTTGGATCACCTGCTGATTGACGAGGCACAGGATACCAATCCCGAGCAATGGGATATTGTGCAGACCATTGCCGATGAATTCTTCTCCGGCATGGGGGTGGCCGAGGGACGGGAAGGGCCGGACGGGCATCTGATCCCGCCGCGTAGCCTGTTCGTGGTCGGTGACGAAAAGCAGTCGATCTACAGCTTCCAGCGGGCCAGCCCGGAAACCTTCAAATCCATGCGCACCACCTTTGCCCGGCAGGTCGAGGAAGCCCAGCGTCCATGGCGTCCGCTGCAACTATCCCATTCCTTCCGTACCTCGCCACCGGTCCTGCAACTGGTCGATAAGGTCTTTGCCGATGACATCGCTGCTGCCGGTGTACGTCCCGATGATGGCGCAGGCGTACAGCACTTTTCCTCCCGTGCCGGTCATGCCGGTCGGATCATCCTCTGGCAGCCCGAGCCGCGCTTCGAGGGCGATGAACAGCCGGAGAGCGTGAAAGACCCGCAGCCATGGGAATTGCCGCCACTGAGCCGCGTCGATCAACGCTCGGCCCGACAGCGGCTGGCCGAACGGATAGCCGGACAGATACGGGAGTGGCTCGATCAGAAGACGCTGCTGGAGCCCTATAACCGCCCGATCAGGTCCGGCGATATCATGGTGCTGGTGCGTAGCCGCTCAGCCTTCATCCCTGCGCTGGTCAGGGCATTGCAGGCGCGCAATATCCCGGTGGCCGGTGCTGACCGGATGGTGCTGCCGGAACAGCTGGCCGTGCGTGATCTGCTGGCGCTGGCGGAGTTTTTGCTGTTGCCCGAGGATGATCTGACGCTGGCCTGTGTGCTGAAATCGCCATTGATCGGGTTGGATGAGGCGCAACTGGCCGAGCTTGCCATCGGTCGGCAGGGTACCCTGTGGCGCAGTCTGCAGAGCCATGCCGAGGCGTATACGCCTTTCGGAGCGGTTGCGCGCTATCTGGCCCATTGGCTCGGACGCGTGGATTTCATGAGCCCGTATCAGCTGTTCGCCGGGGTCTTGGCGGCATCCTGTCCGGCCCTGCCGGATGGCACCGGGCGACGGGCGATTCTCGGGCGGCTCGGCGTTGATGCGGCGGAACCGATTGACGAGTTTCTGGACCGCTGTCTGGCATTCGAGCGCGAGCGACCGGGTGTCATGCAGCAGTTCCTCGACTGGCTGATGACCGGCGCGCCGGAGATCAAGCGGGATCAGGAGAGCGGGCACGACCAGATACGCATCATGACCGTGCATGGCTCCAAGGGGCTGCAGGCGCCGATTGTCATTCTACCGGATACCACCCAGCCGCCGAATGCGCCGGGTTCCCAGCCGCTCTGGCCGGTTGAGTTGGCCCATTCCGGTGCACCGCTGTTTGCAGGCAGTACAGATGATTATGCCGGTGCCGCGCAGGAGAGATACGATCAGATAAAGGTCAGGCAGAACGAGGAATATAACCGGTTGCTCTATGTCGCCATGACCCGAGCGGCGGACTGGCTGCTGGTTTGTGGCTGGCAGCACGGGAACGGCAAGAACCTGCCGGAAAAGAGCTGGTATGAGCGGATCAAGGCCGGTTTCGAGGCACTGGCGGAAACTGACCAGGTCACCAAAACCGGCGAGGGTGATAGCGCGATATGGGAGTTTGCCTCCGTTCAGAGTGCCGCGCCAAAACCCGATGCCCGCCCGTTTGATGATGGCGACCCGCTGGATGCGCTGCCCGATTGGGCGACACGGCTTGCCGCGATGGAGCAGGTGCGGGAACTGGCGCTGACCCCGTCCGGTGGCGGTGAGGATGAAACCCATGCCCAGCCCGCAGCAGCATCACCCATCGGTGCAGATGACAGTGTGAATGCCGCGCTGGCCCGTGGTCGCTTGGTTCATACCCTGCTGCAATGGCTGCCCGCCGCACCGATTGCCGTGCGGGCGAAGCGGTTGACGGAATACCTCGCCAAGCCGGTCCATGATCTCGATGCAGCGGCACAGGCAGCGCTGACCGGTGAAGTGCTGGCCATCCTCGACCATCCCGATTATGCGCCGCTGTTCGGGCCTGACAGCCGGGCCGAGGTGTCAGTGACGGGGGAGATCGTGCAGGCGGATGGCACGCGGGTATCGGTCAATGGCCAGATCGACCGTCTGGTTGTGCTGTCGGACCGGGTGCTGATTGTTGACTACAAGACGAATCGCCCCCCGCCAACCACGATTGAGGCGGTGCCGCCAGCCTATCTCCGCCAGCTTGCCATGTATCGGCTGCTGGTACAGCGGCTCTACCCGGAAAAGCCGGTGGAAACGGCGCTTTTGTGGACAATAGACAGCCGGATCATGGCGATTCCGGCACCGGTTCTGGATCAATATTCCGTGTTTTGAGGTGGTCAGGGAACGCTTGGTTCTTGTACCCGACAGCATGATTCCCCACCTTAATGGGCAAGCGCAGGGTTCTTGACCCTGCAGGGTTTTGCTGGCTAGGCTCTGGTCAGGTATCGTGCGGCGTGGCCAAAGAAGTTGCCAGCCTGTGTTATACGCTTACCGACAGTCCTTTCGGCACGACCAAGAGTTAATAAATAACAACAGGAAACGGAGGCAGATATGGCCGACGATCAGACACTGACTGCCAGTGTTACAGATGACAGTTTTGAAACCGATGTACTTAATTCCAGCGAGCCTGTGCTCGTTGATTTCTGGGCGGAATGGTGTGCGCCATGCAAACAGATTGCCCCGATCCTTGAGGATCTGGCCGAGGAAATGAGCGGGAAAATCCGCGTTGCCAAGGTCAATATCGATGAAAACCCGATGATCCCGACCAAATACGGGGTTCGCGGTATTCCAACCCTGATGCTGTTCAAGGGCGGTCAGGTCGCCGGCACCAAGATCGGTGCCCTGCCGAAGACCGACCTCGTTCGCTGGGTTGACGATACCATCTGATACGATCCACACGGATAAACCAGTTATCAAAATCAGCCGGTTCCGCATAGCAGTCGGGACCGGCTAATTTTTTGATTTTGCGAAATTTACCCGCAGTTTGCCTTGGTGTTTTCAGGTGTTCGGGGCAGTTTGGATACGTGCATTACGTTAGGCCGTTTGCACCACTGTCCTTTCTCCCTCAAGACAGGCTTTTATGTCCGCCCAACCCGACAAACAGCCAGATGATGAGCCGGATGCTGCCGCTCTCGCGTTGCGCGGGACGGCTAATTCGCCGACGCTGGCGCAGTCGGTGATCGGGGCAATTGATCTGACCGCCTGGCGCGACGCCAAATGGCGCCGACTGGTTGCGGAGACCGAATACGACAAGACCCGTGAGCCGAGGGGCAAAATCCCCGGTCGCATGGTCGGGATGCATAACTTCCTGACCTCAATGGCGGCGGTTGATACCACCTATCGCAACGACCCCCGGTTCGAGAAACTGGCCAGTGATCCGGCCCATAACAACCAGATACGCCCGCACAGCATTCAGGAAGCCATGGTTGCCATCGCGGCGGAACGGGCCGGACAGATCGCGGCACCGGTCATGCGCTCCCCCGATGCCGGGCTGGATTTCGTCGATGCCAAGGGCACGCCGATTGATGTGAAATCGCCCAAATCGCCCAGCCCATTCGAGCATTGGACGTTTGATGTTTCGGAACCAATGGCATCCATACGCAGCCAACTTGCCCTGTCGGCAACCAATACGCTGACCGGACAGAGCGAAGGCGTGGTTGTCCTGCTTGATACAACCTTCCTCTCGAAAGAACATTACCAGCAACTCGCCAAGGCCATGCACGAGCAGCTGTCACCTGCCGAACGGGCGCGGGTGATTGAGACCTCGATCCCGGCAAACCGGATGCAGAAGGATTTCAATGTCTGGCGGAACAACAGCTGGTGGAAGCGGCTGTCGAGCGTTGAATACAACATGGTCAGGGAACCTATCGGTCATGTTCCGGGCAATGCGATTGGCCTGCACAGCGAATTTGACCGGCTTGAAAACGTCACTCAAAGCTATCGGGACGATCCGCGTTTCGAGACCCTTGCCCGGGATTCCGGACATAGCGGCCAGATCAGACCGCATTCGATCCGTGAGGCGATGACCGCGCTGGCGATCGAGCGAACCGGTATCTTTCAGGCACCGCTCATGCGGCCGCGGTCCGGCACCATTGATTTTGTCGACGCCGTTGGTCGCCCGATTGAAATCAATATCCCGATGTCGGCATCCATGTCGGATAATTGGCGGTTTGATGCAGAACGTGCATTTGCCGGCATTGAACGACAGCTCAACCAGCATGCCATCAATCCGGTGACCCATCTCCGGCAGGATGTGTCACTTGTTGTCGACACCACATATCTGAGCACCATGGACTACAAGTCCCTGAATACCCTGCTGAAGACCAGATTATCCGAGGAACAGAGGCAGCGGGTAACGGTTATGTCGATTCCCGAGAAGCGCCTTATGCTTGAGCCGGAAACAGCACCAGCGCCAGGCAATGATCGTGGCGCTCCAAGATCTTCTCCCGGGCCTGCTCCATGAGCCTGATTGATGCCTCATCGCTGACATTGATGCTGGCAGCGCATGATGACTGGATGAAGTCCCAAGGTGCCCGTGGCCAGTTGCTGACCATGACCGGCTGCGCTGTTGCGGGCGGCGATTTCCGTAGGGCCATACTCGACAGCGTTGATTTCAGCAAAACCGATCTGAAAGACTGCGATTTTTCTGAAGCCCGGCTAAATACCTGCCGCTTTACCGATGCCCGTCTCAATGGCTGCACACTGACTGGCGCCGAGCTGGTGGATGCGATGTTCAATCGAAGCCGGGTCACCGGTTGTGTGATAGGCGCGGCCAATCTGCGTGGCTCATTCTGGCTCAAGGCCGAACTGACGGGTCTCGACCTGTCACAGGCGCTGATGGACGGGGCACAATTCGATGGTTGTACATTCAACGATATAGTCTGGCCAGCGACTTTACCGGGTATGCTGCGGCTTCATGACTGCCGGGGCGATCTGCCTTGAGGCTGTGCGGTGCAAACCATTGATTTCTGCGGCTTACTTTCATGATCATCGTGTAGATTATGAACTATAAGTTACACGGCAGTCATGGATTTCGCGCCAAGGCATTGAATTCACGGATACGGTCTCTCCCCCAGACCAAGGTTGCCGAAACAGGAACTGATTTCGACCTCGTCACCGATGGAGATGCCGGTATGGCGCGACGCCGTACTCATTTTGTCCCACCAAAGGAAGATCCGCCCCTCGGGCTGGACTGGACGGAGTATGAGTACCGCCGCCGTGGCCGCAAAGAATACCGCGCGATCAAAAACCAGTTTACCAAGGTCCGTGGTGATTTTCTCGCCGACTTGGCGCAATTCAATCAACGGGAACTGCGCGCCTGGGGTATTCGCGATGACGAGATTCAGGGGATGCGCGAGGGCATGGTGCCGGAGGGTTTCTCCGTGCATCACATCAAGCCGCTCGACTCTACTGGCGGTACAAACGAGTTCAAGAATCTGGTGCTGATCCCGCAGAAGCCATATCACGACGCAATCCATGCCTATCTGAACCCGCAGGTTGCCGGTATTTCGATCGGCAACAAGCGCACGGTAAAGCTGCCGGTCGTCAAGGGGCCGATCTATCAGCCAGGTGCCGAGGCCATCGCCGAATATGCCACCGCCCGACGTGAGACATGGCGCGCCAACCGGCAGGCTCAGCGGGCGGTCAATGATGTCGCCGGTTTTGTGCCGCCAGCCAGTATTCAGCCACGTCATGTGGGGCTTGGCTGATGACTGAGAACAGGTCCGATACCAAGCAACGCTATACGCTGATCAAGGAAGACCCGCCCTTTGGTCTTGCTCATACTGGCTTCAAGTTTGAGCAGAAGGGACGAAAAGAGATCAAGCAGTTCCGGCGTGAATTTCGGGATGTACATCCCAAATTCATCAAGATGCTGGCTGAAAAGCAGCCCAAGCGTCTCGCCAGCATTGGTATCCAGCCGGAAGAGATTGCGCAGATGCGCGAGGATGGGGTTGCTCCCGTTGGTTTCGTGGTGCGCCACATCACGCCCATGGCCGCGCGAGGGTCGACCAACAGTTTCAGTAACCTGATCCTGATCCCGCAGCAGCCCTACAATTCGGCGATTGATGAGTATCTTGCCAAGCAGTTGAAGGGCATGCGTACCGACAAGGCCGGGCGCTCCCGTCAGATCAAACTGCCACTGCTGCGTACACCGATTTTCCCAGTGCCGCGCAAGAGTGTCGCCGCGATTACCACGGCACGTTTCCAGCTTGCTGAGGAGCGTGAGGAAGAGGCCGAAAAGCGCCTCAAAATCCGCGAAGAAAAGAAGCTCGAGCGCGAACAGAGAGAAGAACAGCGCCGCCTTGAGAAACAGGCTCGGGAAGATGCCGAGCATGAGGCCGAAATGGCCGAACGTGCGGCGTGGCCGCCCAAGGGCTATACGGTTCAGGACATTCGCCGTCTGGCGGCGCAGATGGACATTGATCCTGACGAGGCCGTCAAGCCGGTCAGCATCCCCGGTAATCACAGCGTCGAGGACAGCATTGACGCCGAGTGGAACCGCGATCTGATCCGTCAGGCGATGGCCTTTGAAGACCATTTCGAGATTGTCGGTCGGAAGAAACGCAACAAGGGCAATCGCAAGAACCCGAATAAGGGCAAAGGCAAAGGCCATAATACAGCCAGTGCACCAAAGCCCAAGCAGCGGGTGATTCTGCCGTCCGGTCCGGGCAATGTTGATACCTACGATATGCCGATTGCCGAGATCGACTATACCCGCCGGATCAAGACCTATCGCGAGATTGATGGCGAGAAGGTCGATGTGCTCCGCTATCAGGGGCTGCTGGCGAAACAGCGGTTCCTGAAAATGCTTGCCGACGAGCATGGCGAAGAGCTGCGCCGGGTGTTCAAGCTGGAACAGTGCGAGATTGATGGCATGCGTGAGGGTTTCACCCCGCAGGGCTTGTCCGTACACCACAAGCATCCGCTCGGTGGTGCCGGTGATCCGACATTTGCGGCCCGGGCCAATGATTTTGACAATCTGACCCTGATCCAGATGGAGCCGTATCATACGGCTATTCACAAATATCTGGATCCACAGATTCAACATCTGAAACCCGGCGAAACCCGCAAGGTGAAGGTGCCATGGCCGGAAGGCTACTGGTATGAGCCGCCAACTCCGCATGTTCGCAGTGGTCCGCCAAAATGCGACGACGAGCCGAAGAATGGCCAAAACGCCAGCGGCAATGACAATCCATCACCTCGGTCTGGTCCGGGCTGGCAACGCAGCGCCTAGAGCGCTATGACAGTGCTTGCCGGTATCTGTTTGCCGCTGCTGTATCTGTTGAGGTTGTCCCCGAGGTTGTCTCATGTCGGAAATATCTGCCAATCGGTCCGATGATCCCTCGCTTGAGGAATTGCTGACCCGTATCGCGCAATACGCGGTCCGGTTTGAACCGGCTGATTTATCGGCACTGCAGCAGACAACGCGCGGCCTGTCCGGTATTGGCAAACCGGATATGCCTGCCGACTACATGGCATTCCTCAAGCTGACCAACGGTTTGCTCTGGAACGGTATCCAGCTGTTCGGCACCGAGGACCTGCCGCGTCCACGCGGCTTTACCGTGCCGTCATTGGTCTCAGCCAATAAGGAGCTGCCGGATGGGCTGTCCGGCGCTGACTGTCTCGTGATCGGACGGACCGAGGATGAATGGCTGGTGGTCAAATCCGCTGACGGTACCGCGATTTATCAGGAGGTGGACCGGCTTGGCGGTGATATCTACCGTCAGGCGGCCAGTCTGCAGCGCATGCTGACCCGGATTATCAAGGAACGGATGCCGCGCTAGGCCCCCATATCCGGCACAACAAGAGTCATAAATTCCTAAAACTGGCACGCCCTTTGCGACTCTCCATTGAGATCGAAGGCATTTGATGTGTCTGAACGGCAAAACCTGCCGCTCGCATCACGCTTCGACAGGGATGAGGAGTAACCGCGATGCGGATAATCGTTGGTATTTTGATGGCGACCAGCCTTCTGGCAACCGGCATGCTGGCGCATTTTGCCGGGCAAAACCGGGCGGTTATGGCCAATCTGTCGCTCGACTGGCGGGCCAACCCCTATGTCATCAGTCTCGGCACACAAGCCAGAGTGAAAAGCCTGATCAATACGGTCGAGCGCCGGGCCAATACGGCAACTGTTACCGAGCTTGAACTGAATCGTGCTGTCGATGATGTCTGGGCCCAGCTTGCCGTCGCCAAGGATCCGGACATGGCGGCCAATATCCGCAATGTGTTCAGCGGTGCTGCAACCATTGATCGCCTGAACCGTGAGTTGACCCGCCTCGATCCGCAAATCCGCGAACTGCGTCCGGTGGCCGGTCCCGACGCCACGCTGGTGCTGGATCGTCTCGACGGTCTGTTGCCACTCATGCATGCGCTGGTCAGCGACAGCCGTGAGTTTGTGGATAACCGTCAGCGTACCCTTCTCGAACATCAGGCATGGCATCAGAGGCTGATGCTGGCGGCGCTGGCGATCAGTGCGCTTGCCCAGTTCATGCTGTTTTTCATGGTGCTACGGAACAGCGCCCCGGCCTTCGCGATCCAGCAATTCGTTCTGCGCCAGCGCAGTGATGATGATCTTGAGGCCGCCGAGGCAGAACTGCTCCCGCCCAAGCCTGCGAAATCCGATCTGAAAACCGCTCCCGGTGTTGACCGCGTGCGTGCCGTGGTCGCCGATGTGTTCAATCAGGCGAAGGCCGAACTCAAGGAAGACGACGGTTGGAAGGAAGCCATTTCCGAGATGCCAACCCCGCCACCAGCCATGGAAGCGCCGGCTGTCCCGGCACTGCTCGACCGTCGGGTGGTGGAGTTGGTGCCGCTGCTGGACAAGGCAATCCTTGAGGCCGCACCGGCTCTGGCGAAACGCGGCATCGTTGTTGCGAGCCATGTGGAGCCGACCGTACCGGGCCAACTCAACCTCGACCCGGTGGCCGTCTCGACCATCCTGCGTCAGTTGCTCGGTAATGCCTTCAAGTTCACCACCTGTGGTGGTGTCGTCATCAATGCCGATGTCATCCATGACGGTCTGAGCAAGCGTCTGCGTCTCACCGTGCTGGATACCGGTATCGGTATTGCCGCCGAAGACCGCGATCTGATCTTCCACGATCAGGTGCAGGTCCAGCCCGGTCGCGGTTCCGCTGTCGTACCGTTTGATGCTGACCAGCAGGGACATGGCAAGGGTCTGTCGATTGCCCGTAACCTTGCTCGACGCCTCGGCGGTGATATCCGTGCCTATAGCCAGCCGGGTCTCGGCAGCCGTTTTGTTGTGACCCTGCCAATCCGTGATCCCGGCCCGCCGATTGCATCCAGCCTTGAGCTGCATGGCCGTGCCTATGTGGTGATCGATCACAGCCCGGTGCGCGGTCAGGTGATTGCAGATCAACTACGTGCCCTCGGTGCCGATGTGCTGCTGGCCGATAATGAGCTGACCGCTATGGATGCGGTGAACAATGTCAATACCGCGTCTCTCGCCTTCGACATGGCGCTGATCGTTGCCGACCGCAATATCACCCGTGGCTTCCGTCTCGCCGAACGCCTGCGCAAGGGCAAGAACCCGCCGCGCCGGATCGCCTTCGCCTATCAGGACGACAACGCCCTGTCGGCGGTTGATGCGCTGGCGATGGAGGTTGCCGACCATGTGCTGCCACTGCCGCTGACCACCGAGGACTTCCTCGCGGTCCTGCGTCTGCGGGTGATTGATCCGGTCACCAGTGACAAGCGTGAGCGCATGACCGATGCTCGCATGAATGACCTGCTCTCGGCAGCGCGCGGCATAGATCCCCATGATGCGCTGCCATCGGCGCTGGTGCTGGAACCGAATACGGCGGATCGTCAGCACCTGACCGACCTGCTCGCCGGGCAGGGCTGGCGCAGCACTACGGTTGCCCTGTCAGCCGATCTGCTGGCGCGTTTCAACAGCAAGCATGAGCTTATCCTTGTGGCGATTGATGCCAGCGAGGCTGGTCAGCGTGATGCGCTGAAAACCATCCGCGCGCTTCGTAACGCAACGCAGAAGGTGCCGGTTATTGGCCTGATCGAGCAGGATCTGAGCGAACTCAGCCGGGATTATCTGGTGGCTGCCGGGTTCAGCCTGCTGATCACCAAGCCGGTATCGCACAAGGCAATGACCCGTGGCCTGATGACTCTGACCAATACGCCGGTAACCGGTGATATGGGCGCTGTCGGTCAGATGGGCGTGCTCAAGGCGAGTTAAGCCCCGCTAACTACACGTATCAGTCTCGCAATGCCACTACCCACGCGAGGACGAGCGAAAGCCTGGATCGGTCTAGCCATCCAGGCTTTTGCTTGCGACCTCATAGACATCGGGTGACAGCTTCGGCTGGTCGAGCAGGCGTTTCAGCTCGGCTGCCATGGCGGCCTGACGTGTCGGCTCATAGCGCCGCCACTGCCGCATCGGCGCGAGCAGGCGTGCTGCGGTCTGCGGATTCAGACTGTTCAACTCGATCACCACATCGATCAGCAGTTTGTAGCCGCTGCCATCCGGGGCGTGGAAGTGCTGTGGATTACCGGCGGCAAAGGCACCGACGAGTGAGCGCAGGCGGTTCGGGTTCTTCAGCGTGAAGGCCGGATGCTCCATTAGGGAGCGGACCTTGCTGAGGGTATCCGGGTGGCATGAACGGGCCTGGATCATGAACCATTTGTCGATCACCAGATCCTCATGCCGCCAGCGCTGATAGAAGTCGTTGAGCGCGGTATCGGCTTCAATCCCGCCAGCATCGACCAGTTCGGACAGGGCGGCGAGGCGGTCGGTCATGTTGTCGGCGGTCTGGTACTGGCGATTGGCCAGTGAAATGCCATGATCATCGGGCAGCTGGCAGAGATAGCCGAGCGCGGTATTGCGCAGGCTGCGGCGACCGATCTGTTCGGCCACCGGTGCCGGGCTGGCGTTCAGGGACAGCCGGTCATAGAGCGCCTGCCACTTGCCCTCAAAGCTCTCGGCCAGCCCCTGATACAGGCTGTCGCGCAGATTGTGCAGGCGCAGCGGGTCAACATTCTCGCATTGCTGGGCGAGATAGCTTTCCGGCGGCAGGGACAACAGCTTGGCGCGGAACCGGTCGGGTGTATCCGGCGCATCGAGATTGGCGCGGAACAGGCTGGCAATCAGCTTCGGCGTGCTGCCATTCTCCGCCAGTGTGTCATGTTGTCGGTCATAGGCATCCATGATCAGCCGCGTGGTCAGGGTCTGCCCGGCTTCCCAGCGATTGAACGGGTCGCTGTCATGGCTGCCGAGGGTGACCAACTGGTCATTGCCGGTCTCGAGCTTCAATGTCACCGGGGCGGAGAAGCCGCGGAACAGCGATGGCGTCGGCGGCACCGACACATCGACGAAGCGGAAGCTCTGGGTTGTATCGGTCAGTTCGATCACCCGTGTCGTGTCGCCATAGCCGATCGCCGTATTGTCCTCGCCATCGAGATAGAGCGGCAGGTCCTGCCCATTACCGGCAACCAGCCCCATGCGGACCGGTACGACCATGGGCTTCTTGTCCGTCTGGCCGGGCGTATCGGCAAGCTGTTGGGTCAGCACAAGCGTATAGCTGTGGCTGGCCTCGTCATAGCTGCCCTTGGCCAGAATGACCGGCGTACCGGCCTGATCATACCAACGACGGAACTGGCCCAGATCGTGACCACTGGCCTCCTCGATCGAGGTGATGAAATCCTCACAGGTCACGGCCTGGCCGTCATAGCGCTCGAAATACAGATCGGTGCCCTGACGGAATGCCTGCGGTCCGACGAGGCCGTGCATCATGCGGATGACCTCGGCACCCTTCTCATACACGGTGGCAGTATAGAAGTTGTTGATTTCAATATAGCTTTTTGGCTGGATCGGATGGGCGAGGGGACCTGCATCCTCGGGGAACTGGGCGGCGCGCAGAGCCTGCACATCGGCGATCCGCTTGACCGCCGCATCATTCATATCGGCGGAGAACTGCTGGTCGCGAAAGACCGTGAAGCCTTCTTTCAGGGTCAGTTGGAACCAGTCACGGCAGGTAACCCGGTTGCCGCTCCAGTTATGGAAATACTCGTGCGCGATGACACTCTCGACACCCTCGTAATCGCCATCGGTGGCTGTGTCTTCGCTGGCTAGAACATATTTGGTGTTGAAGATGTTGAGGCCCTTGTTCTCCATGGCCCCCATGTTGAAATCGCCGACCGCCACGATGTTGAACACATCGAGATCGTATTCGCGGCCATAGGCGGTTTCATCCCAGCGCATCGAGGCTTTCAGGGACGCCATGGCGTGACCGGTTTTGTCCTCATTACCCGGCTCGACGAAAATGCCGAGTTGTACCGCGCGCCCGGATTGGGTCGTGAAGCTGTCCCGGACCTCGACCAGATGCCCGGCGACGAGGGCGAACAGATAGCAGGGCTTCGGATGCGGGTCGTCCCAGACGGCGTAATGGCGGCCCGGTCCGGCATTGCCCTGTTCCACGGGATTGCCATTGCCGAGCAGTACCGGGCAGCTCTCCAGATCAGCCTCGATCCGCGTCACGAACGGGGCCAGCACATCGGGCCGGTCGGGATAATAGGTGATCCGGCGGAAGCCCTCGGCCTCGCACTGGGTGCAGAAATTCCCGGACGAGCGATAGAGACCCTCCAGCCGGGTGTTCTCCTGCGGTTTGATCCGGGTGGTGATGGTCAGCTCAACCGTGCCGTCACATGCGGGCAGGGTAATGTCGTGATCGGTGACGGTATAGCTGTCGGGGCCGAGGGCATCGCCATTCATGATGATGCTGACCAGCTCCAGTTCCTCGCCATCGAGCACGATCGGCGCGGCACCCTCACCATTCCGGGTCAGCGACATGGTGTTGTCGACCAGCGCATAATCATCGAACAGCTTGAAGGTCAGGTCGACCTTATCAACCATGTAGGCCGGTGGCTGGTAATCCTTGAGATAGGTGGCTTTCGGGGTCGCAAGCATGCTTGCGTCAAGAGCGTTTGCAGCGGCAAGGAGCAGAGCCATAAATCAGACAGTCCCAATGGCGGTGGCGGATTTTGCAATCACCATAGCGCCGAATCAGGACTTCGCCCATAGCTGATCTGTGAAAGTTATGCTCTGTCCGACCGGTCAGTCGGATTTCGGGGCGGCTGCCGGGTGGGTCTCCAGCTCGGCGTCGTCCGGCTCTTCCTGATCCACCTGATCCGGCGGTATGCCAGCGGCCAATGAGCGGGCGATCAGCGGCTTCGGCTTGCGCCGCTTGCGGATGATACGCACCCAGTCAGGGGTGGTCAGGCTGTCAGTGATATAGTCGATCTCGTCATAGACAAGTTCCGAGTCCTGTGGCCAGACCATGACCCGCATGCCGGCGGCACGCGCGGCACGGGCACCTGCCGGACTGTCCTCAAGCACCAGACACTGATGCGGTGGCAGCATCATCTTCAAGGCGGCCCGGAAATACGGCTCGGGGTCGGGCTTGGGTTTGCCCACATCATCCATGCTGAGGGAAAATTCGAGCAGGTTGTTAGGGCCAATGACCTTAAGACTGGCATCGACCAGCGGGCGGGTACTGTTTGAGACCACAGCCTGACGCAACCCCATGGCGGCAAAGATCATGATCTGGCTGTCGACACCGGGGCGGGTTTTCACCTTCTCCATGACATTGGCGTCGTAATAGGCATGTACCGCATCGCGCCAGCCATTGAAGTCGAGGGTCAGCCCGCGTTCGGTTTTCAGGTAATCCCAGATTTCCGCCGTGGTGCGACCGAGGAAGCGTTTGATATCGGCATGGCTGAGCGGTGCGCCATGGCTCGCCGCGACCGCGCCGATACATTCCTGATGCAGTGGCTCACTATCGACCAGCGTGCCGTCACAGTCCCAGAGAATAGCCTTAATCGGCATGGTTTGCCCCATCCTGTTGCTGTGTCATGGCGAGATCGTCGCGGTGGATCATTTCCTCACGTCCGGCAAAGCCGAGAATGCTCTCGATCTCCTGACTGTGGTGACCGGCGATCAGCATGGCGTCCTCGCTGCTATAGGCGGTGATGCCACGGGCGATCTCGATACCGTCCGGGCCATCCACGGCAACAATGTCACCGCGCTCGAAGCTGCCGGTTACCAGCGCCACACCGGCGGGCAGCAGGCTGCGACCATTATTGAGTGCCCGGACCGCACCGGCATCAACGCGGATGCGTCCGGCAAGGTCCACATGGCCGACAATCCAGCTCTTGCGTGCCCGGATAGGTTCCGCAACCGCTTCGAACCAGCTGAACGGTGCTTCACCGGTTGCCGCTGCGTGATCTTCGCGGAACTGGCTCAGCGGTGACAGCGCATGGCCATTGCCGAGCAGGACGTGGCATCCGGCAGCCGTGGCGATCTTGGCGGCGGCGATCTTGGTCACCATGCCACCGGTGCCGACACCGGACTGTGCGCCACCGGCCATGGCCTCGATCTCCGGTGTGATGCGCGGAATATGGCCGATGCGTTTTGCCATGCTGTTTCTGGTCGGGTCGGCAGTATAGAGTCCCTGCACATCGCTCAGCAGGATCAGGGTATCAGCAGAAGACATCTGGGCGACACGGGCACCGAGCCGATCATTGTCACCGAAGCGAATTTCAGCGGTAGCAACCGTATCATTCTCGTTGATTACCGGCACCGCGCCGAGCGACAGCAGGGTCGAGAGCGTCGCGCGGGCATTGAGGTGACGGCGGCGGTCCTCGGTATCGTCGGGGGTCAGCAGCAGCTGTGCCGCCGGTACGCCATGGGCGGCAAGGGCGGCCTGATAGTGATGGGCTAGCAGTACCTGACCGGCAGCGGCGGCGGCCTGCTTTTCCTCGAGCTTCAGCTTGCCGGTTGGCAGTCCGAGCAGACGGCGGCCGAGGGCAATCGCGCCGGAGGAAACGATAATTACATCCTGACCAGCCTTGCGGGCATCGGCGATATTGAGCGCAAGGCTCTCAAGCCAGGCACGACGGATCGTGCCGGTTTCATCATCTACGAGAAGGGCTGAGCCGATTTTGACGACAAAGCGTCTGGCGGCATCAAGGTGTCGCATTGTGATCTGTTCTGTAGAACGGTCAGGGACCGGTTGAGTGGCTGCTAGTTTGCTGCGGTGACAGCCAGATCCACATCGGCCAGCACCGGCAGAATATAGGTGCGGAAGGCATACCCCCGCAGGAACGGTAAGTCCACCCGGCATTGCTCGCCTTGGCCTTCACAGGCATTGGCGATGATTTGCTCTACCGGCAGCGGGGTAACGCCTGCGCGGATGCTCATACCGAGGGCAAGCAGGGCACTCGCATTAACGGCATTGATATCGGCGCTTGGCAACTGGGCAAAGATATCAGCCGCTTGGGCAATCGGCCGCATGCCGCTGAGGGCATTGCGATCCTCAAGCCGTTTTTCAAAATTGCTCAGCTGTGTAGTCCAGCCACGGCGGAAAAACCGCAGCAGTCGTTGGGCCATGTCAACGCTGGCAAACTCACGGGCACGGGTTTCCGGGTCGGCTTCCAGCAATGCCTCCAGCCCGGGTGCAAAATAGCTGCCTTCCAGTTCTTCGATCAGTGGCAGGGCCTCTTCATCG